>NZ_RAPN01000004.1 GCF_003610535.1 Mangrovibacterium diazotrophicum | reverse complement strand
GTGGTACGCCAACTGCGGATTCTCGCATCGCAGTTCCGTGTCCTTCGGACAGGAACGCTCTCCGAAATCCGCCCCGACAACATGTACCAACCGTTATGCGCAAGCTAAATAAAAGCCTAGATTCAAGAAATAAACCATGATAGATTCTCAATTTTATATAGACTTATTACAAGTTATCGCTTGTTTACAACAAGATGAAGACAGTTGTATTTCAAAAGTTCAAGATTTTAAGTATGGACATGTAAATGGATTAGACGGAGAACGTAACGTGATTGGAATTGAAAATGGTGTGGCATTTTTAAATGAGGTTTACAAAACAGAAAAGGTTATTACAAAAGAAGCTTTCCCTCATTACAAGATAAATCCATTAATCAAACATCTCGGAATTGACGTTGAAAGATATATTGCAGTAAAAATGCCTTCTGTTTCTGTCTCTGCAGTACCAGAAGGCTCTTTAGTTAAGAATTCAAATCCTTATTTAGGTTTTAAAACTAGCTATTTATTTATGGCAAAAACATGTATGTCAATTGATAGGATTATAGAGTTTCAAACTCACATTCTTGAAGGATTAAAACCGATAAATGATTTAGTAAAAAAATATGAGGCTCAAGGTGCGGGGAGACCTACACTTTTCAACGAAGGATCATATAGGACATATTCAACCACGCTATCTGCCTACAATTCTAGAGCAAATGAAATAGGTGTATTAAGGCGATTTTGGGATGAAGATTTACTTAAAAGAAGTGAGAAATATTCAAAACAAATAAATACTCCACAATGGCAAGTTAAATCAAGTGAATTGAATCAAACAATAAATTCTAAAGAAAATCAAAAACTCCTGAATAAATCATTTGGAAACGATTCTGCCAAACTAATAAATGATGGAATATTCTACTTAAAAGAAGAACAGTTTCTTGATTTTAATCTAGTAAACTTTGCATTAGATGGAGCCCCAAAAAACCTTAAGTATATAGATGGACTTGTTAAAGATGTAATTTTACCTCGTGAATCAACAATAAAAGATGACTTTATTATTGATTCTAAATATCAAAACATATATGGAATACCTCATGTTTCAGGAGTTGCGTTATACGGCCAATATGGAAAATCTAAAACATCCATAAATCAAAACTTGGGTTTTATAAGAGCAAATCGAAATAGAATACCAAAATTAATATGTAATGACATAACCCAACTTAACTCCATTATCGATTCAGTTAAAGCCGAAAATAAAGATCTCGAAATTTATTTTCGAGGTCAGAATAAGCATTGGGATTTAAACCGTTCAGAACTAACGAATGAATTATTATATGGTCAAACTGACATTGAAGAGTTATCATTACCAACATCAGCTTCAAGGGAAAACTTTGACTTTGATGGATTTTCTGCAATTCTCCAATTCCAGCTACAAGGCTTAATTTATTCTAAATTTGAAAAAGAAAAATTTGATAAACTCGATAAGATATGGCCATTGTGGGGGAATTTTAGCCCATATGAAAACATTGAGATAGACAAAAAGCATGAAGAATTTAGGCGTTTATATTATTCTTTTGAATGGGATTTAATGACTATGGGATTAGGCCAACATTATGGTATTCCAACTCATGGTTTAGACATTACTTCAGATATCAATGTCGCACTTTGGTTTGCCACAAACCAATACGACAAATACGAAGAGAGGGGCAAAGAGTATGCTTGGTATAAGCCTTTAAAAAGAGAACATAAAGCCAAATTATCCGATTATCCGGTTATCTATATAATTGGAACAAAAAAGGGTTTGAAAAGAGACTTGGACCAAATCGAGTTTATTGACATTAAAGCAGAGCGACCCAAACGACAGAAAGCTTATCTGCATTACGGTGGATTTGGTTTGCATTCTAATATATGTGCAGAGGATGTCATCGCCGCAGTATTTTTAACTGAGGATTTCAAATTTAAACAATGCTATACTACAGATTATTTATTTCCAAATCATACTGATGACCCTTTTTATAAAGCGTTATTAGAACTTAGAGATAGTGCTATTTCAGAAGGTTTGAATGAAGGATATAGCAAAATAGTAGAATATAAACCGAAAGAATAAAAGCCAGCGCATAACATTTTGTATAAGTAATGGCAGGCAATGTCGTAAATATCAAAGTTTGTAGCCCGCTCAAACTACGTAGCGGTTTGACAGGAAATTACCACGCAATCTGCCACTACTCATACAATTTTCCGTTACCGCCAATTTAATTCAGTCTGTCTAAGGAAATCAGAATGATAAGGTCAATTCTCATAGTAATAATTTCACTCTATTTGACAATTCCAGTTGCATGTCAAAATGCTGACTCATTGCTTCTAATAAAGGCTAAAATTGAACTTAAAAATGGGAACTTTTCAAAATCCAGAGATTATGCAGAAAAAGTCATTCAGACTAATTTGACTAATTCTGATGCGTACATTGTTTTAGGACAAGCATATATAAGCTCCATAGACTCTTGCTTTAAATATGAATTTGATAAAGGAATGGTATATTGTTTAGCTGTTCAAACGTTTGAAAAAGCAGCTTCATTGACAACTGACAGCGTTAAAAAATCTAACGCTCTGAATCTTGCAAAACTATATTCGAATTACTTTTTTGACCCTTCAGTTTATCATCATATAGATTGGCCCAAAGAAGGAGAAGAATTTTTAATAGAAAACTGGATAAATAAAAAAACAATTGTCCATTACTACAAAATAAAATAAAAACTGGCGGTAACATTTTGGAATATTGCATGGCGGGTGTCCGAGGGTGCGTGGCTTTGCATCCCGCGTCAGGTCTTCCTTCGGTCGACACTGACCCTCGCCGCAATCGCCACGCAACATCCAATTTTCCGTTGTAGGGCATGTTAAAAACACAGAGACAATGCAGATTATTAAAAGTATTTTGATAATATTATTTGCAGTTCTTTTTTATACTGACTGTAAATCACAAGGAAATATTGACTTTCAATCTGAAAATGATTTTAAAAATGCCTTACATGGTACTTGGATACTAAAATCATATCGAGATTCAATTGAGAAAGGACAAACTCCAGCAATGATTCATGATTTACTCAATGGTATAAATAGATTTTACTACAATCCAGGAAAAAAATATTCAAATATTTTTCCGCAGGATTCGAGCTATTTTGTTTTTATAGACTCAAAAGAGAACTTTATTCAAATGGGTTATTCAATTAAATTTGATTTAAAGAATGACTCTGTAACAATAATTGAAAAGGATATATCGAGTTATTATGATACTGTTGATAAAAAATGGAAGGACAAGTTTATTGGTCCCAAAAATATAGGCAAAATAAGTATTTCGACTTATAATAATGACACGTTAATGAGTTTAAGTACTATCGAAAATTCACAAACAAATGAAATTGAGCTTATAAAATACGTTGATTACGACCAATTGATTAATAATAAGTTTATTGACGGAACTTATTATGTTGAGAATGATACAACTAAATTAATTTGTTTTTCAAGTAATGGCTATGTTTCAGGTCTTGTGAATCTTGACAAATCATTATTTAAAGCAGACCAATACTATATTTCTGTTGGTTATTTTAGTGACAATAGAGACAATTTGTGTTTTCAACGAACAGGACATGAATCAATTTTCCCTTGTTTCTATTGGACTAAATTAGGTAATGACTTAATACTTGAAAAACAGACAATAAACAAAGATAAAATTGATTATAAACTGATAAAAATAAACACGCCCTACAACATTTTGTATAAGTAATGGCAGGGAACGTGGTAAATATCAAGGTTTGTAGCCCGCCCAAACTGCACAGCGGTTTGACAGGAAAGTGCTACGCAATCTGCCACTACTCATACAATTTACCGTTGTAGGTAATTTTAAAACCCAAATTGAATGAATATAATTTTCGCAAAACTTTTCGAGGAATATAGACGAAAGAATGACTTACCAAAGTTCAGTATTACACTGTACATAAGTGCTGTTTACTTCTTTCTGTCATTTGCAATACTATTGCCAATTAAAACATTCATTGACAAGAAAGTATTTAAAGGACAAATAGAATATGAAAAGTCTACAATTATGATAGTTGTATTCGGACTCATGGCTCTCATCTTGTTCTTTGTCTATCAGATATTCATTAAAAATGAACGAATCTTCAAGTTAGAGGAAAGGTATAAAAGAGTAAAAATGAATAAAGCTCTTCTATACCTTATTGTTGTTCTGACTCCTTTGACACTTCTTTTATTGGCAGGTTTGATAACGGTCTTCCTAAACGGTGGGAAAATATTGGAAAATGAAATTAATGGATTATTGGAATAATAAAAAACTACCTACAACACGGTACATATTGCAGGGCGGGGTTTGGTGGTACGCCAACTGCACCAGCCTTGCGCAGGCGGGGAAATCCGCCCCGAGAACTTGAAAGTGAGTGTTAGTGGTAACTATTTGAAAACAAAAAAAAATGAATATTCCAGGTAACCAAACCACGCAAGAGCAAAGGAAACAAAGAAAAAAGATAATAATCGGGGGACTATTTTTGATTTCATTTCTAGTTCGTCTTTTCCTGACTGATTTTGAACTTAAACCAAGCTTTTTGACTGCATTGGTTCAACTGTTAGCATCTGGGATCCTAAGTCTTGTTTTCGTTCAGTTTCGCAGTAAATATTTTGAAACTGACTTTGAGAATTGGTGGATAGGATTTTTTGTAACTCTGCTGATTCTGTCGATAATATCGACTGTATTGTTCGACTTATAATGAACAATCCCCCCCTAATTCAAGCAACAATAGAAATCCAATTTTGAGCGATTATGAGTGAAAAATATACTTCAATCGTAATTTCAACAGCATTAATGTCCTTGATTTTTGTGCTTTTCGGTAAGTATTACCCAGTGAAAAAGTCCAAATATCAATCGACAAAACCGATTGGAGAACTGAGAAAGGAATTTTGGAAATTTGATATCTTGACGCTTCTTCTATTTTTTTCTTTAACTCCGATTTTTGTGATAATACTATACAATTTTTTGGGCTGGGTCTCTGATATAAGATTTTCTCAAGCGAGTGACAATGGATACCTATTTATACCTGAGAGAATAATGTGGCTTGTTCCGGCAATATTTGGTGGACTTGGATTGTCTGCATCCGCCTATCTGAAACTTCAGAAAATATTATTACAAGACCGATATAATGATTACGCAGCTTATTCAAGTCTTAAATATGGATTTGATGCTGATAAAGTCTCAACCTTCGTAATTAAATTCCTAATTGTTTTTGTGACTGCCTTTTTTATCCTGGCAATCAATTATTATGCGTATTTCGACAATGATAAAATTATAATCAGTGATTTTTTTCAACTCACAGAATCAAGATATGAATACAAAGATATCGAGGCCATAAAATCAGTTGATAAATTGATAGCTCCGAATGGTAATGTCGTGATTGATAAACATTATATAATTGATTTTTCAGACTCATATAAATGGAGTTCAAGACAAGGTGGTAACTCAAATTATAAGAAAGACACCGAAATGATTAATTATATTTTGATTAAAACAGGATTAGAACTTAAATATTTAGAATTTGATAAATAAAGCCACACCCCCGCTACCACGCGAATCCATTCTCTTGGTCTTCAAAAACCACACAATACAATCGTGCAGCAGAAAAGGGACGTCTATACAAATAGCAAGAAAAACAACCACAAACAACCTTCATGAGCTTCAAAGAAATAAATGAGACATTAGGAAGATATAATTTGAGTAATAAAATCTCAAAGCGAGAGATTAAGAAACTTGCAAAGATTGATAAATTATCGGTAATCCAATTTGTTGACCCAGTAACTGATAATTCTATCTGGAAAAACATCGAAACTTATTTATTAAGTGAGAGACCTGATATTGAATTGAGAGTTTTTGGGCACTATGGAAAGGAATGTGATTTAAGTTTTTTACAATATCTCCCATCCACAAAGAATTTTTCGGCTGATTGTTTGATGGAATGCAACAACGTTGAGAATATTGCACTGCTTGAAAATCTTGAAATTCTTAGATTGGGGATTTTTAACTTGACAAGTTTTGAATTTCTAAATGATATCTCCCCTAAGTTAAAAAGTCTGTTTATCGGACAAACCAGATCAAAAAAGCCAAATATTTCTGTGATCTCAAGATTTAAGGATTTGGAATATGTTTACATCGAGGGACAAAACAAAGGTATTGAGGCAATTTCTGAGTTAGGGAACTTGGAAAAGATTGTATTGCGATCCATCTCGTCTGAGAATATTAATTATTTGAAAGGCCTCAAGAAACTTTGGTCTGTAGATATTAAACTTGGTGGAATAAAAGATTTCAGCGCATTGACAGAAATGAGAGGAATTAAATACCTCGAATTATGGCAAGTGAGAAAATTAAGTGATATTGGTTTTATTTCGAAACTTACTGATTTGCAATATCTCTTTTTACAATCTCTACCAAATATTGAAAAAGTACCTGATTTATCTGCAAATGAAAAATTAAGGAGAATATATTTTGAGAATATGAAAGGACTGAAAAATGTCGATTCGTTAAAATATGCTAAGTGTTTAGAGGAATTCATTTGCGTTGATTGTTCAAATCTTCAACCAGAAGATTTAATTCCTGTTCTCAAAAATAAAACGCTTAAATCGGTACTTACTGGATTTGGAAGTGATATGAGAAACAGAAAGTTTGAGGAATACATGAATGAGTATGGGAAGACTCGATATAATCGCACAAACTTTGAATATCTATAAATTACTCCCTAGCTGGCGCGGATTTAAAATCCTTGCCTACCGGACCTTGTTTCTCAAGGCACGCTTTACAAAAGCGCGCCAGCAACCTGATCAAATGATTAGGACCTTGCAAAACCAGTTGATCGTGATCAAATGATAATTGGTTTTTATTCACTTTTCCTATTTTTTATACCATAATTTTAAAATCAGATTCATCAATTCTTTGTCAGTTTTTAGCTCCCAACACCTTCATTTGCAAACCAGCGATGGGCTTCTTGGCCTTTAAAATAAGGGAATTGAATCTGCAATCTGTAGAATTGGATCCGCGTGGTTAATGAGAGAATTTAATGGGTTTTACTATTTTTGGCGACATAATTAATTTTACACCCCTAAAAGAGTGATATGAAAAAAATGTTGAGCTTGTGTGCCTTTTGTTTGATGTACACATGGGCATTTGCGCAAATTGAGTTCATTCCCGGTTATGTACTTAAGGCCGACGGAACCCGCACTGAATGTCAAATCGAAGATAAAGAGTGGCGAAACAGCCCCGATCTATTTAACTTCAAAATAGGCGACAAGTTGTTTAAGCAGTCGGCTAGCTCCGATTCGATCATAGGCTTTGGGATTGAAGGTGGTGCCCACTACGTGAGGTACGCGGGCGAACTCGACCAATCGTCGGATGTATTATCTTCTGTATCATCCGATATCGAGCCGGAACTACACCAGGTGACCGTTTATTTGAAAGTGTTGCTGCAAGGAGACCTATCATTGCTGTGTTATGACCGACAAGGAACTGTACGTTACCTGTACCAACGCGCGGGCGAGATGCCTGTCCCCTTAGAATGGAAAATGTACTATCGGGATCAGCAAATTTATTACAACAATCGCTTCCGCAAACAATTAAGCGCCGTCCTGAATTGTGATGCGATTGTGCCGAAAGATTTATACCACATTGCCTATGAGGAAAAAGCCTTAAAGAATATTTTCGCTCGCTATAATACCTGTGTCGGAGCTGAGGTCGAAACCTACGAAAGGATAAAAAAAGCGAATCCATTTTACATTTCGGTTATCGCTTCGGGAAATTATAATTCGTTTAATATTGAATCTGGCTTGGATTCACAGGTAAGTGCTGGACCAGAACAGTCAATTGGCGCCAGCATCGGAATAAATTTCGAGAAGTTCCTACCCTTCAATAAAAATAAATGGGCAATTATTTTTGAACCGGTCTTTGAATACCTAAAATCGGATCTATCAAACGATTATCCAAATAACAGAGTGGATTATGAGGTGGACTATAAGGGAGTCAGCCTGAATGCTGGTCTCCGTCACTATTTCTACCTGCGAAACCAAAATGCTTTGTTCGTGAATGCGGCATGCGATTATAATTTGGCGCTTGGTAGTAAAATAGTCTGTACGGCCCAGGACTTTGAACTTGAACTTGGAAATGTTCCTCGCTTTTCGCTTGGGATTGGCTATCACTGTAACAAACGGGTGAATGCCGAACTTCGCTACTACACCAATCGAAATCTAGCGAATGGTTATACCTACTGGGTAGCAGATGTGAAAACGCTTTCGTTTGTTTTATCATACCGCATCAAGGAATAACAGCAAATCCCCCCCTCGCTGCCGCACGAACCTTTCATATGGTTTTTAAAGCCACATGATGCGATCGTGCGGCAGCGACCCAAAAAGAAATTGAGACGGAAACCGTTCTCTCCTACTTCAACGAAACCTCCACCTTAAATTCCGGGCGACGGATTTCGTCGGGCAGATTTTCCAGGTCGGCAATGCCCACCAGTACATTTTCGGCCGGAATTTGTTGTTCCGCAAAGTAGTCGGTAATCATTTTATTTCGCTTTTGCAGCAGTTCTCCAAATGCCTCGTTAACCTGGCTGGCCGGAATATATTTGGAGCATGCCACTTCCACTCCCAGCGAATCGGCTGCTGGTAATTTCGAGGTCAGGAATTGCTTGAATTGGCTATCGTCATCGGCCGGCAATTCAGTCACCTTCTGTTCGGCCATGTAGTTGTTTTTGGCCAGTTTCACCGCCAACTTTTCCTTTTCCAAATCAGCATTGGTCCGCTGGATGAAACTCACCAGCAAGTCCGGTTTCTTCTGCATGATTTTGGTCAGTGAGCCCAATGTTTGCAGCTCGTCATTTGTCAGCGAATCCTGCAGGTACGCCAAGTTCAGGTACTCCAGTTTCTCGGGATTGGTGCCCACCAGGCCAGCCATGGCTTTAAACGGCGACAAAGCTGCTTTGGACAACACATTCACAAAAGCTCCCCAAATCAATTTTCCCACTTTGAACTTCGGATCATTCGTAGATCCGCTCACCGGCATATCAATATCGATGTTATCGTTGGCGTCCTTCATCACATAAAGTCCCAGACGAATGGGAACCTTCACGTACGGCTTGTCGCTGGTTTTCTTCCCAAACTCCAACTCGCCCACATGAATGGTATTTTGATTGCTCAGCTTGCCGCCACCCATTTTCACCATCAGGTCGTAGTTGAACCAGCCCTGCGTAAATGGCGAAGCAATGTAATATTCCGAATAAGGTGAAAAGCTCACCAAATCTAGGTTCTTCAACTGCGCATCCAGGTAAAAGTCGTACATGTCATTCAGGTTCAAAGTCGTGCTGCCTTTAATGTACCCGGTTTTATTGATGGTCGATGAGAAGGTAATCGGAATATTGCTCGAACTATCCGACAGGTTTTGGATGTTCACATCCAAATCAGACAAATCAATCTGGCACTTGCGGTTCAGGGTATTGTCCACAAACCGGAGCATCCCCTTGTTCACAATCAGTGTGTCAATCGAGTACGAAGTCGTTACATCATCACCCTTTTCCATGGTAATTTGCACGGCCTGCGTGGTATCTTCTTCAAACATGGGCGCAAAAAACTGCTCCATATTGGTTTTCTCTTTTCCACGGGTCACTAACAAGTTGGGCTCGTCAATTTCGATCGATGAAAAATCGAAGGCAAAGGTTTTCAGGTTTAACGACTTGATGCGGGTCCGGATTTCAGGCACCGACAGCAGCGTTTCTCCCTGCCCGTCAATCACCGAAGCATTGGTCATTTTCCCCGAGCCGGTGATCTGCACATTCATCAGATCGTCAAGATCACCCATAATCTGAATCTGCGATGTCAGCAAACCATTCAGTTCCTTCACATCCATATAATCGGTCAGGTAATTGCTCACCCGGTTAATCTGCAAATCGGTTGTGTTGATGTCAACCTCGTAATTCTGCGCCTCGTTGTCAACCACAGCCTGAATTTGCACCAGTCCCTGGTCGCCGATACTGAACTCGGCCCCAACGTTGGATTTCTTGTTATCCCAGGCAATCAACGGCAACTCAAAATTAAGGTTGGTAATATTAATACGGTTATCAACCGGCTGGTCGTACAGGCGGATTTCGCCATTGGTCATACTCATATTATACAGGCTGAAACGCACCAGCTCGTCGGCTTTTTCCTCCGTCACCAGCGTGGTGTCCGACTCCGGAATCAGGTCATCGAAATTGTAGCCATCCGCGTATTGCTGAATGCTGACCATCGGGTCCACCACCGAGATCTTCGAAAAAGAATACTCGCTGTTGAAGAGTTTCCAGGGGCTAAAATCAACTTCAACCTGCCGAACCGACAAGAAGCTGTCGACCGCATTCTTCTCGTACATCACAATGTCGCTGGCCTTTACCGCCACATTGAAATAGTCGAAATGCAGTTCCCCCACATTCACTTTACGGCCAATCAATTCTTCGCCGTTTTTATTGATATAACTCTTGATAATACTTGAAAGGAAGAACAAAACAATCGCAACGAAAAGTACGATTCCGCCCAGAATCCAGTAACGTTTTTTCATGACTCTTAAAATAACCGTGTATATGACACAAAACTACAGAATTTATAACGAACTTGTCATACCAAACCCGTTACTTTTCAGTTGAAGTAGCTTAAAATTTCACACTGATAACTGCTATCGACAAACAGCTCTTTACAGTTTTTCGTTTCGTTGATTTCGCTATTTTTGCAAAAATTTTCAATTCAATGGGAAGAAGCAGAAAAAACAAGCCCTTGTACGAGGCTGTTGAGATTACCGATATTGGCGCCGAAGGCAAAGCCATTGCCCGTGTAAACGACATGGTTGTATTTACCACGCACGTTGTTCCGGGCGACATCGTAGATTTACAGGTGACCAAAAAACGAAAAAGTTACATGGAAGCACGTGTGACCAATATCCGCGAAAAGTCGGCCGACCGGCAGGAAGCTTTCTGCGCGCACTTTGGAACCTGCGGTGGCTGTAAATGGCAGTTTCTTCCGTACGAAAAACAATTGTACTACAAACAAAAGCAAGTGGCCGACCAGTTGCGTCGATTGGGTCGGATTGAGTTGCCGGCGATTTCACCGATTTTAGGATCGGCTAAAAATACATTTTACCGCAACAAGCTCGAGTTCAGTTTTTCAAACAAGCGCTGGCGCTCGTTCGAAGAGATGGACACCGACGCCGAGCACTTGGAGATGAATGCGCTGGGATTCCACATCCCCGGCTTATTCGATAAAATCATCGACATCGAAAAATGTTGGTTGCAGCCCGAGCCTTCGAATGCCGTTCGGAATTTCATTCGCGAGTACGCGCTGAAAAATAAGTTGAGCTTTTTCGACATTCGTCAACAAGAAGGTTTCTTGCGCAACATGATTGTCCGCACCGCCTCCACTGGCGAAAACATGCTGATCGTGGTTTTCTTTTATGAAGACCTGGAAAAACAAAACGGGTTGTTGGAGGCCATCGCTGCCCAGTTCCCTGAGCTGACCTCGATCATGTACGTCATCAACCAAAAGCCCAACGATACAATTTCGGACCAGGAAATTATTCCGTTCAAAGGTCCCGATCATATTTTTGAGGAAATGGAAGGTCTGCGATTCAAAATCGGGCCGAAAAGTTTTTACCAAACCAACTCGGAACAAGCTTACGAGCTTTACAAAGTTACCCGCGACTTTGCCGAGTTAAAAGGCGACGAAGTGGTTTACGACTTGTATACCGGAACCGGAACCATTGCCAATTTTGTGGCTAAAAAAGCCAAACAGGTGATTGGAATTGAATATGTACCGGAAGCCATTGAAGACGCGAAAGTGAACTCGGGCATCAACGAACTGGGAAATACCCTCTTTTATGCCGGCGACATGAAAAATGTACTGAACGAGGCTTTCATTGCCCAACACGGCAAACCGGATGTGATTATTACCGACCCGCCACGCGCCGGTATGCACGAAGATGTGGTGAAGACGATTTTGGCTGCAGCGCCCGAAAGAATCGTTTATGTCAGTTGTAACCCGGCGACCCAGGCCCGCGATTTGGCACTACTGGATGTCGATTACAAGGTGACAAAAATTCAACCGGTTGATATGTTCCCTCATACTCATCACGTTGAAAATGTTGTTCAATTAATTCGCAAAAATCGATAAACTTTGTATTTTCCATTTTTGTTTGTGTTATTAAATTAAATAGAAAAGGGAAAATGATTGCAATTATTTCGCCGGCGAAATCACTTGATTTCGAGACAAAACCGGCAACAGACAAATACTCGGAAGTAGATTTTTTGCCGGAATCCGTGAAGATCAATGCGAAGCTGAAAAAGATGAAAGCTTCGGACCTGATCAAAATGATGGGAATTTCGGCCAAACTGGCTAACCTGAATGTTGACCGCAACCTGATGTGGGAACCGCCGTTCACGCCTGAAAATGCCAAGCAAGCAATTTTGGCCTTCAACGGAGACGTTTACGACGGCATCAATGCGCAGACCTTCAGCAACGAGCAGTTTGATTTTGCACAAGATCACATCCGCATTCTGTCGGGGCTTTACGGATTATTGAAACCACTGGACTTAATTCAACCTTACCGTTTGGAAATGGGGATCAAACTGCCGGTTGAAAAAAGTAAAGATTTGTACCAGTTTTGGCAAGCAAAAGTCACCAAACAGGTGAACGAGCTGGTTGCTCAAAACAGCGGCATGCTGGTGAACCTGGCATCTGCCGAGTATTTCAAAGCGATTGATCAATCAAAATTCAAGGGAAAAATTATCACCCCTGAATTTAAAGACAATAAAAACGGCACCTATAAAATCATCTCGTTCTACGCGAAAAAAGCGCGCGGTATGATGTGTCGTTTCATGGTTGAAAACAAAATTACCAAGCCGGAAGAGTTAAAGGCTTTCGACATGGAAGGTTACTATTACAACAACGAGCTGTCAAAAGGTGACAAGTGGATTTTCACCCGCGACCTCTAAGAAAAGGTTCATTCGTCATTAAAGGTCATTAAGTCATTCATTGAAATTATTTTTATCCAATGACTGCCTAAAGACAAGCGAGTGACCTTCGACGAGTGAGTGTTGTAAATACAAATTCAGCATACAAGTCGAGATCGGTAATGAACCTGCAGGGATTCGAAGCACATTCATTCCCGCAGCTTGCGAGAAACTTCTATCTTTGCAGGTTCAAACCTGATTTTCAGGATACAGATTTTAAAACATGGAAGATTCATACAACGGAGAATTCAGCGGCTACAAGCGCATCGACCGGTTCAACGAGTCGGTAACAGAACAAATCAGCGAACATTACACCGGCATCATCAAGTTGCTGGGTGAGGATGTTGAACGGGAAGGACTGCAAAAAACACCGCTTCGTGTTGCCAAAGCCATGCAATTTTTGCTGCAGGGTTACGAACAGGATCCGGAAGCCATGATCCGCAAGGCCATGTTTAAGGAAGATTACAAACAAATGGTCATTGTGAAAGACATCGAAATCTACTCGATGTGCGAACACCACATGCTGCCGTTTATTGGCAAAGCGCACGTTGGGTATATTCCCAACGGATACATTACCGGGCTCAGCAAAATTGCCCGCGTAGTGGATGCCTTCGCCCGCCGGTTACAGGTTCAGGAACGCCTGACCAGCCAAATAAAAGACTGCATCCAACAAACACTAAACCCGCTTGGAGTGGCTGTGGTTATTGAAGCTCAACACTTGTGCATGCAGATGCGCGGCGTACAGAAACAGCATTCCGTAACGACCACCTCCGACTTTACCGGAGCATTTGAACGGGTGGCCACACGCGAAGAATTCATCCGCCTGATCAGTTCGAAATAGCAATTTCCGACTTTCATCTTTTTCAATTCCAAGAGGTCTCTCCAATTTCCCGCGGTGAGAATCCGATGCCGTGTTCGCAATTCCTAAGATTTCCAATAACGGCGGGAGGTGCAGCGCCCTGAGATTGCCAATAAATTTAACTTTCTCAAAAAATCGGGTTCATTTTTCAACGGGCAATATTTTTATATTATTTTTAGCACAAAATCGCAGACAGGTGGAAAAATTTTAGCCTGAAAAACGAATGCGGTTAAAAAAAACTAAGTTGTCTTTGAGGATTTTATAAACTATCACCAATGAATATGAAAAGAACATACCACCTTGTATCTCTGGTACTTTTAGCTGGATTCTTATCCCCCGTATTTCAATCCTGTACCGGTAAATCTCCTAAAAAAGATTCTGCGCAGGTTGCTGAAGAAGCAATCAAAAAAGAAATCGAAGAATATGCTTATCCGTTGCCTTCAACTTTCGAGGTGACTAACATGCTAAATTCCATTGAAGCAAGTTACATTGTAGGTATCGCCAACGAGGCTGACAAAGCCGACAGCTATTTCACGGAAAAAGACAAAGCGATCAACCTGGGTATTTACACGGCTGATTTGGCTTACGCAACCACTTACAACCAAAAACCTGAAGTTCAGGCTTACTTTGGTTCAGCCGAAAAGCTAATTCGCGACCTGGATTTCACTTCTGCTTTCGACGAAAATCTTCCGGATCAAATTGAAGAAAACCTGGACAACAAGGAAAAACTGGTGACGATTGTTACCGACATGTTCCAAAATGCTTATTCTTATTTGAACAAGCAAGGACGCACAGAAATGTCGTACCTGGTGTTGACCGGTTCGGTTGTTGAAGGATTGTACCTGACTTTACACATCTCTGAAAACACCTTCCAAAATCCTAAGATTCTGGAAGCAATCATTTTCCAAAAAGGCGCCTTGGCTGACCTGGCGAAAATGATGGAACCGCTGAAAGATTCTGAAATGTTGGCTGGCGCTTACGCCGATATCCAAAGCATCAACGCTATTTATGCAATGGAAGAAGGCTCGACTGCAATGACCGAAACACAAGTACTGAAACTGACTGAAACTGTTGATCAGATCAGAGCAGCATACGTTCAGTAATTCAATTCGAATTGACAAAACGATAGGGTTTTTGTAACCGCTGCTTACGGCTACAAAGACCCTATTTCGTTAAAACTCTCCCCCATGTACGAAGGTATAATTGAAACTCTGGTTAAACTATTTGCGATTATAACGGATTACAGAAACCGTTTGTCATCGGAAAATATGGCCCTGGTTGAATCCTATTTAAAAGAGAATTTCAACCGGGAACTGGTAGACAAATACCTGACCATGTACCGCGATTTCGTGACGTACTACCACGTCGATCACCGCGAGTTTTTCTACAAGGATGAAGGCGAGGGAGAGCGTTTCATCAACAAAAAATACCTGACACACATCTGTACCGACATCAGTTTCAACTACGATCTGAATGTGCGGTTCATGATTGTCACCCAACTTTTCAACTTCATCAACAAAGCGAAAGGTCTGAATATTGAAGACCTGAAGATGGTACACATTGTCGCCATGGGGCTGAATATCAACCCTAAGGAATACGACAATTTTTACCGTTTCGCGCTTTTCTCCATCAGTAAAGTCAAGGAAAAGAGTTGGCTGTTTGTGGTGAACGGCACAGAAGAATACGAGCACAAAGAGGTAAAGCATCTGTACCGCGAAAACCAGAAAGTTGACATCGAATTCATCCGTATTCCGAGCATCAACACCCTGTTTTTCAAATATACAGGTCCGCGAAACCTGTACCTCAACGGCCACCGTTTGGTGAACCAGCGCCTGTACATTTTCCCACCGGGAGGCGTGCTGAAAACCTCGCGAATTATCCCGATTTACTATAGCACGGTGATGACCCGTTTCATCCAGAATGTGGGTAAACCGATGATTGTTTTCAATGCTGAAGCGGTTGAATACCGGTTTAACAAGCGGGTTTACGGTTTGCACGAGCTGAGTTTCCAAGAACGGTCGGGCGACCTGGTTGGGATACTCGGAGGAAGCGGCGTGGGTAAAACCACTTTGCTGAATGTACTGAACGGAAAACTAAAACCAAGCGGTGGTAAAATTACCATCAACGGCTACGATATTCACGACCCGGAAAACGAAGATAAGCTGACCGGGGTGATCGGCTACGTACCGCAAGACGACCTATTACTGGAGGAGCTGACCGTTTACCAAAACCTCCGGTTCAACGCCCTGTTCTGCTTTAGCGACGCCGACGACGAAAAAATTGAACAAATCATTGAGCAAACCCTCACCGATTTTGATTTGGTGGAAGCGCGCGACCTGGTTGTCGGCAACCCGCTGAAAAAGATTTTGAGTGGTGGCCAGCGAAAACGCCTTAACATCGCACTGGAGCTGATGCGGGAACCGTCGATGCTCTTTGTTGATGAACCCACCTCGGGACTGAGCTCGGCCGATTCGGAAAAGGTGATGTACCTGCTGAAACGGCAATGTTTGAAAGGCAAACTGGTTTTTGCCAACATTCACCAGCCGTCGAGCGACATCTACAAACTGTTCGACCGGATCATTGTCATGGATAAAGGCGGACGCGTGGTTTTCTTCGGGAACCCGATGGAATCCATCACTTACTTTAAGCACCAGGCCAACTACATCAACCCCGACGAGAGCGAATGTTTGAGCTGCGGTAATGTGAAAACCGAACAGCCGTTGCGCATCATCGAGGCTCGCATGGTCGACCCCTTCGGAAAGAGTATTCGTCGCCGAAAAGTCTCTCCGCAGGAATGGTACCAGAGCTACCGTGAAAAGGTAGAGCCTCGGGTAATCGACTTCATGAAAGCCAACCCGGTGAAAAAGGAAAAGTTCCCCGATGTGCTCTTCAAAAAGCCGAAATGGTGGACGCAATTCAAACTGTACCTTCAGCGCGATTTCGCGTCGAAACGATCAAACCGCCAATATTTAGCGATCGCTCTGCTCGAGGCACCGATTTTGGCGGTTATCCTGGGATTTTTCACGAAATTCTCTTTCCAGGGCAAATATATCTTCAGCGAAAACGACAACATTCCGGCCTACCTCTTTATGAGTGTTGTGGTCGCACTGTTTATCGGGCTCAGCATTAGCGCCGAGGAAATCTTCAAGGATCGAAAGATCCGTAAACGGGAAGAGTTTCTCAACCTCAGCAAAGGCGCCTATTTTGCGTCCAAAATCATTTTACTATTCTTGCTGTCAGCCTTCCAGGTATTGACCTTCGTGCTGGTCGGGAACTATCTGCTGGAAATCAAAAGCCTCACCTTCGAAATGTGGGTGATTCTGTTTTCAACAGCCTGTTTTGCCAACCTGCTCGGTCTCAACCTCTCTGCGGGTCTGGACTCGGCTGTGGCCATTTACGTGATGATTCCGTTTTTGCTGGTACCACAACTACTTCTGAGTGGCGTAATCGTCGACTTCAACAAAATGAATTACTCCATTGCCAGCTACGACCACACGCCGTTAATTGGCGATGCCATGGTTTCGCGCTGGTCATACGAGGCTTTGGCGGTGAACCAATACACCAACAATTCGTACCGAAAGCATTTCTTTGACCAGGAACTGGAAAAGAACTCCTGGGGATTTGCCACTTATTATTTCCTCCCCGAGCTTGAAAAGCTGGTGAATGCGCATAAAAGTTTGGAGGAAGCCAACAAGACTGATGAAGCCGACCTGCTGAAACCATTGTTATACAATTCATTTTCGCAGGTCAACAGTGTTATGCATCCGTCGGATTCAATTTTTGCAGCGACCCAATTGCTGCAAGAAAACGCAGCGGATTTGCCCTATCCGACACTCAAAGATTACCTCGCATCGGCGAAAAAGAGGTATCAAAAAATTTACAACGAAGCCAATGATGCCCTAAATGCCAAGTACGAGTTACTTCTCCAAAGTTTCAAGGGTGACTCGGAAAAGCTGCAGGAATTCAAAGACAAATACACCAATAAGAAATTGGAGCTTTTGCTCCGCGACAAATATTCGCAAAACAAGATTTACATCTCTCAGAATCTGATTCATCAGGGTGATGAGCCGATTTACCGGTTACCATTTGAAAACAACGGGCGCGCACATTTTTACGCGGCTTACAAATTTGTTGGCCCGCTAAAAATACCGACAATCATTTTCAATGCACTCTTTATTTGGCTATTCACCGCACTATTGGCCGTGACCTTGTATTTTGATGTTTTGCGTAAAGTGCTGACTGCGATCCAACGCTGGAGAGAAACCCGTCAGGCCGAATTGCGAGACCGGATTTTCTACAACCCGATGGCATTTATGAAATCGGATCGGAAACGAAAGTTCCGCCAGGCACCGACGCAAAAAACACCTTAAAGCACCCGCCACCAACGATCGGCCGGCAGCTTTTGATCCAACTGGAAGGATTCACCGATTCGTGGGGTAGCAATCCAGGTCGAATCATTTGCGGCTGCTTTCAACAAGCGCTCTACCGGCTCTTTCCATGGGTGGATGCTCAACTTAAATTTGCCCCAGTGGATCGGTAACAGGACTTTTGTATTTAAGTCCAAAGCTGCCTGGTAAGTTTCCTCGGGAGCCATATGAATTGATGGCCAGTACTGGCTGTACTGTCCGCACTCGAGCATCACCAAATCGAACGGACCGAATTTCTCACCGATGGTTTTGAAGCCGGGATAATAGCCGGAATCTGCCCCGAAGAACAGTTTCTCATTACCGCCATCAATCACCCACGAAGCCCACAAGGTTGTAAAACGGTTATTCAGCCCACGACCGGAAAAGTGCCGGGCAGGTGTTGCTGTCAGTTGAATTGAATCAGCAAAACGATAGGATTCCCACCAATCCAACTCGGTAATCCGCTCCGGTTGAATTCCCCAGCGTTCCAAATGGGCACCAACTCCCAAAGCCGTCACAAACGGAACTGAAGCATCTTTCAACTGCTTGATGACATCGTAATCCAAATGATCGTAATGATCATGCGAAATCAACACCAAATCAATCGGCGGCAATTGATCTAACCGATATTCCTCGCTGAAATCAAACGCTTTTGTTCCTAAAAACGAAAAGGGTGACGTACGTTTCGAAAATACTGGATCAACTAATATCCGCTTCTGATTGATTTCAATAACCAGCGTTGAATGTCCCAACCAGGTTATTCGGGCTTTTTGCGGAGCCGCCCCAAAATTATCAGAGCTTAACGGCTCAACCGGAATTGGCGCCGATGGAACAAGATCTCCTTTACCAAAGATGAAATCACGCATCACTTTGAAAAAAGGCATATCATCCGACTGCACGGCCGTTTCAACAGGATTCCAGAATTTGCCATCCCGATAGTTCGGTGATTGCTGAATGCGAGCCAAACGTTGCCCGCTACTTTTCCCGCCAAATGAGGGATTCAGTTTGATCGCCAGGTAAACACCAAGCGATAAAATGACTAAAACGATGACACTCCAAAGAACTATTTTCCAAATCATTTAATTTCGTTTTTTGCAATAAAAAATGTCAGGCCGGCATCTCGCTGACCTAACATTTTCATCTATTTATTTTTTCAATATCTCAATTTACGGGAACCAGCCTCAGTATCTTGCCGGGATTTTCAATAGCGACGTAAACATAGCCATCCGGACTCATCTCTACGTTTCGCACACGGCCGATACCTTCCAGTAACTTTTCGTGATGCGTCACTTCGTAACCATCGAGCACAACGCGTTCCAGGTACTGAAAGCGAAGTGAGCCAATCAGAATGTTATTCTTCCAGGCCGGATACAGATCTCCTTTTACAAAGGTCATGCCGCAAGGCGCAATCGAAGGCACCCAATAAGTCAGTGGCTGCTCCATCCCTTCTTTCTCCGTGATATCGGTAAATTTCGTTCCGTTGTAATTGATACCGTACGAAATAACCGGCCATCCGTAGTTTAGTCCGGGTTTGATTAAATTCAGCTCATCGCCGCCCATTGGTCCGTGCTCCGTTTCGAAAATCTCACCTGTTTCAGGATTCATGCAAGTTCCCTGCGGATTGCGATGTCCGTAAGAATAAATGGACAAAATTGCACCCGGCGTATCAATAAACGGGTTGTCCGGCGGAATCGATCCGTCTTCCATGATCCGGTGAATTTTCCCGGCATGATTGGCCAAGCTCTGCGGATTTTCGTCACGATTGCCGCGATCGCCAACACCAAAGAACAGGTAGCCGTTCTTATCGAATTCGAGCTTGCTTCCCCAATGCTGTCCGCGATCAGAGTCCGGCGTTCCGTTGAAAATCACTTCCTGATCAACCAGGGTATTTCCGTTCAACCTAGCCCGCATCACATTCGTGCAGCCTTCATTTTTATTATCCTCGGCGTAACCAGAATAGGTAAAATAAAGCCAGCCATTGTTTTCGTAATCCGGGTGAAGTTCCAGGTCGAGCAATCCACCCTGCCCTTTCACCATAATTTCAGGCAGCCCGGTGATCTCCTGCAATTCACCGTTCGTTGTAAAACGGTAGAGTTTTGCTGCACGCTCCGAAATCAACAGATCGCCATTGGGCAGAAACTCCAGGCCCCAGGGGACATCCAATCCGCTCACAACCGTGTCAACGATGAACGCCTGCACTTCCGACTCCACCTTATCGTTACCGGAAAGAGCCGGCTTCAGCTCATCTTTATTTTCCGGCAACCCATTTATCACGTAGCTTGCCAAAGCTGAAATTTCCTCCTCCGAGAAAGTCACTTCAAACGCCGGCATTCCCATCTCTTCACGACCATTCGTAATACTGTTGATCACACTTTCCATGTTGTCGCCATACATCCAATCTTTCTTTTCAAATTTTTCCAGTTTGAATCCATGGCAACCAGCACAATACTGCTGATAGTTCTTAACAGCCAGTTCATGCTCTGCCTTGCTCAACTGCCCGTTTCCATTCGAGCAGCCCGCAAGCAAAAACACCACTGAACAGACAAAATAATAAGCACGTAATTTCTTCATATGGGTCGTCTTTTAGTTGTTCAAACAAGCAATCAACTAAAAAGTTAAGTCGGAAACGACTAAAATTTACTCAGCAAAAAACTGCAGACAAACCGGGCTCGGTATTTCGTAATTCTTACCCGTAAATGTTAGCTTTCCGGTTTCCGGATCGCGGCTGAAAACGGTGACATTGTTACTGCGCTGATTCGCCACCAAAAGGTATTTTCCGTCGGGCGAAAGGGCAAAGTTGCGTGGCCAGTCACCCTGTACTGATTCATTTTGAATGAGTGTAATTTTTCCGGTTTCCAAATTGCGTTCGAAAACGGCAATACTGTTCAAGCCTCGATTCGAGCAATAAACAAATCGATTATCCGGGCTCAGATGAATGTCGGCCCCCGCTTTGATGCCATCAAAATCATCCGGCAAACTGGACGCTGACTGAATCACCACATAGTTGTCACCTTCTTTCTTCAACACGTTGACAGCCGAAGCCATTTCCGTCATCAGGTAGATAAAATCACCTTTGGGAGTATAAGCAAAATGGCGCGGACCGGCACCACCAACGACTTCAACATAAGGCTGTTTCGCCGAAACGTACTTTGCTGAATCCGAATTGTAGGTGTAAAAGAAAAGCTTGTCGAGTCCTAAATCAGCAGTCATGATTTCCGAACCATCGAAACTAAACTGAGACGAGTGCGCGTGTGGCCCTTGCTGGCGGGTGCTGTCGGGGCCGCTTCCGATGTGCTGAATCAGTTGCGGGGAATCTTCCAGTGAACCATCAGCTTTCACTTTGTAGATGCTGATACTACCGCTTGTGTAGTTTGAAGCCACCACCGTTTTTCCATCCGGAGAAACAGCTACATGACAAGGGTGATTTCCCAGCGTTGCCACCTGGTTTAATTTGGTGAGACTACCATCCGTTTCGATTTTGTAGGCCGTAACCGATCCGCTGTCAAGATGATTGTAGTTGTCAACTTCACTCACCGCATATAAATTCTTTTTGTCCGGCGAAATGATGATGAAGGAGGGATTCTCAAGATTTGGAGTAACGCTCGAGTAGCTCAACTCTCCTGTTTCGGGGTTAAACAGGTAGCGATAAATACCTTCACTATTTTCGACCGAATAAGTTCCGATGTACAAAGGAACTTCTTTTGTTTGGGTTTGACAGCTGGTAACCAAAGCCATCAAAACAACCAATCCGAGTGCATAAATTTTCATTTGTATCTCTTAAAATTAAGTATGTTTCAATTCCATCGCGTAAATTTGTTGAACTCAACACAGCTTTCTGCTGAACAGACCATTCAATCTCTTGTTTAAACAAGTAAACTTAACAAGAAACAACATGAAGCCCAAGTATCTTTTAGTCCTCCTGTATTTTATCACGATTTCTTTTCAGGCAAGTAGCCAAAAATTGGTTGAAGTTTGGCGTACCGGGCCAACACTAAAAACTCCGGAATCGGCTCTTTACGACCCAGCGAGCCAAATAATCTACGTAGCCAACATCAATGGGAATCCAACAGACAAAGACGGAAATGGTTTTATCTCGCTGCTCAATCCCGACGGCACCATCAAGCAGTTGGAATGGGTTACCGGTTTAAACGGCCCGAAGGGAATGGCAATTTTTGACGGGAAGCTTTATGTTTCCGACATTGACCAGCTTGTTGAAATCGATATTGCTCATGCTAAAATAGTGAAGCGTTACCCGGCACCCAATGCCATTTTCCTGAACGATGTAGCAGCCTGTCAAAATGGGATGATCTTCGTGTCCGATAACCGCGCGGGGAGAATCCACGTGTTAAAGGACGGTAATTTTTCGGTTTGGCTGGAAGGCGATGATTTCATGCAAACCAACGGCCTGTACACCGAAAACGGTAAACTTTATGCCGGATCTGAAGTGTTGAAAGAAATCGATATCAAAACCAAAACAATCAAAGTCATTCAAACAGGTTGCCAGGGAATTGACGGCCTGGACAAAGACGAACTCGGAAACTTTGTCTTTTCGAATTGGGTAGGAAGAATCTTTTACCTCGAAGACGGCAAGCTAACAAAGATGTGGGATTCCACCGCCGAAAACCTGAATACGGCAGATGTCTTCTACGCGAATGAACTCAAACTCCTGTTCGTTCCAACTTTCTTCGACAATCAAATTATTGCATATAAAATCGAACATTAATTAGGAACCTTGAAAACAGACGATTATGAAAAAAGGAAAAATTGCTGAAAAAAGTCCTGTAATGATGGAAATGGAGCCAGGTACTTACTGGTGGTGCCGTTGCGGTTTGAGTAAAAACCAACCGTTCTGCGACGGTTCCCACAAGGTGACCGATTTCACCCCGATGGAAGTAAAAATTGACACCAAACGCACCGTATTTTGGTGTCGCTGCAAACAAACCGACAACCCGCCGTTTTGCGACGGCACCCACAAAACTTTATAAATCGATCATCGAAAAGGCGAAAAATCAGAACTTTCGCCTTTTCTTTTTGCATTATTTAAAACTCCGAAAGGCTTTTTAAGATGAGCGGCTTTTTAGATTTGCTAACTTGCGGCCTTAAATCAAGAGTCCATTTCATGAAAAAATATTTGCTCGTAATATTAGCAACTGCTTTGTTTCCTTGTGTCCTTTTCGCCCAGGAAGAGATTGACGAAAGCGGTTTCTTTAGTCCGGAATTTAACTGGCACATCGGGATTCCTCCCGGATTCACGAAAGTTGATCCGGAAAGCTGGGATCTTCAAAAAGGCATTCAGGACAGTTTGCAAGTGGACTCAATTACCTTGGCAAACGCGCCTAAAACGATACTGGCGTTCAAAAGCAACGACTACAATTATTTTGAATCGAACTGGCAACCATACAATACCAAAGTGCGCGGTGACTACAACGACCACTGCCAGGCTGTGTCGAAACAACTTTACCACACTTTTGCCGAGCAGATACCCGATGCACAAATTGATACGGCCTCCAGTGTGCAGATTATCGGAACACTGGAATTTAAAAAATTTGTGTTGAAAATGACTTTACCGAACGGAGTTACCCTGAGTTCGCACATGTACAACCGGTTGTTTGACGATAAAGAATTTTCGGCCAACTTGTTTTACACGAATGATGACCAGGGAACCTTGCTGATGGAAGCCTGGCTGTACTCCCGCTTCGAATAAAAAAAGAAAGCTGCCCTTTCGGACAGCTTCTCAGCATTTATTGTTTGTGTAAGGTTATCACCTTTTTTTCATCACCGGACTTGATCGAGATCTTTAACTCAGATCCGCTTTCGTTGGCAACTCCGCTCCATTCATCGCCGTTGGGTTGAACAAATTTAACCGTGTAGATCCCGGTTAAATCCGAAGGGGTCAAAATTGCAATCTCCTGCATTTTGTCGTAGCCCAGCGAATTGCTATTCAGTACAATCAGTTTGCGGTCGCCGTTTGGTGAACTCACGTAATCAACCAAATAGGTGTCGTCGTAATAAATATTTTGGGGCGTGTAGTCTTCGGTAACAGCGTTTTCTGCAACAACGGGTGCGGCAACTACTTCAGCTTTTGCCACCGGCGCCGGACTGGTGGTTGACTGCGGTTGGTCAAATTTTACGGCCGGCATTTCGTTCAAATCTTTCAAGGCGTCTTCAATGGCTTCAGCATAACCCGGACGATATTCTTTCGACATTCCGGAGCCAACGCCCGTCCAAACAACGCGATTCATGCAATCCTTCAGCGTAATCGAAACCTTGTTTTTTAACAACGAATTCTCCTTGACAATCTCCGCATTCAGACCATCACAGTAATTGGTAGGTCTGTCCGGCCCTTCAAACATGCAAACAATCGACTTCGCCGACAGCGCTTTTTGCAAAGAAGAACAAACGCCGTAGGGATCAATTCCCTTTCCGATTTCGGGAGCTGTTGTCGGAATGATTACATATTTATATGTTTCTTGCGCGGAGATCGTCATAACGCTGGCTATGAATGCTGCCAGCAAAAAGATTCTTTTCATATTATTGCTTGAGTTTTAATTTATTGTTAATCGGAATTTCAGACTGGTTATTTAGTTGTCTCCTCTCCGTTTGATGCAGACCAAACTACTAATTTTTTAGCTGGAAAACGAACCTAAATCGCTAAATGTACAGCTTAAAAAACAAAATTACCAATCCCAAATCAGGTCCATTTTACCCGCGCAACGTTGGTGTTTCGTTTGAATGTTGAAGGGATTCCGGCAACGATCGATTTTCGCAAATGATCGAGCAATACGGAGCGTGTAAAACTGTGATGAGCCACCAAGCTTATTTCGCGGGTGAGCTCCGGCGCTTTAAACCGACGAACGAGATCCCGATCGATTTGCTCGTTCACCGACAACTCCGGGATTAACGAATAGCCCATATCGCTACGCACCATATTTTTAATAGTCTCGATCGATCCGCTTTCGAACGACAGCCCCGGATGCGCCGCCGCTTTTGTTTGCATACTGCAGATATTCATCACCTGGTTCCGAAAGCAATGTCCTTCGTTGAGCAGCCACAAACCGTCTCCTACAATGTCCTTCTGATCCACGTATTCCTTTTCCAACAAAGGATGTCCCGGGTTTGCATACACTAAAAAGGGTTCGTTGAACAGCGGAATTTCTTTGATCGCGTTGTCGTCAACAGGCGTAGCCATAATTCCCATCTGAATTAAATTACTTTTCAAACTGGTGATAATATGCACGCTCTGCATTTCCTTGATCTCCAATTTTATTTTGGGATGTTCATCGCAGAATCGCCGAACAAACCTCGGCAGCAAATAAGGAGCAAGCGTCGGGATGATACCCAACACAAAACTTCCTTCCAATTCATCTTTGTCAGTATTAACAATTTCCTTCAGCTCATTCACCTCCCTTAAAATCGACCGGGCTTTTTGAATGAACTTCTCCCCCATTGGCGTTGGCTGCAGCGGGTGTTTGGTGCGATCAAACAAGGTCAAACCAACCTCCTCTTCCAGTTTTTTAACCTGCAGCGTCAAGGTTGGCTGGGCAACCAAACAACTTTCGGCTGCCTTCACAAAGTGCCGATGATCATCAAGCGCCACAATATAAGCAAGTTGCTGAATTGTCATTTATTTTATAAATATTCTATTTCTATTATTTATTTGATAAATATATTGAATTCCGGGAATTTTGTTCTACGACAAAGCGAAAAAGAAACAAACAATACAAATAATAACATTTAAGATTTGAAATTATGAGCAACAAAAGATTGACAACAACAGCCGGAGCTCCGGTTTCGAGCAACCAGAATTCGTTAACGGCCGGACAAAGAGGCCCGGTTTTGATGCAGGATTACCAATTGATTGAAAAACTGGCTCACCAAAATCGCGAGCGCATTCCCGAACGTGTAGTGCACGCCAAAGGCTGGGGAGCTTTCGGTACTTTCACTGTTACAAACGACATCAGTCAATACAGCTGTGCCAAAGTTTTCAGCGAGGTAGGTAAAAAAACCGAGATGCTGGCTCGTTTTTCGACTGTTGCCGGCGAGCAGGGTGCCGCCGATGCCGAACGCGATGTTCGTGGATTCGCACTGAAATTCTATACTGAAGAAGGCAACTGGGATTTGGTGGGTAACAACACACCCGTTTTCTTTATCCGCGATCCTTACAAATTCCCGGATTTTATTCATACACAGAAACGTCACCCGAAAACCAACATGCGTTCAGCCACTGCCATGTGGGATTTTTGGTCGCAAGTACCCGAAAGTTTACACCAGGTAACCATTTTGATGTCGGATCGCGGTATCCCCACAGCACCGATGTACATGAACGGCTACGGATCGCACACCTACAGTTTCTGGAATAAGGACGGCGAACGTTTCTGGGTGAAGTTCCATTTCAAGACACAACAAGGACACCGTCACTTTACCAATGAAGAAGCCGAGCAGGTGATCGGGCAAAATCGCGAATCGTACCAGGAAGCACTTTTCGGAACTATCGAACGCGGCGAGTTCCCGAAATGGAATGTATTTGTGCAAGTGATGCCAGAAGCAGATGCCGAAAAAACGCCCTACAATCCGTTCGACCTTACCAAAGTGTGGCCGCATGCCGATTACCCGCTGGTAGAAGTCGGTGTAATGGAACTGAATAAAAACCCGGAGAACTATTTCCAAATGATTGAAAATGCTGCTTTCTCGCCGTCAAATGTAGTGCCCGGAATTGGCTTCTCGCCCGACAAAATGTTGCAGGGTCGTATTTTCTCATACGCCGATGCACACCGCTATCGTTTGGGCACGCACTATGAAATGTTGCCGCCGAACCAACCCAAATGCCCGTTCCACCATTACCATAAAGACGGAGCTATGCGCTTCTTCGACAATGGAAACTCGAATCCGGATGCTTACTACGAGCCGAACTCATTCGGCGGGCCGGTGGAAGACCCGAGCGTTGCCGAGCCAGCAATGAAAATCAGCGGTGATGCCGATCGTTACGGTTACGATACCAGTTATGACGATTTCAAACAGCCGGGCGACCTGTTCCGCATGTTTGACGACGAACAACGCGAACGTTTGTTCAAAAATATTGCCGGTGCCATGCAAGGTGTTCCTTCAGAAATCATCGAAAAACAACTGAAACATTTTGATGCCGCAGACCCTGCTTACGGTGCGGGAGTGCGAAAAGCATTAGGTATTTCAAAATAAATCCCGTAAATTTCATCAAAGCCCGGTTACAGCACACCGGGCTTTTAATAAATAGCCCCGGAATATGGAAAGATCCCTCAAGTATATCAGCATTTCACATCACACTGCCAAGCTATCCCAACGCGAAAGTTTTCACCTCACCAAAATCCAACAATTTCAATGGTTTGGACTGCTGCGGAAAAACTTCCGGGACATTACCAGCCTCATGATTCTGGCGACCTGTAACCGGACCGAAATCTATTGGGAATCGGAAGAAACGTCGGCCATTGAAGTGCGCGATTTTTTCATTCAGAATAACTCATCCGTTGTTTCGCAGGAGCAGGCAGCTACTTTTTTTCGCTACAGCAACTCCACAAACGAGAGCCTGCGACATCTGCTTCGAGTTGCTAACGGGCTCGACTCGTCGGTTACCGGTGATGCGCAAATTATTGGGCAAATAAAAGAGGCCTGGATGCACAGTAACGAGCTGAATATGCGAGGCTCCTTATTGGAAAGAGCGATGCAGGCCGTATTCAAAACACACAAGCGCGTTGTCAACGAAACCGATTTTCACCAGGGAACACAGTCGACTGCTTACAAAGCTTTAAAACTGATTTCTGATGAATTTGGAAGACGCGAGCTTACGACAAAGAAGCTGCTGATTATCGGGGCCGGGGAAATTAGCAATCAACTGCTAAAGTACCTTCCGAAATTTGCTTTTCAACAGGTATTCATTTCAAACAGAACCGAAGAAAAAGCGGTATCATTGGCCCGGAAAAACGAGTTGAACGTGTTTCCGTGGAATGAAGTTGAAGCCAATCAATTCGACAATTTTGATGCGGTGATTTCAGCAGTCAGTAACCGAAAAAAGCTGATAACAAAGCTTAGCCAATCCGGGACACAGAAAGTGTTGATCGATTTGGCCATGCCGGCAAACATCGCTCCGGCTTTGGCAAACGAGGAAAATATCAGCCTGTTCACACTAGATCAGATCAGCAGTTTAATCGATAAGAATGAATTTGCACGGCAGGAAGCGCTGCAACTGGTTGAAGAAATTATTGCTGAAGAGCAAAATGAGTTCTCCGATTGGCTGAAAAACAGAAAAGTACGTAATTTTCTAAAAGCATATAAGCAAAATACACAACAGATACTCGTTGAATGTTTGAACAACGCCGATTTTGGACAGCAATTAGGTGCTGAGGAACTTAAAAAACTAATAAACCGAATCAGCGACAAACTTGTTAAAGATCCTGCAGTTGCGATGTTTTCGGCTCAGTCTGATAAACTGACTGCACAAAACTTAGATTGTATCATTCAGGTATTTGCGACTCAAAAAGACCAATATGAAAAAGACAGGGGTGTTAGTTGTTAACTTGGGAACTCCCAATAGCTACAATAAAAAAGATGTAGGAATATACTTGCGCGAATTTTTGATGGATGGCCGTGTCATCGACATCGATCACTGGAAAAGGTGGATGCTGGTAAACTTGATTATCGTGCCATTCCGGGCTCCCAAAGTCGCTCACGAATATCAAAAGCTTTGGTTGAAGGATGGTTCACCATTGATGGTTTACGGTGTGCAACTGGTTGAAAAACTCAACCGTAAGTTTAACAACTCAGTTGTGGTTGAATTGGCCATGCGCTATCAAAATCCCTCCATTCAATCCGGACTGGAAAAATTACGGAAAGCGAATGTGGAAGAAATCATCATATTCCCGCTGTTTCCGCAATACGCTTCGGCAACAACCGGATCGGTAGCCGAAAAAGTGATGGAAATTGTGTCGAAATGGAATGTCATTCCCAATATTCAATTCATTAACAGTTACCACGACGACCAGCGCTACATAGGCAATTTTGCCGACAAGGTAAAAGCCGATATTAAAAAACATACACCCGACCACATTCTGTTTAGTTATCATGGCATCCCTGAACGCCATTTGGATAACATGAATGAAAACGGTCTGGAACTTTGTGCGCGCTGCCAGGGAACGACTTGCAAGCAAGGTAACCGAAAACGCTACTGCTACCGTTCGGCATGTTTCGAAACGACACGACTGATTGCTGAAAAGCTTCGCTTGCCGCAGGAAACTTACACCACAGCATTCCAGAGTCGCTTGGGTAAAGATCCATGGATTCAGCCTTATACCGATGCGACCATTGAGAAACTGGCACAAACCGGAACGAAGAAACTGCTGGTCGTCTCACCTTCGTTTGTGGCCGATTGTCTGGAAACAACACTGGAAATTGGCGAACAGTACCGCGATTTGTTCAAGGACAAAGGTGGCAGCGAATTTCATTTCACCGAAAGTCTGAATGCCGACGATGCCTGGGTGCAAACTGTTTACGACATTTTGGAGAAGAAAATTACATGTAGCGAAGGACCGACAAATAAAGGAATTGTGCACAACATTGCCGACTTCGACCCAATTACAAGTGCCAATTAATTTAGGATTACTTTATAGACCTCAAGGAAAGCAAGCCCGCTGTTGAATGACAGCGGGCTTGCTTTTTATTTGGATCGACGCTGCACCCAAAACTTTGTGCAATTTTCTGTGCTTTCCACCTAACATTATACTGATTTACTGGATGATTTATCTAATTTTGCCAACCGGAAACTAATTCCGCTAACTATGCAAAATTTCAGATTCACTACGATAATCATTCTTCTACTCTCGAGCACTACTATTTTCGCGCAAAAATCTGTTTCATTGTTCAATGGCGACAATCTGAAAGGCTGGTACGCATTCTCGTCTGAAGATGGAAAGTTAAAAAACGGAGAAGAACTCTTTGTTGTATCCGACAACACAATTCATCTTTATGGTAAAAAAGCGGGCTACCTGATGACCGAAAAGTCGTTCAGCAACTTTCAATTGAAAGCTGAATTTCGTTGGAATACCGATGAAAATGTTGAACGAAAAAGCCAAAAGAAAAACAGCGGTTTGATGTACCTGGTGCCGAAGTCGGCAAAAGACACGCTTTGGCCACAGGGAATTCAGTTCCAGATAAAAGAAGGTGCAACCGGTGATTTCATTTTGCTGCAAAACGTATCACTGGAAAAAGACGGAGCCCGCAACGAACCGGGACGCAGTGTTGCCATCGGTAAAAATGAGGACGCGGAAAATACAGCCGGCGATTGGAACACGATCGAAATCCTGGTAGAAAATGGCTTGATCAAACAGTACCTGAACGGGAAACTGGTCAACGACGGCAGCTATCCGTCGGTAACGAAAGGGAGGATTCTGCTGCAGTATGAAGGCTACCCTATCGATTTTAGAAGCATTGAGATAACAAAATTATAAACTGAAATAAATAGACCTGATTTAAACATGAATGCAAAACAGCTGGTTGGAGAAAAAGCAACCGAATACATTCAGGATGGTATGATTGTGGGGCTGGGAACCGGTTCTACAGCTTTTTATGCCATTCAAAAAATAGGACAACTGGTCAAAGACGGGTTAAAAATCAAAGGTGTGCCAACTTCGAAAGCAACCGAAAAACTGGCCACAGAATTGGGCATTCCATTGCTGAATATTGCCGATGTTCGCTCCATTGACCTAACCATTGACGGAGCCGACGAATTCGATCCCAACAAGCAGCTTATTAAAGGTGGCGGTGGTGCTTTGCTGCGCGAGAAAATTGTTGCCAGCATTAGCAAAGTTTTCATTTGTATTGCCGATGCCAGTAAAAGTTCAGATGTTTTGGGCAGCTTCCCGCTTCCGGTTGAAGTAACGCCATTTGCATACCAGGTTACTGCTTACCAACTCGAAAAATTAGGATGTACTCCCAAATTGCGCATGCAGGGCGATCAGCCTTTTGTGACCGACAACCAGAATTACATCGTTGATTGTAAATTCGAAAAAATTGAAGATCCCGCAGCGTTGACGATCGAAATCAATCAGATCCCCGGAGTGGTTGAAAATGGCTTGTTTGCCAATATTGCAACCCGTATTATTTGCAACACAGAAGATGGATCTGTTCAGGTCTTTGAATAGAACGATCCGGATTTTATGATATTTAAAAAGGCTGCCCGATGGGCAGCCTTTACTTTTTTCTTGAAATAAAAATGGGCTTATTTAGCCGAAAACTTATAAATCGTTGTTGAATGCAGCGTATCACCCGGCATTAAAATCGTATTTGGGAAATTCGCATGATTTGGTGAATCCGGATAGTGCTGTGTTTCCAGACACAAACCGGTTCTGTAATCAAATTTCTTACCATATTTACCAGTTACCGATCCATCCTGGAAGTTACCAGAGTAAAACTGGATCGCCGGTTCGGTTGTGAAAATTTCCATGTAACGTCCCGATTCCGGCTCGTAAAGGCTACCAGCCAAAGTCAGCTCTCCCGCATTCTGATCTTTATTCAAAATGTAGTTGTGGTCGTATCCCAAACCAATTTTGATCGGTTCATAATCAGAATTGATACGTTCGCCAATTGGCGTTGGAGTCGTAAAATCCAGATCAGTTCCTTTAATGGAAGCAATCTCACCCGTTGGAATCAATTCCTCGTCGATTACAGTTGTCGAGTCGGCGTCCAAATACATTACATGACTTAAAATATCGCCATTTCCTTCACCTTTTAGGTTGAAGTAAGCGTGATTCGTCAGGTTGAAAGGACATGGTTTATCCGTAGTTGCTTCGTAGTCAATCTTCAACTCATTGTCGGCAGTCAAAGTATAAGTCACTTTTACGTCTTTGTTTCCGGGGAAACCAAATTGTCCGTCTGGGCTATGAATCGTCATCACCACCGCCTGACCATCGTCAGTTACTTTTTCCTCAGCATCAAAAATACTGTGTTTAAAACCAATCAGTCCGTTGTGCAGGCAGTTGCCATGATCGTTGGCCGGCAGTTGGTAAGTTGTTGTATCAATCGTAAATGTTGCGTTGCCAATCCGGTTCGCGTACGGTCCAATAATAGCACCATACTCGTTATTTACGTCCAGGTATTCCTGAATCGACTTCCATCCCAAATTCACGTCGGCCATATTTCCGTCGCGGTCGGGCGCAAAAATAGAAACAATTTTACCGCCGTAATTGGTGATGGCGACCTTCATGCCGTTGGCATTTTCCAAAATGTAAAGGGATGTTTGCTTGCCATCTACAGTCGTTTCAAAATCGGCTTTTGTGTAGGGCATTTGCTCTTTCTTGGCTGGTTGTTGACAGGCAAAAGCCAACACCAAAAAAAGAAGAGGTAACTTTCTCATAAGTTCTAATTTAAGTTATTTCGTTTGATCAAAATTTCGATTTCGCGGATAACAAAGGTGGAAAATACTTTTAATATTGACAACTCTTTGTTTCGATATATCAATGTAAAATCTGCTATTTAAGAACATGAAGCCGCACTCCTGTTTTCCTCAATTTAGAATACAATTTCAATACTGAAAATACTCAGCTTGCCAGCGGCCTATTTAGCCGCCAACGTTTGTTAATGAGTTTAAAATTCTCAGAGTCAGTACAAATTTTCGGAGAAAATGAACCTCATTCTAAGATATATCGTTTATACTTGCAGATGATTTCTGTATCATGATCCGAAAAATCAGTCATATTACCATTGTTTTCCTGTTGTTAGTTCTAACAATGGGATTCACGGTTTCCAAGCACTACTGCGGCGAAACTCTGGTTGATGTGTCTGTTGTAACTGGAAACGCCAGCGGCTGCTCCGACGATGATTCATCTTGCGATATGGGCAGTTGCTGCCATAACGAAAACCACGTCTACCAGTTGCAGGAAGACTACACTTCTCCCCTGGTGTTGGACCATGTTACTTTCTTCCCGATTGAATTAGCCACGCTTTCGCTGGAATTACTCCATGAAAGCCATCTATCCGAAGAAAATACAGAAATCTCCTACGACGAATCACCACCACCCAAGTTGGTGAGCGAGCTACTTTCCGATATCCAGGTTTATCGTTTATGATTTTTGAATGATCTCTGTTTTCAGACTTCTCTGATTACAGCTGTATTCCTGTGCTTCTAGCTAAGCACAGGGTCAATTGATTATTGCTACGAATCAATCGACATTCAGAAATTATAAATCAAGAAACCATGCTCAACAGAATAATTCGTTTCTTTTTAGAAAACAAGCTGGTTACTTTCCTCATCCTGTTCGTGATTATCGGCTGGGGAATTGTGAATTCACCATTTGGATGGAACACCGGAATTTTGCCGTCCGACCCGGTCCCGGTCGATGCCATCCCCGACATTGGCGAGAACCAACAAATTGTATATACCGAGTGGCCGGGACGCAGTCCGCAGGATATCGAGGACCAGATTTCATACCCGCTCACCACCTCACTTTTGGGAATTCCCGGGGTGAAAACCATCCGGAGTAGTTCGATCTTCGGCTTATCCAGTATCTATATCATTTTTGATGAAGGTGTAGATTTTTACTGGAGCCGCACCCGGATCCTCGAAAAACTAAACTCATTGCCGACAGGTACATTGCCTTCCGACGTCACTCCAGCATTGGGGCCTGATGCCAGCGCGCTTGGGCAAATTTACTGGTACACACTCGAAGGGCGCGACAAAGACGGTAAACCGGCTGGCGGTTGGGATCCGCAGGAACTTCGCTCTGTTCAGGATTACTATGTTCGATATGGATTGACTTCGGCGCAGGGAGTTGCCGAAGTAGCTTCGATTGGCGGATTCGTAAAAGAATACCAGGTCGATATCGACCCGAATGCCATGAAGGCCAACGGGGTGAATGTCATGCAAATCATGAGTGCGGTGAAAAACAGCAACCTCGATATCGGTGCCCGAACCCTCGAATACAACAGGGCCGAATACCTGATCCGCGCGCTCGGATACATTGAAAATATCAAGGATCTGGAGGAAAGTGTAGTGGCTGTTCACGACAATGTCCCGATCCGCATAAAAGATGTGGCCAAAGTGAATTTTGGTCCCGCTACCCGCCGTGGAGGACTTGATAAGGGCGGGGCCGAAGCAGTTGGCGGTGTGGTTGTGGCGCGCTATGGTGCCAACCCAATGCAGACCATTGAAAACCTGAAGGCCAAAATTGCTGAGATTGCTCCCGGTTTGCCCTCGAAAATATTAGCCGACGGTACCATTTCGAAAGTCACCATCGTCCCTTTTTACGATCGCACCGGGCTGATTAAAGAAACGCTGGGAACCTTGGAAGAGGCGCTTTCGCTCGAAATCCTCATCAGTATTATCGTCGTGATCGTCCTGGTGCTAAACCTCAGGGCCTCGTTCCTCATTTCCAGCTTGCTTCCCATCGGGGTGTTGATGACATTCATTTTTATGCGGCGATTTGGGGTGGATGCCAACATCGTGGCCTTGTCTGGTATAGCCATTGCCATCGGGGTGATGGTGGATGTCGGGGTCGTATTTACCGAGAACATCATCCGACATTTGGAGATGCCCGATAACCTGGGAGTAAAAGGCAAAAAATTGCTGACAGTCATTTACGATGCGACCGTTGAAGTTGCGGGAGCGGTAATCACCGCCCTGGCGACGACAGTTATTAGTTTCTTGCCGGTTTTCGCTATGGAAGCGGCCGAAGGAAAATTATTCAAGCCATTGGCATTCACAAAAACTTTTGCCATGCTATCGGCCTTGTTCATTGGCTTGGTTTTCATCCCTGCTTTCGCCAATGTGGTTTTCTCCATCCGTTTTGACAAACGTAAATTGAAAATTGTCTTCAACAGCATCCTGATCGGTGCTGGCATCCTGCTCCCCATTATTTCAGGGATCTGGATTGCACTGGCACTAGTTGCCATCGGAGTTAACAACCTGCAGGAATACCGTTGGCCGGAAAATCGCAGACAATTTGCCAATTATATCAACGTGGGCATTACACTCGCCGTTGTTGTGTTTTTCATGACGAAGGCCTGGATGCCCATGGGGGCTCAAAACTCCATGTTGGCCAACTTCCTGTTTGCCATTGCCGTAATCGGCGTCGTTCTGGGTTCGCTCATGACCATCGTACATTTTTATTCCTCCATACTGAAATGGTGCCTGGCACACAAATGGACCTTCCTGAGCATCCCTATTTTTGTGGTTATCCTGGGGATTGTCATTTGGCAGGGTTTCAACAAAACCTTTGGTTTCATGCCCGACTTTGTAAAAGAAACCAAGACCTGGCAGGCTGCCAACGACCGGTTCCCGGGAATTGGGAAAGAATTCATGCCAACGCTCGATGAAGGATCGTTCCTTCTGATGCCAACGACCATGCCCCACTCCGGTATTCAGGAAAACCTAGAAGTAATAGCCATGCTGGACAAAAAGGTAAATGCCATTCCTGAAGTTGAAAACGTCGTGGGTAAATGGGGACGTGTAAATTCAGCATTGGACCCGGCACCTGTCTCCATGTACGAAAACATCATCAATTATAAACCGGAATATATCCTTAACGAAGACGGGCACCGCATGCGTTTTAAAGTGAATAAAGACGATGCCTATGTATTGAAAGACGGCTCTGTCTACAATCCGAAGGAAGATGGATTTCGACTGATTGATAAAGATGAACTCGTTGAAGATAAAAACGGGGAATACTTCCGGCAATGGCGCGAAAACATCAACTCGCCCGACGATATCTGGCAGGAAATCATCAAACAAGCCACCATTCCCGGCCTGACATCAGCTCCGAAGTTGCAGCCCATCCAAACACGTTTGGTGATGTTGCAAACCGGTATGCGCGCACCAATGGGTATCAAAGTGTTCGGTGCCGATTTGGAGACGATTGAAAAAGTAGGTTACGAATTGGAGGATGAACTGAAACATGTGGAAGGTGTGGAGCCCATGTCGGTCTTTGCTGACCGGGTGGTTGGAAAACCGTATATCGAGCTGAAGATAAACCGGGAGGCTATTGCCCGTTACGGACTGACCGTTCAGGGCTTGCAATCTGTTATAGGAAGCGCGGTTGGCGGCATGCAATTAACCACCACAGTGGAAGGACGAGAACGCTATCCGGTCCGGGTGCGCTATGCCCGCGAGTTCCGCGACAATCCGGATGATCTGAAGAAAGTCCTCATCCCCACCCCTGCCGGCGTTCAGGTTCCGCTGGGCGAGCTGGTCGACATCCAATACACCCGCGGACCGCAGATGATTAAAAGTGAAGACACCTTTCTGGTTGGCTATGTCATTTTCGACAAAAAGCCCGGTTACGCCGAGGTAGACGTGGTTGAAAACGCCCAAAAATATCTCCAGGATAAGATTGATAGTGGCGAGATCACGATTCCTTCCGGCGTCAAATATGTTTTCACGGGGAACTATGAGAACGAAATCCGGGCAACGAACCGCTTGCTGATTGTGGTACCGATTTCCCTGATCCTGATATTCCTGATTTTATACTTTCAGTTTAAATCAGTCACTATGTCGGCCATGACCTTCTCCGGAATCCTGGTTGCCTTTTCCGGCGGCTTCCTCATGCTCTGGCTCTACGGCCAAAGTTGGTTTATGAACTTCAGCGTGGGCGGCATCAATATCCGCGACATGTTTCAGATGGGCACCGTCAACCTGAGTGTCGCTGTTTGGGTCGGCTTCATTGCCCTGTTTGGGGTCGCCACCGACGATGGTGTGATTATGGGAACTTACCTGAAGCAAGTGTTTGGCCGAAACAAACCCGAGACCGTCGGCGAAATTCGACAGTCTATCCTGGAAGCCGGATCGCAGCGGGTTCGCCCGGCGATGATGACGGCAGCAACCACCATCATTGCGCTGATTCCGGTACTCACCTCAACCGGCAAAGGTTCCGACATCATGGTCCCGATGGCCATCCCCTCTTTCGGGGGGATGATTATCCAGGTGATGACCATGTTCGTCGTTCCCGTTCTGTTCAGCATGTGGCAGGAAAGTAAACTGAAGCGTGAACTTAAAAAAGCAAAGTCATGAAGAGTTTAATCAATACAATCTTATTCAGTATGCTGTTGCTCGGCTCATTTCAAGCTTCTGCACAGGAACAACTGGATGAATACCTGCAGACGGCAGCCGAAAATAATCCGGGACTGCAGGCCTCATTCAACGAATACATGGCTGCCTTGGAAGCGGTTCCTCAAGTTAGCAGTCTGCCCGACCCGCAAATCGCTTTTGGTTATTTCATCAACCCTGTGGAAACCCGCAACGGACCGATGAAATTTAAACTTTCAGCCTCGCAAATGTTCCCCTGGTTCGGAACAAACGGCGCAAAAGAAGACGCCGCCAACCAGGCAGCAAAAGCCAGGTATGAGCTATTTCTGGAAGCCAAATCCAAGCTTTTCAACGATGTTCGAAATACCTATTTCAACCTGTATTTTTCGAACACTGCCATTGCGGTGACACACGACAACCTCGAATTGCTTTCGTCGTTGCAAAAGCTGGCGATTATTAAAGTTGAAGCAGGTACAAGCTCGCTGGTCGATGAATACCGCATTGAAATGGAAATTGGCGATCTGGAAAATCAGTTGGCTCTGCTACGCGATAAATTGCTTGCTCAGCAAGTCATGTTCAACAAACTGCTGAACCGCGAGCGGGAAGATCAAATCGATTTGCCGGATACACTTTGGGATGAAGACCTTCCCCTCCCCAAAGCCGATATCCGCGACAGCATTTTAAGCCAAAACCATCAGTTGCTTAGTCTGGATATGCAACAAACAGCCTGGCAGTATAAGCAAGAAGCAGCCCGAAAAGAAGGTGCTCCCAAAATTATGATCGGCATTGACTACACCATTATTGGCAAAGGCGAAAACAACATGTCCGGCAAAGACGCATTAATGCTACCCCAAGTCGGCATCACCATTCCGCTTTACCGCAACAAATACCGTTCGATGATCAACGAAGCGGTCTACCAGGAAACGGCCAAAGCCAATGAGAAACTGAATAAATCGAATGTGCTGGAAACCGTTTTCGAGCAGAGCTGGAAAGATTTTCAGGATGCCGATCGGCGGATTACGCTCAATAAAAATCAGGCAAAACTGGCCCGAATGTCCATCGATTTACTGGAAACAGAATACAGCAACACCGGAGCAAATTTTGAGGAAATCCTGCGTATGGAGCGCAAACTGCTTCAATATAAACTGGAACTCGAGAAAGCCCGCTCTGACAAGCAGGCTGCCGTTTCATTTGTAAACTATCTAATGGGAAAATAACGATTGATTTTCGGATGCTCTGATATTCGGATTTTCAGAATTGAAAAACTCAAAAAAAAATGAAAAATTTCATACAAAAAATAAAAGAAAACTACGGATTGGTCATCGTAGTTTTAATCGTTGGCTTACTGCTCGGATGGCTCATCAGTCCTTCCGGCGAAGCGCCTTCAAGCACAGAAACAGCAGTTCATGAAGACCATGATCACGAAAGCGAAGCTGAAACCTGGACCTGCTCCATGCACCCGCAAATCCGCATGGATCATCCCGGGAAATGCCCCATTTGCTCCATGGATCTAATCCCGCTCAGTTCGATGCAATCGGACGAAGAAACAGCAAACCCGAATGATATTGTGATGACCGAATCGGCTGCAAAACTGGCGGCCGTTCAAACCATCGTTGTCGGCAAAGGTGCTGCAGAAAAGCAAATTTACCTGCAGGGTAAAGTACAGGCCGACGAACGCAATCTTGCAGAAATGACAGCACGATTCGGTGGTCGTATTGAAAAACTGTTTGTGAATTTTACCGGGCAGCACGTCCGGAAGGGAGAAAAACTGGCTACGATCTACTCTCCCGATCTGATCACCGCTCAGCGTGAGCTGTTGGAGGCAACGAAGTTAAAAGACTCCCGACCTTCATTGTACAAAGCATCTCGCGAAAAGCTAAAACTCTGGGATTTGACCGAGGACCAGATCTCTTCGATTGAAAAAGCAGGTGAACCCAAAACTTACTTCGACATCCTGGCGACCATTTCCGGAACAGTGATGGCGCGCCATGTTGCAGTTGGCGATTACGTCAAAAAGGGAGAACCTTTGTTCCAACTTATCAACCTGTCGCAGGTCTGGATTTTGTTTGACGCCTACGAAAGCGATCTTCCCTGGCTGCGGGTTGGCGATCCTGTCAACTTCACGGTTCAGGCGCTTCCGGGCAAGGAATTCAACGGCAAAATAAGCTACATCGACCCGTTTATGAGTGGTTCCAGTCGAGTTGCTAAAGTACGAGTAGTTGTTAGCAACCCGCAACAAAGCCTGAAACCTGAGATGTTTGTCAATGGCATTGTAGAATCGGATAAGGCTGAAAAAAGTAATGAGCTACTGATTCCCAAATCCGCGGTGCTCTGGACCGGGAAACGCTCGGTAGTCTATGTGAAAGTACCCAACACGACAAACCCAACATTCAGCTTCCGCGAAATTGAATTGGGACCGGAAACCGGGAACTATTATGTGGTTGCCAACGGCTTAAACGAAGGCGAAGAAGTTGCTGTTAACGGCGTATTTAAAATTGATGCCGCTGCCCAGCTGCAAGGACTGCCCAGCATGATGAATCCTCAAGGTGAAGAATCCGAAGCCGGACAAATGCCAGGGATGGACATGCCAAAAACAAATTCGACTACAGAACACGCGATGTTTAAAGTGTCCGGTAATTGTGATATGTGCAAAGACCGAATTGAGACTGCTGCCAATCGTATTGACGGCGTTCTGTCGGCCAATTGGGACCCCGACAAGCAGATGCTGCATCTCAATTTCGATCCGAAAAAGACTTCTACAGATGAAGTTCAAAAGGCGGTTGCTGCAGCAGGTCACGACACCGAAAAGTACAAGGCACCAGATTCAGTTTACAACGAACTACCCGAGTGCTGCTTGTACCGGGACGAAAGTCACGATTAAAAAGACAAACGAAATTAGAATGCAAAATTTGGAATTTGGAATTTGGAATTTGGAATTTGGAATTTTTATATCAATAACCTTTTTAAAATTAACAAGATGAAAACAAAAGCATTAAGCTTAGTTACCCTGTTCCTGTTGGGAACAGCAACTGTTTTTGCAGCCAGCAAAACAGAGAAATTTAAAGTATACGGCAATTGCGGCATGTGCGAAAAAACAATTGAGAAAGCCGCCTTGTCAGTTGATGGCGTTACAGCAGCTGATTGGAACAAAGAAACCAAGCAAATGGAGGTGACATTCGACGATGCTAAAACGGATGTACACAAAGTGCATATGGCCATCGCCAAAGCAGGTTACGATACCGACATGCATAAAGCTACTGATGAAGCTTATGAAGCCTTACCTGGTTGTTGCCAATATGACCGCACCACGGAAGAACCGGAAACGAAGTAAAAAATATCAGGCGTCATCCGCCCAACAGATGGCGCCTTTTCTTTTCCTAAGCAATCAACGAAAAAATCAAGAACATTCGAGAAGTCGAATTCAATCGTCTGATTGATTATAGAAAGGAAAGGCATTTTCGAAAATCGCGTAGTAATTTGGACTGCTCGTTTCTTCCGGATAAACGTGCACATAGTTAATGACTAGCTCTACTTCTTTCTGGTCACCGGGCGCTTTTCCTTCATCTAACCACAAGTTCAGATGCAAGTGCTCTTTGCCCTCTTTCGGGATATTCTGCCCAACATACGTCCATCGATTAATCAGGTGATTTTGCCCTGGTAAGCTGTCGGCGTGACCGTGGTAACTTTCAAACTCAATCAAGTCCTTCTTCCATATAAAAGAATGCGTCGAGTAACTTCCGGAGAGGTTCAGTGCAAATTTTTCATGATTGCTGTGGGAATATGGACCTGGCTGCACCGTGTACCAACCCAACAACGAATGCGAACCGCGATTCGGAAATTCAATATCGATTTCGGAGCTGTCGTTTTCATATAAAAAAAGCCCGGCAATAACGTTGGCGGCATAGTCCTCCAGATTGGTTGCCACATGAAATTTATATTCGCCATAACCAAATTCTTTCACCGAATAGATCTCGGCACAATGCCAAACACCGGCAACTTTCCGAATTTTCAAGTGTAAAAAGCCATTGGAATCTACCCAAACGCTGTGCGAACTATCCGACCAATAATTGGGACCAGGACCGGAAAAACCGTCTTTGACAAACCATTCCAAATCGGAAAACTGGATGGTGCGTTGTGCCACAGAAGTCAGGCAACTAATGGCTAGCAGAAAATACGATATTAAACAAACTCTTTTCATCGGGCCTGAAATTACAGTTTTACTTTTTCTTCTCAGCAAAGCCCTGATTCATCGATACCGCATTTGTAAAAGTGAAATAAAAGTTAGTAAAAAAATTCGTTGATTTACTTATTACGCTCACTTTTTTTGAACTAATGGCCCGAATATCAACATTCTCGCAATACGAACTACCGATCATTCAGCCCCTTTCCTGAGAAAATCATTGGAATGCATTTTTCGATTCGGGACTCCCTTGTTTTGGCCTGTTTCGGCTGCGAAAAATGTAAAAGATATCCTCGCTGACGTCCGGGCGTCAGGGTTTCAAAAGCCATTTTCAAATCGGGATTCTCGTCTAACTTTTGTTGAAATTCTTCAACAACCTCAAATTCGGAAATCTTCTTCTTTTCGATTTCCTTTCCTGCTTTTTCAATCTCAATCGCCTCAAAAATATAGGCTTTCAACTTACTCTCCAACCGAAGAACATCTGCCACATTTGTAAATCGCGCCATGCGCACTGACTGGCTGTTTTCTCCGGGACTTTTTAGTAATCCAACCGGATCCTGCAACAAAGATCCCTTGAAGAAACTGAGCACACAATTCTCTTTGAAGGCAGTCACCATCACAATATTTTTCGGTTGTCCCTTCCCGTTCACCCCGGTATAACACGGCATTCCCCATTTCAATTCTTCCGTCAGCCCGCAGCTGAGCACAATCCGCCGAAGTTGTTTCAATTCCTCCTGCCACCGATGTACCTTGCAGTCAGGTGTTCGATACAGGGGACAACGTCCGCATCCTTCAACTAAATAAGTGTCAATTTTCGGGTTCATCGTGTTCTCTCTTTTTTAAGTTGAAATGATTGTCGTCTATTTAACACCCCATCGAAATAGAAGTTTAAAGTCTAATGCTGCCTAAGCTTGCCTTGGAAAATATCCTCCGTTCCAGGTTCGGTAGGAAATCAAAAGTTATCTTTGTTCATTCAATACCGAACGAGCGAATTATGAGTAATGCTGTATCCCGAATTTTAATGAAACATGATGAGCGTTTGCTGGCAACACGCAGCCTGCCTTCGCGACCAGCCACGTTTGTAGATGCGCCTGAGAAACTGCACCCCGACCTGAAAAACTGGATGCAACAGCAAGGCTACAGCCAGCTTTACTCGCACCAGGCCGAGATGTTCGAAAAGGCGCATGCCGGTAAAAGTGTGGTCATTACTACCGGGACGGCCAGTGGTAAATCACTTTCGTTTTACCTTCCCGTGGTGCAGCGCATCCTCGAAAATCCGTCTCGCCGGGTCCTATTTATTTACCCAACCAAGGCGCTGACGAAGGACCAGTTCCGCAATATTCGTGAGTTTGTGGCTTTCTTTGGTGAAAACCGAATACAAGCCGGCATTTATGATGGCGACACTTCGCCCAACGAACGCAGCCGCATTCGCGAACAGGCCAACATCATCCTCACCAACCCGGATATGCTGAACGCGAGCTTTCTGCCCAACCACAACAAATACGGCTTTCCGCACTTGTTTGCCAACCTCGACACCATCGTTATTGACGAGCTGCACGCTTACCGCGGGGCTTTTGGGTCGCATGTGTCTAACGTATTTCGCCGCCTGTTGCGCATTTGCGACTACCACGGCAACCGGCCCAAGTTTTTGTGCAGCTCGGCAACCATTGCTAACCCATTGGAGCTGGCAGAAAATATTTGCCACACGCCCTTTGAAATTGTTGACCGCGATGGTTCGGCAGCACCGGCCAAGCACATTCATTTCTTTCAACCCGAATACCTGGAAAAGGCGAAACGCAAAAAAGCTGTGACCGAGGAGTTACGGGGCATTCTTCCCGACCTCATTTTGTCAGGAGTGCGGTCGATAACCTTTTGCCAGTCGCGGCGCGAAACCGAAATCGTGACCAAGGAAACCCGCGATGTGCTGGCCTCCGACCCCATGGAATATGGCATTGACATGTCGGACAAAATATCGGCCTACCGTGGCGGCTACTCACCGGCCGAACGGGCCAAGATTGAACAGGATTTGGTTGACGGCGCTTTGCTGGGCGTGGTCTCCACCAACGCTCTTGAGCTGGGGATTGACATCGGGAGCCTCGATGCGGTAATTATGGGCGGATTTCCCGGAACGCGCGCCAGTTTTTGGCAACAGCTGGGACGTGCCGGCCGAAACGGTTCCGAAGCGCACGCGATTGTTATGCTGAAGGAAAAACCGCTGGACCAGTATGTGGGCAATCACCCGGATTGGCTGCTGAAAACCGACTCGGAGAATGCTATCATCGACCGCGACAACCTCTACATTCAGCTGTCGCACATTCGGGCTGCTTCAGCTGAACTTCCTTTAACGATTGACGATATTGCCAGCTTCCCCGATTTGGGCGAAATTATTCCCCTGCTGCAAAAAGAGGGAGAACTGGTGGAGCAAAACAATACTTACCAATGGAGCGGCGATATTTCGCCGGCACACGAAATCAGCCTGCGCAACCTCACCGGCGACACCATTAAAGTGGTGGACACGGAAAAACAGGAAACCATTACGGTGGTTGACCTCATTCAGGCGAAGAAGGAATTTTATCCCGGGGCCATTTACCTGCACGACAGTGTGCAGTACAAGTCGCTTCAACTCGATTTGGAGAGCAAAACGGCTTTTGTTAAGGAAGTGAATTCGAACTACTATACCGAGCCGCACAAGCCCGGCAACATTGCCATTTTAATGGAGCACGAAAACGCGAAAGAGCACCGCATCAACCGCTTTTTTGGCGATGTGCGGGTTTCAGTAAACGTGACCGGCTACAAGATGGTTGAGTTCAATACCCACCAAAATCTGGGCTTCACTGAACTTTCGGAAATTCTGAAAACACAAATGGAAACCGAAGCCTGCTGGGTTGAAATTCCGGATATTGTAGTTCGCACTTTTGTTGCAACCGGCAAAGCTCCCGCTTTGGAACCGAATGTACCAGTAGGCAAAATCCCGCGCTTCGATTACAGCGAAGGTTTGGTGCACTGCCTGAAAGCCGCCGCATCGATGTTGGTGATGGCTACTGACAGCGACCTGGGCGGCGATATTTTCTCGTTTGTGGATATGGAAAGCAAACGCACTAAATACGCCGTTGTTTTGTATGACGGCTATCCCGGCGGGCTTGGATTTTCGGAGAAGGTGTACGACTATGTTGGCCAAATTATCCGGAATGCAGGCACTTTAGTGAAGGAATGTTCGTGCAAGCGTGGTTGCCCTGTTTGTGTGGGCGATGCCCGCATCGACAAGAGTTTGATCCTTTGGGCACTCCGGAATTTCTACAAAGAACTTCCCTCTCCAATTTCGGGAGTCATTGGCGACGGGCTCAACCGCTCCCAGGAATCACCGCTACCCAAAATGAAATGGATGGAAGTGAAAACAAACTGGGAAGAACTGCTCCAGCGCTTTGAACAGGAAGACCGTTTTGGAGCGAAGTTCCTGACAGAAGTCCTTCGGGTAGAGCAAACTGCCGAAATGGTCGTGCTTTATTTACCTTCCGGTATTCTGAAAATTGCCAACAACGACACCGTGATCAAAGGGCTGAAAGCGGAATTGGTGCATTTAGTCGAAACACCCGAAGTATTCACCCTCTCGCTCCGAGCGGGCGATGAAACCGACCATCGCAAAGAGCTGAAAATTCGCCGGATGATGGGTGGGAAGGATGGAGAAGAGAAGTAGTGAGACGTGAGTAATGAGAAAAGAAGTTAGATGATAGACGACTTAATTCTGACGGATAAATATTCAACGGAATAGTCCGTTCATCCTGATTCGAACTGAAGTTTTGATTACAAGTGGGCAGGCAGGCAAAACGTCCGGCCGAGGGTTCGTTTTGACAAGATTTTTGCCTCCTTCTCATCGATTGGGAAAGGAGGGGCCCGTCCGGCCTCAGGACTAAAGAACTAATTTTCTATCGTTAACAACGCTTTGGCAAAGGCTTTCGAGAAGGATTTTTCGCCAACCGAGTCGAAGCGGCAAAGGAGGTCTTTTTCTTCTACCAAAACCACTTCACCCAAACCGTATTTTTTGTGGCTCACCCTACAACCGATCGGCCATTCTTCAGCAAGCTGTTCAGTCACCTCTGCAACACTCGTCGCCGCAGATTCTCGTCGATCCAGCAATGAATCCGGAATTGCATTCAGAAAATAGGATGGTTTCGGTTCTGCATTCCGCAGAGTCGGTTGGGCGTGCCAGCCAATTTCAACCACATTTTTGCCACGGGTCATGGCCACAAACAGCAGGCGTTTTTCTTCTTTCACGTTCAGGCTTCCATTGTTGTGCTGCGCCAACGGTATAATTCCGGTATTGGCCCCGGCGATGTAAACACGGTCGAACTCCAGCCCTTTGGAGGCGTGGATGGTCAAAAGGTGAACCCCTTGCCCTTGTTCCTTGATCCGTTCGTTAATCTGAAAAGTACCTTCCAAAACAACCTGATCCAGCGCTACCCGAAAACTTGAAGCACTATCGCCCCAACCTGTTTTTTTCATGAAAAGCTGCAGTTGGTTCCAGGCTTCAGTTATCGAAGCCAGATAGTCAGCGTGATGAATTGACGTTGGCTTCAGAACTGACCGTAAAGCCAGAAAGTCAATCAAATCCTCAGTAGAGGCGCCTTCTTTCCGCAGAAAAATGGTCTCAAAGTTCACTACCTGATGAAGCAGTTGCAACAAATCCGGAGTTTGCTTTTTTCGCTGCTCCAGATAAGCCACAAGCTCCTGCAAAACCGTTTCACCCGGAGCACGCTCGTGAAGTTGCTGTATCAATGGCCGGTTTTTGGTCAGTGCTCCAAAAGTAGAATCGCAAACCAAAGCCAGACAAGCATCCATATCGTTGGAATTGGCACACAACTTCAGCAAACGGAGGAAAAAAGCCTGCGCCGGATTTTCGTGCAGTTCTTTGCGGGCTACCAACTGGAACGGAATATCAGCCTGCGAAAGCACGGTCTCCACCAACTTGATCTGCTGGTGCGTTCGGAACAAAATGGCTACCGAATCCAGGGATTGACCTTCTTGTTGCAAACTCAGCATTTGCTCGCGCAAGTAATAAGCTTCCTGCTGGTCGTCGAAATGGCGGACCAACGCAATCGGCTTACCACTTTGACGAGTGGCTACCAGCGAGCCATCCTGTTCATACAACAGGTTTCCGGCAGCGGAAAGAATGGTCTCGGTACTGCGGTAATTCTGCGGAAGTTCCATCCAGTCGGCCTGCCACTCACTCTGAATCTCCTGAAACAGGCGCTCTTTACTTCCCCGCCAGCCGTAAATACTCTGGTTCTGGTCGCCCACCACAAACAGCTTAGTGTTCTCGCCCCGCAAACGCTCGATCAGTTGCAACTGTTCTTCGCTACAGTCCTGAAACTCATCCACGATAATCCATTTAGGACAGTTGGGCACTGCCTTCTCCAACAGCTGATTACAGAGCGTAATCAAGTCGTCAAAATCCATCGAGTTGCTGCGGCGCTTTTCTGCTTCTGCGAGTTCCACCAAGCGAACAAAATCATCTTCCGATTTCATATTGCCCATCTGCGTTTCACCGTTTTGGCGAAATTTGCGCCAGCGTTTGGCCAGTTGGTTCTGGTATTTGATGCTGAGATTTTCCTGCGTGACGATACGGTCCAAAAACTCCTGCTTCTCCTCCTCGTCCATAATCCCAAAATCGGGTTTGAAGCCCAGCTCTGCTAACGACGGATGCTCGTGCAGTAACTGCCTGGCAATAGCATGAAAGGTTCCGAAGTAGCGCAATTGCTTATTCATCGCGGCATCCATCTCCCCCAGAAAGCTTCCAATCCGCTCCTTGATTTCACGGGCAGCCTTGTTCGTAAAAGTCAGCACCACCATTTGCTCAAAAGGTACTTGTTGGATGAAATGCAAGTAGAAAAGCTTGGCAATTAAGACCGTGGTTTTACCACTCCCCACCATCGCCGAAAGAATAGTCCGCTCAGAATGAAAGAAAACCGCATGCCGCTGGTGCCGGTTCAGGCGCTGAAAGGTGCGCCCCAACTTTTCGTCAATTTGGCGAATATGCGCTATTTTGTCTGCATAGTCCGAAGTCGGACGATTGATCTCCGGCACAAACGAACGCACTACCGTCTGCCCTTCTGCTTCGAAAGCATTGGCTAGCTGATCGAAGTCGCTTTGTGATCCTTTGATTCGGGAATGGAGTCGCTTGTATCGCATAAAGTCGGGCGTTTCTCTTGAGAACACAAAATTAAGGGAATAAATCATCGTTGAAAATACGACGCCCGTTTATTGCGAATCTCCCATAGGTATCTTTTATAAAAATTAAATTTTGCCTTGTTTGCCCTCTGTTACTATTTAAAACCATTTACCGAAAAAGGCCAAAGCCCACCTCATCTTACAAACTAAAATCAAATTGCAGCATTAAACACTCGACGACAAAACATTACCTTCCTTCTAGAACATACTTAAGCCGTAACCAATATTCGTTTTCGACCTATTCTTAGCGTCCAATTTAGCCCTACTAGATTGTTGCCATCGAAATGTTTTACATAGCTCTTTTAGAAAATGCTCGCCGCCCCCTTAGCAGACCTCATTATGCAATAGATATGACGGTACAATCGACCTGTGCCTTTCCTGTTCAAAAGTGAGAGGTTACGAAAGCGATGATTTGGTGAACGGCGTAACCATTGTGAGTTCAGTATTCATCCATGAACGTTTAAAAGAAGACGCTACGATAACGAGCTTTTAAGAAATCAAAATAGAGAGTATAAATTTAAATTCCCTATTTTTTTAATACATCTTAAAATCTGTTAGACCGACATCCGCAACAACAACACTAGATAAAGCAAGTACCATAATCCAAAGACTTATTCGCCTTAATCCAGACTTATTTCTCATAAGATTTATCGGACTAATTCGTGATATGTATGTATATTTTTCCTTCAACATTAAAAATGGCTTCTCGAAATAGTTAAAACTAAAATATGCAAGAACAATGGCTATCGAAAAAGCGACTAAAGGTTCCACTATGACTACAGACCAAACGTTGTCCGCGATTCCAAGTAATTTGGATAGTGTTTGACCTGTCAAAATTCCCAGGATATGCAGACAATACAATCCGTAAGTAATAAGTCCCAACTTCGAGATAATTTTGAAATTAGAAAATTTAAAGAAAGAATCTTTGGAGTAGTTCTGCTCTAAAATAATTCCTAACCCAACAATGGCGATAAAGGACCGTTCAAATATTCTGACAATATAATTCGTAAACAATAATTCATGTCGGAATATATAGATCGTAAAAAACGTCAAATAGATAATCGCAATTTGATAACGCTTAAGATTCTCCATTCTTGCTTTAAATTTCTTTTTTTCGGAAACCAACCACGCACCGAACGCTCCAATGGCCATGTCACCAATGCAAGAGAGTGTATGATGTTCGTGCATCACAGGATCATCGTGAGTGGCTCTAAAAACCCAACTGACCAAAATTACTGAAGTAAAGGCTATCCAATACCTGCGAACTGGTAACAAAAAAAGAACAATAGGCCAAAGCAGATAAAACTGTTCTTCTATGGCAATACTCCAAAGCACTGATAATATACTCGCGTCCGGATCCCCTTTTGCAATTACGTCAAAATTATTTATGAAAGTCAAGTAGTAAAAAATATTTGCTGTTTCGTTGGGAGTGCCTCCAAAAAAGGATTTGAGAAATGGGAAACTCACGAATCCAAAGAAAACACAGAAGTAAAACAACGGCCAAATTCGTAAAATCCGTCGAAACCAAAACTTTTTCAGATCAATCTGACCATTCAATTTCTTTTCCTGAATTAATAGAAACGTGATAAGAAAACCACTTAAAACAAAAAACATATTAACCCCCAACTGTCCGTTTGCTAAAAGAAAGCTACCGGAAAAAAATCGCCAAATTTGACTAGTCCTCACAACAGCTGATTCGGTATAAAAACTATGGCAGAAAAACACCATTAAAAAACACATAAACCTCAACCCGTCGAGGTTTTCGAAGTAAACCGACTTGTTTTTCATAATATTCCCTTTGAAATTTTAGGGGGAGCTTTCGCATCCCGTTTTGAATCGCATATTCTGCTAACAAATTACCACCTTAAACTTTATCGGGAATTTTTCCGAATTAGGGATCTCAAAATGTTATGAAATATTTTACATTAGCAAATTTAAAAAGGGAATATACTCTAAATCAGATACTCCCCTTAACATTATCTTAATTTCTTACTATAATTCTAATCACAAATCTTTCGGTCGCGGAAGCCGATGAGATATAAAATGGCGTCCAAGCCGATTTCGCTGATTGTGTTTTTTGCTGATGCTTTTAGTTTCGGATTCGCGTGGAAAGCAATTCCCAAGCAGGCAAGCTTAATCATGGGTAAGTCGTTTGAGCCATCACCAACTGCAATCACTTGATCCAGATGCACACCCTTTTAAAATTTTTCGCTGCAATGCATGAAAAATTGTGTTTGCTTCAGATAAACGACTATAAAGGCTCTATTTACTAGCTATAATTTTCATCGGACTAACTCTTGAGATATAAGTGAATTTGCCTTTCAACTTTAAGAATGGTCTCTCGTAAAAATTAAAACTCAAATATGCCATTAGTATTGACAATAATAGCGCAAGGGTTGGCTCCAACAACATCACTTCCCACAAATTGGTATTCAAACCAAACACCTGAGTAACAGTCTGTACCGATACAATGGCGATTAGATGTAAACAATACAGTCCGTAAGTAATTACTCCTAGTTTTGAAATCGCTTTAAAGTTAGAAAATTTAAAAAAAGAATTGCGGGCATAATTTTGTTCTAAAATTAGAAACAATAATACAACTGCAATGAGTGGTCGTTCCACAATTCGCATTATATATGTAGAATAAAACAACGGACCTCTAAATAGGAAAATAATCAGAAATATTATATATAAAATGGTAATCTCTGTTTTATTTAGATTCCCGATCCTTTCACGAAAAGAGTCCTTTTCTACTACTAACCAAGCGCCAAACGCCCCAACAGTCATATCCCCGATACAGGAAAGTGTGTGAAACTCGTGTATTATTGGTCTATCCTGCAAGGCCCTAAATACGATGCAAATCACCATAACTGCAGAGAAAGCGATCCAATACTTTTTCAACGGTAACAAGAAAAGTACTACCGGCCAAACCAAATAAAACTGTTCCTCTACAGCTACACTCCATAAAACTGCCAAACTAGTTGCATCTGGAATAACTTTAATAAAATTAAAATTATTCAAAAAGATAAGATAACAACTTATTGACGCCTGCTCTGTTGACTGTTCTCCAAATAAACTTTTCAATAGAGGGAAACAAAAAAAGCCAAAGAGAACGCAGAGGTAAAATAGAGGCCATATTCTTAATATACGCCTCATCCAAAACTTCTTAATGTCAATCTGTCCTCTTAATTTTTTTTCCTGAATTAAAAGAAAAGTGATCAAAAAACCGCTAAGTACAAAGAAAATATTTACTCCTAAATTACCATTTGCAAAAAGGAACTGGGTGACAAATCTATGAACCGAACTATCCCCCAAAGAACTAATCTCAGTATTAAAACTATGGTACAAAAAAACCAAGAGAAAGCAAATAAACCTCAACCCATCTAGATTCTCAAAATAAAGATTCTTAGTCCTCATATTATCCTGTTAAAAAAGGTAAGCAGATTGCTTCCCTCTATAAATTATCAAATCGCAATAGTCTAATTTATGGCCATTCGATCAAAAATGAAAGCTTTACAGGGATCTATTTTGTTTAATTGCGAAAAGTTAAACTGATGTTACAATAATAAAAGAAAAAAGGGAGTATCCTTCAAATCAGATACTCCCTCAACACTATTTTAAATTCTTACTGAAATCTTAATCACTAATCTCCCGGTCGCGGAAGCCGATGAGATATAAAATGGCATCCAGACCGATTTCGCTGATCGAGTTTTTTGCTGATGCTTTTACTTTGGGCTTAGCGTGAAACGCAATTCCCAAGCCGGCAAGTTTTATCATTGGTAAGTCGTTTGAGCCATCGCCAACAGCAATCACCTGCTCCAAATGCAAGTCTTCTTTAAAAGCCAGCAACTTCAACATCTCTGCTTTCTTAGCGCCGTCAACAATTTCACCAACGTGCTTACCGGTTAGTTTTCCGTTTTCAATCTCCAATTCGTTGGCAAAAACATAGTCAACGCCTAGCTTCGATTTCAGGAAATTTCCGAAATAGTTGAAACCACCGGATAAGATCGCCGTTTTGTAGCCAAACTTCTTCAGGGTGCGGAACAAACGTTCTGCTCCTTCTGTTAACGGAAGTTCCTCGGCGATTTCCTGCATCACCGAAACATCCAGTCCTTTCAGCAGGCTGATTCGTTTCTTGAAGCTTTCCTGAAAATCGAGTTCCCCGCGCATCGCTGCTTCCGTAATTGAGCTGACTTCGTCGTAAACACCAGCCTTGCGAGCCAGTTCGTCGATCACTTCAGCTTGAATCAGTGTTGAGTCCATATCAAAACAAACCAGGCGACGATTACGGCGATACATGTTATCGACCTGGAAAGCAATATCAACCCCAGTTTCTTTACAAATATCGATGAAGTCGCGCTTCAACACTTCGCTGTCCTTTGGTGTCCCCCTGACAGAGAACTCGACCACGCTTTTGGTTTTGCGACTGGCGTCCTCCAAGGGAATCCGACCGGACAAACGTGAAATGATATCAATATTCAATCCCTGCTCCGAGATCACCTTGGTCACACGTGCCAGGTGACCAGCTTTCAGCTGTCGCGCCAGCAAGGTAATAATGAAACGATCTTTGCCCTGATGCGATACCCACTCCCGGTATTGATTTGTCGGGATTGGGGTAAACTTCACCCGCAAACCCAGTTCATGAGCTTTAAAGAGTACGTCTTTCAGGATTGGCGACGAATCTGACTTTTCCGAAATTTCAATCAGAATTCCCAAGCCCAGGTTTTCGTGAATAACGGCCTGACCAATGTCGAGAATTGCCACATCATACTGTGCCAGAATCGCCGTTAACGATGCTGTTTGACCGGCTTGGTCGGGTCCTGAAATATTCAGTAATATAATCTCGCGATCTTTCTTTGTAGTCTCCATAGTTACTAATCCGGTCGATCCCGGAAACAGTTTCAGGTTAAAAGTTACCAGTTAAATTTAATGGTCTGTTTCAAATCAGGGTGCAAACTTAAAGGCACCGGGCTTGAGCCGGCAACACTCTCGATCAGCTTTCGCTCTTCTTCCGAATAACTTTTATTCTCAGGGAAGAAGAACTCCACAATCACTTCAGCAACCCGACGCGGATCGTTTGCCATTATCTTGGTAATTTCCAAACGAGTTCCTACAATGTCGATTCCGTTGTCCATTGCCTTAATGCCCATGATGGTCATAATACAATTTCCCAACGCTGTAGCCAACAAGTCGGTTGGCGAAAACGACTGACCTTTCCCCCGGTTGTCACAAGGAGCATCAGTTACGATTTTGGCACCCGATTGCAAGTGTACATTTTCAGTACGCAGGTCTCCTAAATATTTTGTTTCAATGGTAATCATATCCATTTCGATTTAACGCGTCGAAAATACAAAAAAATCGTACGTTCAACTGATTAAGTTTCCATTATACTTCTAAAAGAAATAACGGCTTAACACGTGCCGAATACCAGATCTTCGAAAATTCCACTATATTCGTTTCAACCCAAACACATCGCTATGAAGTTAAAACTCACGTTCCTCATCCTTATCATCTCTATCCTCTCGGCCAAAGCCCAGAAGGAAGAGAAACAGGAAATCGTCAAACAAGGTTGGAACTTCGGAGCTTTACCGGCCATTGCATTCGACTCAGACCTCGGATTTCAATACGGCGGCTTGATCAATCTATACCATTATGGCGACGGCAGTCGTTACCCGGAATACAACCATTCATTTTACCTGGAGATCTCGCGCTTCACAAAAGGGAGCGGCGTGTACCAGTTTCAATACGATTCGGATCGACTCTTAAAAGGCATTCAGACAGTGGCCGACCTTTCTTACCTGACTGATCTAACCTATCAGTTTTACGGTTTTAACGGTTACGATGCTGTTTATAACGAGGACTGGCTTGACGAAGATCATCCCGACTATCGTTCGCGCGTTTTTTACAATTACGACCGAAAATTATTTCGTTTTAAAGTTGACCTGCAAGGCCCGTTAGCCCAAAGTAATTTTAAATGGGAGGCGGGAATCAATTTTCAAAAATTCAAACTGGCATCAGTCAATATCAACAAACTGAACAAGGGCAAAGACGAAGTTGACAAGTTGCCGGATATCGCCGGTCTCTACAACATTTATCAGCAATGGGGACTGGTAGGGTCTGAGGAGGCGAACGGTGGAAACATTCCTGCCCTGCGGGGAGGATTGATATACGACAGTCGCGACTTCCGTGCAATACCGGGGAAAGGAATTTGGTCGGAAGCAGTGCTCGAGTACGTACCTAAAATACTGGGGGCTGAAAGTTCATTCACCCGATTGGGGATTACACACCGGCAATATTTTACGATCGTCTCTAAAAAATTGATTTTTGCTTACCGACTCAGTTACGAGGCAACCTTATCTGGCAACGTTCCGTTCTACTACCTCACCAAGCGCGTGGTTGACGGCGCCAAAGGAAACAGCATGGAAGGCTTGGGCGGCGGAAGAACTATGCGCGGTGTTTTGCGCAACCGCGTTATTGGCGACGATGTGGCTTTCGGAAACTTCGAGTTGCGTAGCCGAATCTGGAACTTTCAGTATAAAAACAACAACTTTTTTGTGGGTTTGAACGGTTTTATCGACACCGGCAAGGTTACCGGGAAACATGCACTTAACTTCTACCCGTCTTTTGCGGCGGTTGACACCGAGGGGTACCTCGATTATAATTCTGAAGAATGGCACACCAGCTACGGTTTGGGCATAAAGGCCGGCATGAATGAAAACTTTGTTGTGTCGTGCGACTACGGACGTGTAACTGACGACCGCGATGGCAGTTCGGGGCTTTATATCAAGCTGAATTATTTGTTTTAACGAATCTCTTTCGACCTCCGAGGAAGAGCTTTTAAACAAAAGCTTTCAGAAAGAACGCCAACGTCACACCCAGGTAGTTTCCGAAGATATAGCCTAACGTACCAACAGCTAATCCGGAGATAATGACTTCCTTATTTTTCAAAGCTGAAGCAACGACCGGAACGAAAGGCGGCGAAAACGACAAAGCTGAAATCGCAATTATGGTGGTGTCGGTATCAATTTTGAACAGCCAACACAAAATCACGTGAAAAACCATGGTACCGAAAACACCCAAGGCCACAAACAGAAAAAGGTGGAAAAAGTCGATATTGAAAAGTGCCGTCAGGTCGGCCATGGTGGCAACCAGCAGCGAGAAAATCAGAATCAGGTACATTCCCAGCGAGAAAGAATGCTTCAATCTGTTGATGGCCGGAACCAAACTACCGACAACCCCCAACGTTGTGATCGTTAAAATAACAGTGACCATCTGAACTGAGGGAGCAACGACCAGGCTCAAACCTCCACCGATCGCAAAAATAGCAATTGAAAGAGCCAGTGCTTTTGCCATTTGAACCGAACTTTCGCGTGTCAGCCGAATCTCGAATTCTTCACTATTCGCTTCTATTTCGTCCAAATGTTCTTGCGCCAACGCTGATTTGAAAGGTGGCATAAAACGGTTCAAAAGCGACTGCGCCACCGTCATCAAAAAAATCAGGAATCCGAATCCCGTTACAATTTCGTAGGTATTGACCAAGATGAAAACCCCCGGATCAACTTCCAGTGCGGTCGCAATAGCGGCCAAATTGGGCGTTCCGCCAGTATAAATCCCCACCAGCATGCCGGCAACTTTCCATGCATCCGGAATATGATTCTTCAACAGGAAGAAACCAATAATCGCAACGATTAATAAAGACACAATTCCCAATACCATTGCAATCATGGCCCGACGGGCCATGTGCAACCAACGCTTCACATCGAGTGTAAACAGCAACAATGGGAGCGCCAAAGGAATAGTAATGGTCATCAAAATATCCTGCAAATGAGCAATCCGATTAGGCAACAGGTCGGCCTCGGTTAAAATTCCCTGTCGCATGTATTCCGTTAATTGACCTTCAGGTAGAAAAGCTTTTCCGCCCAGCAAATTGCGGAGTTCTTCTGACATTGTTGGCAACAACCCGATATTCCCCAGAAAAACGCCGACCATATAGGCGAGTACCACCGCACCCAGCTTATTCAGCCACGACGATTTTTTCGTCAGGTAGATAATTACCAGCGGGAAGAAGACATAGAAAAGCACTAGTAGAAAGATCATTAAGGCAACGTTTTAATTGATGTATTTCAAATTAAACGCCAAAGATAACAATGTGTTCGTGATTACTCGTCTTTAACCGGAACCTCAACGGATTCCAAACGTCGGATCTTGATATTCAGATAAGCGAATAAAATAGACATCAGCGGGCTAATCAGGTTGAAAAATGCGTAGGGCAAATAGTCGAAAGTTCCGACTCCCAAAACTCGAGCTTGCGTGGCACCACAGGTATTCCACGGAATTAAAACGGAAGTCATCGTGCCCGAATCTTCCAATGTCCGGCTCAGCACTTCCGGCTTCAAACCTTTATCCTGAAACGATTTGCGGTACATCCGTCCGGGAACCACAATCGAGATATACTGATCGGATGCAGTCGCATTGAAGAAAATACAAGTCACCACTGTCGAAGTTACCAATGAGCCTGTTGAATTGGCACGGGTAATAATTGGCCGGGTAATCCGGGCCAGCAAACCACCGGATTCCATGATTCCGCCAAAAACCATTGCTGACAAAATCAGCCAAATGGTATCCAGCATCCCCGCCATCCCCGAAGTCTGCAGCAACTCATTCACGTCGGCATCCGGCGTTACAATGGCAATGTCGCCAAACATGGCCTGCATGAAACTGATGTAAGAAGCTTTTCCGTAGTTAACAACATTTCCGGCCAATTCGGTAATAATATGAGGTTGAAAAATGACCGCAAACAAACCACCCAATAGTGTGCCGATCATCAACGAGGGAATCGGTGGTACCTTTTTTATAATGATAAAGAAAAGCGCGGCAGGTACAAGGAATAGCCAGGGCGTTGTATTAAATGCCCCCGAAATCGCAGATTTCACATCAGCCACATCCACAACAGCTTCTGAGAAATTGTAATTCAACCCAATAACGAGGAAAATAACCAGCGTGAGAATAAAGCTGGGCGTTGTTGTGAGTAACATGTAGCGTATATGCGTGAACAAATCAGTCCCAGCCATTGCCGGGGCAAGATTTGTCGTGTCGCTCAACGGCGAAATTTTATCTCCGAAATAGGCTCCCGAAATAATTGCACCGGCCACAATGGCCTCGTTGATTCCAATTGCTTTCCCAATTCCGAGCAAAGCAACACCAATTGTCGCAACCGTCGACCACGAGCTTCCGGTCGCCAACGACACGATGGCACTGACAACAACTGCCGTTACCAGGAAGATTCGGGGATTAATAATATCGAGTCCGTAGTAAATCAGCGCTGGCACAATTCCGCTCAGCAGCCAGGTTCCGGCCAATGAACCGATCAACAGCAATATCAACATCGACGGCATTGCTGATCCAATTGTGGCAACTACATTTTCGAGCGTTTTGTCCCATGCCTGTCCGTTACGCCGAACAATGATTCCAGCGACTGTTGCAGCCAAAAGCATCGCTACCTGGTTAGATCCGGCCAGCGTATCATCAAAAAAAATCACGTTCAGCGTAAGCAAAACAATTAAAAATAAAATGGGCAACAACGCCTCAAAAAACGATGCTTCTCTTTTCATGTACCAACAAAATCAATTTACGTTAACAATGCGAATTCGAATGTTCAGCAGCTCAATCTCAGACGTCAACGATATCATAAACAGCCGCAAAACATACTTAGTTTTATACCCCTTGGAAATGATTTTCTAAATAACGGAATTATCTTCGAGTTGCGGAAAAGCAAAAAAATAAAAACTTGTTGAATGGCTCAAAAAATAATATCGATGCCTCATGAGTTATTATTGTTGATAATCCGATGAACCGACTATTCGGCTACTGGTGTTTCTAACGAATCGATGGTATGTACCTGAAAAAATTATTGTTTGTTGTTTTCTTATTTTCAATTATCGTTGCTCTTTTAGCTCAGAACGATGAAATTCATTTTGTGGTTGACGGCCGTTTAACATCGGATGACGGACGAAGCGACGGAGCTACAATCACCATCACAAAGGATGGTCAGCAACAGGAAGTTGTAACACCTCCGCGCACCGGTAAGTTTTTGTTTGAACTGGATTTCAACCACGAGTACCGGCTTACTTTTAACAGGGATGGCTTCTTTCAGAAGATTATTATCATCTCCACTTTCGTCCCTAACGAAGTGTTGCAAAAGAACGCCAAGTTTCCGCCGATGGCATTCGTGCTGAACTTGTTTGAACAAACCGACATTATTGATAATTCGTTCACGATAAAGCCCGTTGCCCGGGTCTTTTACAACTCCCGGATCGACAACTTCGACTCGGAAATATACCTTTCCGACGACCAGCTGCGCGAACAGATTCAGGCAGCCGAAGCGGCTCAGAATGCATTGGCTTCGGAGCGCAAAAGTATTGGCAGGGCCGACGAGATGGAACAGGCCGCCTTGGAAAAGCAATACGACAAAATTATTGCTGATGCCGATGGGCTTTACCACAAAAAAAGCTATGAAAGTGCCATCAGCAAGTTTCGCGAAGCACTGATGCTTTTCAGCGATCGCCCCTACCCCAAAGACCGGATTGCTGAAATTGAAGATTTGATAGCTGCCCTGCAAATGGCGGAGGAAGCCGAACAAAATTACCTGGCCGCTATCAAAGCCGGCGACGAACAATTTACAGCCACTCAATATGCCGGCGCCATTACTTCGTACGAAAAAGCGCTGGAGTACAAAGCCAAGGACAAGTATGCAACCGACCGCATTGCCGAATCGCGTAAACTGCAGAAGGAGCAAATGGGCAACATGCAATACAACGATTTGATTGCCCGTGCCGACGAAGCCTACAACACACAGGTTTATGCCGATGCCAAAGGATTGTACCAACAGGCAATTGATCTGCGTCCGCGCGACTCGGAATACCCGCGTGAACAAATTAAAAAAATTGATCTGGAGTTGGCCCGCTTGGCTGAGCAACAACGTGTAGATGAACAATATGCTGCCGCGATGAGCAAGGGAAACACCTCGTTGGGCCAGGCTGCATACCCAAGCGCATTGCTCGCTTTTAAAGAAGCACTTGGACTAAAACCCGGCGACCAACCGGCACAGGAACGTATTGCTGCTACCGAAGCAGCCATGCAACAGCTGGCCGAAGGTGAAAAATATGACGAGCTTATTGCTAAAGCTGACGATTGGTTTGACAAAGATGTGCTGGACTCATCGAAGAACTTCTACCAACAGGCGCTGGCAGTGAAGCCAAGCGAACAATATCCGAAGGATCGGATCGCTGAAATTGATCGCCGGATGCAACAGAGCCAACAGCTGGATCAGCTACTGGCAGAAGCCAACGCAAGTTTCAACCACCAGGAATATCCGGTAGCCAAAACAAAATACCAGCAAGTATTGGCCTTAAAAGCCGACCATGAGCTTGCGAAAAACCGTATTGCCGAAATCGATCGCATTCTGGCACAACAAGCTATCGAAGATCAGTACGCTTCGGCAATTGCCGCTGGTGATCAGGCTTTCAGCGTGCAACAATACGCTGTGGCTAAAGGCAGCTATCAACAGGCACTCGGGATAAAACCGGAAGAAAAATATCCGAAGGACCAGATTGCAAGGATCGATCTGGAACTGCAACGCTTAGCCGACCAGGCAACGCTGGACGAAAATTACGCCAACCTGATTCAACAGGCTGATGCCGCTTTCAATACCAGGTTTTATGAGAATGCCATCACCGACTACGAAGCTGCGCTGAAATTGAAGCCCAAAGAAACCTACCCGGCTGATCAAATTTCAAAAGCGAAGCAATTCATTGCAGACCAGTTGAAGAATGAGCAACTGGAACGGTCGTACCTGGCCTACATAAGCAAGGCTGATTCACTTTTCAAACTGAACAATTACCAACCGGCTAAAACAAGCTACACGGATGCCAGTCGTTTGAAACCCGCAGAACAATATCCAAAAGATAAGATTGTGGAAATCGATGCGATTCTGGCCGATCAGCAACACCAACAGGAAGTGCTGGCGGAACTAAACCGCACCTATGCCGCGGCAATTAAGCGAGGAGACGATGCCTTTAAAATCAAAGATTTTGAGACAGCCATTGATGCTTATGATGAAGCGCATTTGCTGAAAAAAGAAGAAGAATATCCGGTTAACCAGTTGGCCGAAATAGAACGTCAGAAGGCCGCCGCCTTGGAGCAAGCCTACCTGGCTGCTATTAAAAAAGCCGATGCGCTGTTTAATCAAAATGAGTTCGCTTCAGCAAAGCCGGAATACCAAACAGCCTTGTCTATAAAAGCGGGCGATGAGTATGCTACCAATCAAATAGCGATTATTGACCAGCGTCTGCGCGATGCTGCTTTAGCCGACGCCGAGCGGCAAAAGCTGGAAGAAGCCTATGCCGCGAAAATTGCAGCTGCCGATCAGGCTTTCAACAGCGAAAACTATGCGGGAGCAAAACCGCTTTACCAGGAAGCGTTAACGCTGAAAGCTGCTGAGAAATACCCGGCTAACCAAATTGCAAAAATTGACAACACCCTGGCAGAACAGGCACGCCTGGCCGGAATAGATGCCCAATACCAGCAAGCAATGAGCTCGGCAAAAGCATCCTACGACCAGGATTTACTGCCCGAGGCGATCACTTACTACAAGCAAGCCGCAGGTTTGAAACCACTGGAACCGGAGCCTCCGCAACGAATTGCAGAAATTGAGCAACTACAGGCCCAACGCGCCGAAAACGCCCGGTTGGCCGCAGAAGCTGAGGCGTTGCGAATCGCAGCCGAAAAAGAAACGCGAGACAAGTACAATGCAGCCATTGCATTGGGCGACGCTTCCATGAAGCAAAAGGCTTACCCAAAAGCACAGGAGGCCTATAACAACGCATTGACGATTTTGCCAAATGAGCAATATCCGAAAGATAAACTGGCGGAGATTGACAACCTACTGCAACAGCTGGCACAAGCCGAAGCACTGAGACGCCAGCAAGCTAGCGAGGATTCACTGGCTGCAGCTAAGCTGGCTGCCTTCAACTTGAAGATTAAAGAAGCCGAAGCTTACATTGACGACCAAAAGTTAGAAAGCGCAGTGTCCAGCTACCGCGAAGCCATTGTGATCCTTCCGGAAAAAGAATCAACTGTTCAGCCCAAAATAAAAGAGCTGGAGGATTTGATCGCTCAATTGGCCAAATTGGAAACCGACTACCAGGCTGCCATCCAAAAAGCAGATGGACAGTTCGCCAGCGAAGCCTGGACTGAGGCTAAAGCCACTTATCTGCAAGCTGTCAACCTGAAGCCTGAAGAAAGTTATCCGAAGGAACAAATTGAGAAAATCGACCTGAAACTGAAGGAGCTTGAACTGTTGGCTGAAAAAGCCCGCGCTGCTGAAAAGACCAACGCGGCTTACAACGAAGCCATCAAAATTGCCGACGAAAACTTCGACAAGCAAGACTACACGGTTGCGCAATTCTATTATCAAAAAGCGGCCGATATTCAACCTGAAAATCCCTACCCGCACCAACGCTTGGCTGAGATCAGCAGGTTGATCGACCAATCGCTGGCGGCTGACCAAATTAAAGCTTACAACGATGCCATTGCCAAAGCTGACCAGGAGTTTGACCGGAAAGGGTACACTTTGGCCAAGTTCTATTACAACAAGGCACTGGAAATAAAATCGTGGGAACAGTATCCGAAAGACCGGATTAAGGAAATTGGTAAACTTACAAACACGTTGCTTTCGCAACGTGAAGAACAAGACTATCTGAACTGGATCAGCACGGCTGATGAAGCCTTCGTTAACAAAGATTTTGCTGTTGCACGTTCGTATTATCAACGCGCTTTAGCTCTAAAGAAAGATGAACCGTATCCATCAATCAGGCTGAACGAGATTGAGAAAGAACTGGAAAAACAACAATCGGCACAGAGTGAAAAAGAATACCAATCGGCCATTGCTGACGCTGATAAAGCTTTTGAAAGCAAAAACTACAGCGTAGCGCGATTCTATTACAACAAAGCGCTAGGACTGCGACCAAACGAAAAATATCCGAAAGATCAGTTACAACTGATTCGGGAAGCGCTGGGCGGAAATTAGAATTCCGAAAGAATAAAAAATTGAAAAGATGATAAGATCCCGGTGGTGACTAGATTGCCTCCGGGATTTCAATATAAAAGGTAGTCCCGTTTGCTTCGGTGCTCTCGAAATTGACGACGCCTTTTAAATAACGCTCACCGAGCAATTTCATGCTGTAAGTTCCAACTCCTCGGTTTTTGCCTTTGGTCGAATACGAGCGTTGAAACAGTTGGTTCCGGACATCTTCTTCAATCCAGGTGTCGTTATGAACTTCAATGCGGATCTTATCGTTTTTGAGGTAAGCTTCAATGCGGATGGATTCGCCGCGGGGAATTGCTTCCAAGGCATTCTTGGCCATGTTGAAAATAACACGCGTCAACAAAACTTTATCAGTTGTGAATTCAACGTCCGATGTAAAATCCTGGGGATCTATTTTGCGATCAAAAGCTTCCTGGCAATACTTCACTTTGTTACATATTTCCAGTAAGAAACCATCCATATTTACTTTCTCGGTAGAAACCTCCAGCTCTCCGGATTCTGCTTTGAGAAGCTGCTGTTGTGCCTTTATTTCGTCAATAATCTCGTCGCTCAGAGAAGCTGCGATCTCGAAAAAATTTTCGACTTCATCCTGCTCGTCCTTCACTTCTTTCATGATATTCAGGATTCCCCGAAGGCTACCGGCCATATTGATAATATCGTGGAAAAAGATTCGTTCCAAAATCTCCCGACGCTTTTGTTCCGTAATATCGACTAACGACAGCACCATGTAATCGCCCTCGAAGTGAAAAGGAGTTGCCTTAATTTCCAAATCGTATTGGCGAGTGTAGCCTTCTTCCTCTCGAATCAAACGACACTCGTTAACAACCGACTGTCTGCTACTCCAAAAGTCCTTAAACGCATAATTAGCCCCGCAATAGCGGCACTTCTCCGTTGTTCCGCAAACAGACTCGCCTCCCTTTAGATTAACGCAACCCATAATTTCGCCGAAACGCAGGCCAAAAATGTCGCGTTCGAGATCTAGATTATATTTCTGAATGAGGGTATCGTTCGCAAAAACGATCTGGTTTTGACTATTGAGAATACAAACGATAGATGATGTGGAGGATAACAACTCCTTTACTAACTGTATGCTCCCAATCGTGATTTCTTCACCGATCAGGCGCTCCAAGCGATCCGTCCCATTATTATCCCCAACTTCCATAGGCGTTTGATATTGGCTAAATATAGGAAGGAATTACGTTAAATCTTGCAGGCTATGATGCTGAGATGTATTTTTTTAATATATCGGTAAGCTCGGGCAACAAAACAAGCCCTTCTTTGCTCCATTGCAAATCGCCCGACTTGAAAATCATCACTGTGGGAATCGATTTCACCTGAAATTGGTTAGCGATATAAGGATTGAAATCCACGTTGACTTTCAGTACGCGAATATCTTGTTTGAATTCATTTTTTAGTTCAATCAGTACCGGCTGAATTTCTTTACACGGCTGACACCAATCTGCATAAAAATCAACCACCACTGGGCGATCTGATTTGATGATATTTTTAAAGCGACTATTTGCTCTCATTAAATTTATTTGTCTGCAAAATCCCGATCAATAGGAGTTGTTCCCAGTGCCTCTGTTGTCAACCCCTTAGCTATTCCCGACACAAATCCGATCTATCACATCACACACTCAACACATGTTCAGTTATTGTTCTGATCGTTTGTTTTTAGGGCACGTAACTAATGAAACAGGGAGAATAGAAGATAGTTGAGTCTGAAATAATCGATAATTACAATGCCGTATAGATTAAATTTAACAGGAGAGATTTTTAGATATAAAAAAAGGTCGTCAATAAACTTGACGACCTCTTTGAGCGGGAGACGGGATTCAAACCCGCGACCCTTAGCTTGGAAGGCTAATGCTCTATCAGCTGAGCTACTCCCGCAACTTAATCAGTTCTAAGTTTCGAGTGTAAAGTTTCAAGTTATTCAACTCAAAACTATTAACTGTAAACTGGCAAACTGTTTGGTGGGGAGAGCAGGATTCGAACCTACGAAGGCGTACGCCAGCAGAGTTACAGTCTGCCCCAGTTGGCCACTTTGGTATCTCCCCAAACCTTTCAATTCATTTTAGAACGTAGCCTTTCGGCTTTCTTTTATGAGCCGGATCACAGATTCGAACTGTGGACCCCGAGATTACAAATCACGTGCTCTGGCCAACTGAGCTAATCCGGCAAAAGATCATAAAAAGTGGGTAAGCTACCTGTATCGCACCGCTACAACCTCCTACCCTTGCTGCCTTCCGACCCTGGGGGGATTCAGAGGGAGCTGGTCGTACAGGACTTACCCGGCGACAAAAGTAGAAATTTTTGTATTCACTGCAAACGAAATCGCAACTTGCCCCGAACATTTCCGACGCCCGGAAGCACTAAGCGATTAGCGCTCAAAGAAATATTTACGCAATATTTTTTTCATTTTTTTTCTTGAAGGCCTATTTCTGGCTGTTGGATTGCAGAAAATCGAATCTGCGATTTGGACAAAAGTCCGTTGAATCCAGATAGCGACTTCAGCCCAAACGGCAAGATAAGTTCGTCTCTTTATTCTGTTCATTAAAAAAATCAGATATATTTGTCATGAACTCCTTCTAACATTATGAACATGGAACAAAAATCAACTTTCTGGAAAAGCGCAATGACCGCGGGACTGTATCTTGGAATCATTCTGATTCTGTACAACGTTATCTTGTACATCACCAATCAGAACTTAAATACATCGCTCGGTTTGATAAGCTACGTCATTTTAGCCGCGGGAGTCGTCTACTTCCAGATTCAATATCGCAACCACGAACTCGGCGGGTTTATTAGCTACGGAACAGCATTTGGCTACGGCGTTACGCTAATGGCATTCGCCGGAATCATCCAGTCACTTTATACGGTCGTCCTCATCAAATTCATTGACCCGGGTATTTTGGATCAAATACGGATTATGCAGGAAGAGCAAATGATTAAGCAAGGAGTTTCGGAAGAACAAATTGAAATGGCTTCAAAAATGATGGATGCCTTCCGCAGCCCAATTATTATCGCTATCTCCGGCTTGTTCTCATTCGCACTACTGGGCGTTATTATTTCCCTCATTTCATCTATTTTCGTAAAAAAGATTGATGATGAAAATGCGTTTGACGAAGCAATGTCTGACCTAAAATCGGAAGAATAATTGTTTCTTTGTCCTAACTTTTAAGAACTAATTTCTAGCACGTGGATATTTCCGTCGTTATTCCTCTTTTAAACGAAGAAGAGTCGTTGCCCGAATTGACCGCCTGGATCAAACGGGTAATGGATGAAAATCGTTATTCATACGAAATCATTTTAATTGATGACGGTAGTAGTGACCGTTCGTGGGAAGTAATTGAAAAGTTACACCATGAAAACCCGGATGTAAAAGGAATTAAATTCAGACGGAACTACGGAAAATCGGCTGCGCTGCATGTTGGTTTTGGCGAAGTACAAGGCAACGTGGTAATCACCATGGACGCCGACCTGCAGGACAACCCGGAAGAAATACCGGAATTCTTCCGAATGATTACTGAAGAAAAGTACGATTTGGTGTCGGGTTGGAAAAAGAAACGCTACGATCCGGTTTTATCGAAAAATATTCCAAGCAAATTTTATAACTGGATTGCACGCCGAAGTTCCGGCATTAAAATACACGACTTCAACTGCGGGTTGAAAGCTTACCGCAAGCAATTGGTAAAAAGTATTGAAGTGTACGGCGAAATGCACCGCTACATTCCAATCATTGCTAAGTGGGCCGGCTTCAAGAAAATCGGCGAAAAAGTGGTGAAGCACCAGGAACGCAAATACGGTGAAACGAAATTCGGCTTCGAACGCTTCATTCGCGGACCACTGGATTTGTTGTCGGTGATTTTCATCGCCAAATTCAGCAAACGCCCCATGCACTTCTTCGGGATATTGGGAACAGTGATGTTCATTATTGGTCTTTTTGCTGCAGCATGGCTTGGAATCAGCAAGTTAATTGCCGTATCTCACAACATTCCTGCACCGAAAGTTGTGGAAAGTCCCTACTTCTTTTTGTCACTAACCACCATGATTATAGGAACACAGCTTTTCATGGCTGGCTTTTTGGCCGAGCTGTTCTCCCGAAATTCATCCGAACGCAATAAATATTTGGTGGACAAGAAGATTGTTTAGCCAGGTGTCGATGAAAGACGACACAAAGGGTAATCCTTTGTCCCCAAAAAAGATTCAGATTTATAAGAAATCTAAAAATACAAAAGGTCACTGCTTCATTTTTGCAGTGACCTTTCTCATTTACCAAAATATTGTTTAACCAAAATAGGGAACTGTTTTTTTCATTTGGTCCGGGATGCCTTTCATTTCAAACGCGGTTAAAATTATTTTAACCAGTTTATTCATTTCAAAACGAGAAATGTCGATGATGATATCGAAGCTTTCCGGTTCGTGCTTATTTTTCCGAAAATGATCGCGAAATACCTCCCGTTCTTTTTCTGTCTCATTAATGTATTTTAAGGCATCTGCTTTACTCAAATTCCGGCGCGCCGAGATCGATTCAACCCGCCATTTGATCGGCGCAATTAACCGCACATGAAGCGCATTATCGATATCATTGGCAATCAGATGACCGGCGCGACCAACGATAATACAACACCCGTCTGTCGCAAAATTATGAATCACTTCCCGCACGGTCTTCGTAATCACCTTGTTACTTTTATAATACTTATCGGAGAAGGCCGACAAAATCTCATCGAAAGTAAAATGTTCCTGGCTTGAGAAAATCCGATCGACCTTTTCGGGCTTCATTTTCAACTCGCGCGCGCTCTCGCTTAAAACTTCCTTACTGATCACCTGCCACTGCTTACAAAAAACACTTTTATTGAGTTCTTCTGCCAACTTCTGGCTGAGTTTTATTCCCCCACAACCGACCTCACGCGAAATCGTAATCACCGGACCAGCCATTTTAAAATGTTCGGTTCTTCGTTTCCCTTCTTCGCCGAACCTTTTGTTCATATAATTAAGCAAAGTATTTTCCATGGTGTCGTGATTTTAGTGTTAGCTTTTAACCTATTTTACGTCGATTATCCGTTGCCGTTATATGTTTGATAGTAGTTAATTACTTCGTTAAACTTTGTAATTTAAACGCCCCGTTTGGGAAAAGTCATAAAATCGATCCTTTTTAATAACTACTTTCACCGCTCGGGATTACTAAAAACACAAATCATGTTTGAACCAAATATCTACAAAAGCCGAAGAGAAAGGCTGAAAGGAAAAGTCGCTAACGGGCTAATTCTTTTGCTGGGTAATGTTGACGTACCCATGAATTACAAAGACAACACTTACCATTTCAGACAGGACAGCAGCTTCCTGTACTACTGGGGACTCGATTTTCAAGGTCTGGCGGGGATCATCGACGTTAATCGTGATGAAGAAATTCTGCTTGGTGATGATGTTGATATTGAAGATATTATTTGGATGGGGCCACAGGTGAGCTTGCGCGAAAATGCAGCAAAAGTTGGTTGCAACAAAACCGCCGCTTTCGCTGAATTATTCACCCGAATTTCGGAAGCAATCAGCCAGGGTCGGAAAATTCATTTTCTCCCACCTTACCGGGCTGAAAACAAACTCCTTTTGCAGGAGCTTTTAGGAATACACCCGGCCAAACAAAAAGAATACAGTTCGCTCGAATTGGTGAAAGCCGTTATTGCTATGCGCTCGGTAAAAGAAGCCTGCGAGGTTGAAGAAATAAAAAAGGCGTGCGCCATTGGCTACGACATGCATGTAAAGGCCATGAAGATGGCCATGCCGGGAACCTGGGAGCAATCAATTAGCGGGGCACTGGAAGGCATCGCCAATTCGTCTGGCAACGGACCTTCCTACCCGATCATTTTGAGCCAACACGGCGAAATTCTACACAATCATAATCACGACGAAATCCTGCAGGAAGGCAGATTGATGTTGGTAGACGCGGGTGCTTCGAGTTTGATGCACTATGCTTCGGATTTTACCCGGACGACTCCTGTTGGCGGTAAATTCACGCAGAAACAACGCGAGATTTATGAGATCGTGCTGGCTGCGAACAACCACGCCACTTCATTAACCAAGGCAGGCACATCCTACCTTTCGATCCACTTAGCAGCAGCTGAAGTTATCACCTCGGGGTTGAAAGAACTCGGATTGATGAAAGGCGATGTGAAGGAAGCTGTAAAGAATGGCGCCCACGCCTTGTTCATGCCACACGGTCTGGGACACATGATGGGACTCGACGTTCACGATATGGAGGATTTGGGTCAAATCTACGTTGGATATGATGACGAAATTCGCCCGGTTGACCAATTCGGAACAGCCTACCTGCGTTTGGGCAAAAAACTGGAAGCCGGTTACGTACTGACCAACGAGCCTGGCATCTATTTCATCCCGGCCCTGATTGAAAAGTGGAAAGCGGAAAAAACAAATACCGACTTCATTAATTTCGATAAGCTGGAATCGTATCTGAATTTTGGAGGAATCAGGTTGGAAGACAACCTGCTGGTAACCAAAACCGGTTGCGAAATTCTCGGACAGCGGGTTCCGATTACTCCTGAAGATGTTGAAGCAACAATGAATAGTTAAATAAAAAGAAAGACGATCCGAGGATCGTCTTTCTTTTCTATCTTATTTGTTTATAGACCCTTACAATGGTCGTTCCTGTGCTTTTTTCGACGGACGAAGAATTAACCGCAACGACTGGTCGAACGTAAAGTATTTCCACACCCAGTTAATAAATACCAGCAAGCGGTTTTTCACGCCAACGATCGACATCAGGTGGACAAACATCCACACGATCCACGCAAACGCGCCCGAGAATTTTAGGAAAGGCAAATCAACTACCGCCCGGTTCCGTCCAACAGTAGCCATGGAACCTTTGTCTTGATACTCAAATTGTGAGCGCACTTTTCCGTGGGCTTCCCGCTGAAAATTATCACCGAGATTAACTGCCTGCTGTAAAGCGACCTGTGCCACCTGCGGGTGACCGTTCGGGTATTTGGGAGTTTCCATATAAGCGATATCGCCGATTGCAAATACGCCATCCAAACCTTCAACCTCGTTATAACGATTTACTTTAATTCGGTTTCCCCGAGCCATGTATTGAGGATCGACACCTTCGGGAACCTGACCACGAACTCCGGCAGCCCAGACTAACGTTTCACTCGACAGCTGTTCTCCTTCTGCCAACGTGATTGTCTTCCCGTCGTAACCTGTTACACGATGTTCGAGCAGCACATTTACGCCCATTTTCTTCAGGTAATATTCTGCTTTTTCACCGGATTCTTTGCTCATTCCGTGAAGTAAATGCGGATTAGCCTCAATCAGCGTAATTTGCATCAAATCAAAGTTGATATCCGGGTAATCTTTGGGAAGCACAAATCGCTTCATTTCCGAAATAGCCCCGCAAACTTCAACACCGGTGGGTCCCCCGCCTACAACAACAACATTTAGCAGTGTTTCCAGTTCTTTGCGGTCGCGCAGCGTCACCGCCTTTTCAAAATTGAGCAGCAGTGTATTTCGAAGGTACACCGCCTCTGAAACCGATTTCATCGGTATCCCGTGCTTAATGACCCCTTCCATTCCGAAATAGTTCGTGGTCGCTCCGGTGGCAATCACTAGCGCATCGTACCACACATAGCCCATCGGCGTGTGAATCTTCTTGTTCGCCGGGTCAATATCAGTTACCTGTGTCACCCGAACATACACGTTTTTCTGTTTTTGAAATACTTTTCTTAACGGGAACGATATCGCACTCGGCTCAAGTCCCGAAGATGCAACCTGGTAAAAAAGTGGTTGAAACTGATGATAATTGTTCCGATCGATTAAAACAAGCTGACAATTACTATCTTTCAACTTTCGAGCAAGTTTTAAACCTGCAAAACCGGCACCGACTATTACAACTCTCTTTTGTCCGGTTTCTGGTATATTAATTGGCATGAAAAATTTTTTATTGCTGAAACAACGTGTCAGGGATAAATGTTCCACCGCTAAATTCAAAACCACTACTTTTTTCCATTACTTAACTTTCGACTGATTTTCACCGTTTTCATTTCCCGTGTCATGAAATTTTTTAACGGAATTCCTCTTTCTGAAGCATTTTTTATAAATTCCATGCGTTAAACCGAACGAACCAAACCGACTAAAAGCAGAAAACAAACCGATGACTGAACTGAATAGAATCGACAGCGAATCGGAAATCCCGAAATACTTACAGGTTGAAGAAATGATTCTTACCGATATTGAATCCGGGATTTTCAAGCATGGACAACGCATTCCGTCGATTAACGAGACGAGCGAAGATCTGCTGCTTTCGCGCGATACCGTTGAAAAGGCATACACAAACCTTCGTAAAAAAGGAATTCTGATTTCGGTGAAAGGGAAAGGCTATTACGTCAACAAAACCGAAACCGGCAAACGTCTCAAGATTGCACTAATCATTAATAAACTCAGCAATTACAAGCGTAGCCTTTACAACTCGTTTGTACAAACCATGGGCTCGAAAGCCAGCATCGATGTTTTTATCTACCATTACGACATCACCGAATTTGAGTCGATCATCAGCGAAAACCTGAAACACTACGATTATTTTGTGATTCTGCCTCACTTCCGTAGCGAAACAGCGGCTGCGGTACCAGTTATTCGTCAAATTCCGAAAGAAAAAGTTCTGATTGTCGACCGGTATTGGGACGAGCTAAAAGAATACCCGGTGGTTTACCAGGAATACGACAAGGATATCCAGTCCGCTTTGCGCGAGGCGCATAAACTACTCAAAAAGTATCAAAAGCTGAACCTGGCGTTTCCGCAAAGCGAATATTATTCAACCAATATCAAAAAAGGCTTTACCCATTTTTGCCAGCTCCACCAGTTTGACTTTTCGATCATTGACAATATCACCGAAGATGACATTCGCCAAAATGAAGCCTATGTGCTGGTGTCGGACAACGACCTGTACATGTTTATTAAGTGTTTGAAGTCTAGAAAATGGAAAGCAGGTGCCGACGTCGGTGTCATTTCCTACAACGAGAACCCTGTAAAAGAGCTGTTGTGCGATGGAATCTCGACCATTTCAACCAATCATGACGAAATTGGCAGAAAGGCCGCCGAGATGATTTTGGCCAAAGATTTCAAACAAATCAAAAGTCCTTTTGAATTTATCCAACGAAACTCACTGTAAAATTTGACAATCGCCTGCTGCAAAAATTTCGGGAAATTCTAACAATCTGAAATTGAATCTTTATATTGCAGTTGGATGGTCTGTGATTTTCTAATGTGGAATGTATGGAATACGAGAAAAATTATAACTCGCCCAAGCTCAATATCTTGGTCGCGGAGGACGAAGAATATAACTTTCTTTTAATCTCCGAAATCCTTAAAGGATACAATATCAACATCATGCGTGCCTACAATGGTAAAATGGCCCTTGAACACTGCATCAATAATCCTCACATCGATTTAATATTGATGGACATTAGCATGCCTGTGATGGACGGCTTAGAAGCCACCAAACGAGTCAAATCGTTACGTCCGGGATTGCCGGTTATTATTCAATCTTCCTACACCAGCTACTCTGACAAATTGATCGCTTTTGAACACGGATGCGACGGATTTTTACCAAAACCGTTTAACCGGGAAGGCTTGATAAGCACCCTGGAAATACACAAACCAGCTGGTGTCAGCATCGGAAAAGAATAAATAGGATCATTCTACGTAAATCATCTTTTTCGTCATTCCTCCATCGATGACAAAGTTTTGCCCGGTGATAAAATCATTTTCAGGCTGCAATAGAAAATAAACCATATTGGCAATGTCCAGTCCCTTTCCAACTCTGCCGACGGGGTGCTGCAGCTGATCTGCTTCCGACAATGGGTATTGCTCAGCTGCTGATTTTTTCCGAATGGCAGAAACATCAATCCATCCCGGGCTAATCGCGTTTACCCGGATTTCCGGGCCGAGGCTCATTGCCAGCGCATGGGTCATGCTCAGCAAACCACCCTTCGTGGCCGAGTAGGCTTCAGTGTTTGGCTCGGACTGTATTGCTCGCGTCGAGCACATGTTAATGATCACACCGCGAACTTTCTTCAATTCTTCAGCCGCATATTTTGAACACAAAAATGGTCCGGTCAGGTTAACGGCAAGTACCCTGTTCCATTCATCCAACTCTAGCTCACGAATAGGTTTATTCGCTGCAATCATCGCATTATTTACCAAACCATCTAGTCGTCCAAACTCAATCAGCGCATTTTTCAAGGCAATCTTCACCTGTCCCTCATCTGAAACATCAACACAATCTATTTTCAAGCTAGCTTCCTGACACTCGTTTGCCATCTCATCCAGCGCTTCTTTATCATTATCCCAAACGGTCACACCATATCCTTTTTGCAACAAATAAAGGCTGACGATTTTGCCAATTCCTTGGGCACCACCGGTAATAAGCACGTGCTTTTCCATTTTATTATTGTTTACTATTAAAGGGTCATTTTGACACGCAAACCTGACTGTCAATTACATATTGGGAATTGAATCTTCAGCAATTATGTAATCGTTAAAAAAATCTAAATATCCACATTCTTAGATGCTATCACAAACCTATTCATACTAGGTTTGTTGTTGATGACATTAAAAAAATCAAACGTATGAAAAAATTTCTCACGTCAACCCTTTTCTTGATTTTTGCCGTATCGTCTTTATTTGCGCAGGAATGGGAAACAAATTTTGATCAGGCTCAGAAAGATGCGCATGATCAGAATAAAAAATTAATCATGGTTTTTCAGGGCTCCGACTGGTGCGCTCCCTGCATGAAACTCAATCGGGAAATCTGGAGTTCAGACACTTTTAAAGACTATGCGAAAGACCACTACGTGATGATGCAGGTTGATTTCCCCCGAAAAAAAACAAATGCTCTCCCGGAAACACAGCAGGAACAAAACGCAAAGCTAGCAGAGACCTACAATAAAAAAGGTTTCTTCCCTTTTGTTGTCGTGATGAACGCTGACGGAAAAGTCATTGGCGAAACGGGCTACAAACCCATCAGCCCTTCCGAATACATTGAACATCTGAATTCATTCTAACCAACTGATTTTGAGAAGTACCATCCTCACTATCATTTTGGCTGCAACCACAATTGTGGGGTACTGCTGCCAAAGCTATACCCGCACGTTGAAACTAATGGGTAGCCGTTTTGACATTACGGTTGTTGCTGAAAATGAAGACGAAGGCAACCAGTACATCGACATGGCTGTTGGCGAAATCCAACGTATTGAAAAGCTGATTTCATCCTGGGACGAGAGTTCGCAAACGTCGGCCATTAACCGAAACAGTGGTATAAAACCGGTTATTGTTGATCCCGAGCTATTTCAGCTGATTGAACGGGCCATAGCCATTTCGAAACTTACCGACGGAGCTTTCGACATCACTTATGCCTCGATGGACAAGATCTGGAAGTTCGACGGGAGCATGACCGAAATGCCAAGCCAAGAAGCAATAACAGCATCCGTATCGAAAGTTGGTTACCAACACATTCGCCTTAACAAAGAAGAGTCGAGCGTATTCCTGGAGCTGCCGGGAATGAAAATCGGCTTTGGCGCGATTGGGAAAGGCTATTCGGCAGATAAAGCCAAAGCACTTCTCATGGCCCATGGAGTAAAGGCCGGCATTATAAATGCTTCGGGTGACATGAATACCTGGGGCACCCAGCCTTCAGGCGAAGAGTGGAAAGTTGGGATCGTCAACCCAATGAATAAAAATAAAGTGTTTGCCGTGCTTCCGCTCAACCAGGGTGCTGTCGTCACTTCGGGCGACTACGAGAAGTACGTCAAGTTCAATGGAATTAGGTATACGCACATTATCAATCCCCAAACCGGCTACCCCGCTACTGGCATTATCAGCGCAACTGTATTTGCCCCCAAAGCTGAACTGGCCGATGCACTGGCCACGTCTATTTTTGTGATGGGTATTGATGTCGGCCTGAACCGCATCAATCAACTTCCTCATGTGGAATGTATTCTGATTGACGAAAACGGAAATGTTTACAGTTCGGAACATATAAAAATTGAAAAAGAATGAAACGAAAAATTCTGTTTCTGGCATTGATTGCCCTTTCATTAGGATCGTGCACGGTCGTGAAGGAATATGAAAAAATCAACCTGAACGATCCCGACATGGAATTGAGCTCAAAAAAGATCGACATGTTTGAAACCAACTTTCAGGCATATCGCGAAGCCGCCTCGGGCGCAAACGGGGGAAAGACAGGTGGAGGTTGTGGATGTAACTAAAAACAAACAATGAAAATGAAACTATTAACCCTACTAATCATCCTGTTCGCGGCGGGCGCTGTTCAGGCGCAGGAAACCGACGGCACGGACGGGACTTACAAAAAGCGCGTATTGGAAAGTACCGAAGTGGACTTTTTGATGGGATACTATTCCCAGGACGGCGACAACGCAGCTGTGACCGGAGGAAAAGGAACAGAAGATTTACTGGACATCGCACCAACCTTTATTGTGTCGGTTCCTTTAAATGAGGATGACGTGCTGACTGTCGAAGCTGGTATTTCGGCATACACTTCTGCCTCATCGAGCAACGTCAACCCATTTGACGGCAGCAAACCGGCAGATCCCTTTCAGGCATCGTCCGGCGCTTCCTCAAGTGACGTTTGGATGCACGGCGCCGGCACCTACAGCCACAGCTCCGACGACCGCAACCAAATTTGGACCGGAAAGCTAAGCTTGTCATCTGAATTCGACTACTTCTCACTCGGTTTCGGAGGCAGTTACACGCGCCTTTTCAACGAAAAAAATACCGAATTGAGTTTATCCGGAAATATCTTTCTGGATCAGTGGTCGAAAATTATCCCTTATGAACTACGTTCTTTTGAGTCAGGAGGAAGTGGATTGAACAGTCCGCTTTTTCACCAGTACCAGATAACCGGGAATACCGACTATTCGCCTAAATTCGATGGTCTGGACGGAAAAAACAGGAACTCCTACTCTGCTGGAATCGTTTTAACGCAGATTTTGTCGAAACGAATGCAAGCCGCTTTCCTGGCCGACTGGGTTTTGCAGAAGGGATTGCTTTCAACACCGTTTCAACGAGTCTACTTTTCAGACTACGAGGATTCCTTTATTGAAAACTTCCACTTAGCTGATGATGTTGAGCGGCTGCCGGATAGCCGGATGAAAATAGCACTTGGTGCCCGGCTAAATTATTATCTGAACGAACGAGTCGTGTTCCGAACATTTTACCGGTATTACACCGACGATTGGGGAATTAACTCCCACACTGCCAGCATCGAAATGCCGATAAAACTAGGTAATAAATTTACAGTCTACCCCAGCTATCGCTATTACACGCAAACTGCAGCCGATTATTTTGCCGGCTACAACCAGCACCTTTCAAAAGAGCAATATTATACGTCCGACTACGACCTGTCGGAGTTCAATGCCAACCAGTACGGTATTGGGCTTCGATACACTGATGTCTTTACCGAACACCACATTTGGAAGTTGAAAATAAAAAGCCTCGATTTGAAATACCATTATTACGAGCGTAACAGCGGATTCAAAGCCAATCTGATTTCTTTCGGTATAGGCTTCGTGCTCTAGTAAAAAATTAAGCAACTTACTTAAAACCGAAGGTTATCCTGGATTTCCTTCGGTTTTTTATTTCGCCAAGCTTCGGAACAGAATTTGCCACTTTATGTATCCGGGCCTGTGTGGCAGGTTTTCCGGACAATCCGGTAGGATTAACTGATTTTATCCGACAAATATGTAGGATTGGCTAAGTTTTATTAAATAACGAAAGGATACGATTATGGCGATTAATGATGCAATGAAATTTATTCGCACTTCGCAGGAAGACCGCGATCTGAGGAAAGAGTTAAACCAATGTAAACCGACTGAAGTATTTGATAAACTTAAAGATCTTGGATACGACTTCAACCAGGATGAGTTCGAGGAATCAATCAATATGATGCACGTGAAATGCCAGTTTGAAGAGCAGGCCAATCGGTTAATGCAAACTGATATGTGGTTCAAAATGCTTTTAACCTAAATTTATTCATCGTCCGGAACGAATGGATTCAGTAAAAACCATTTGTTGAATACATTCGTTCATTACCCATCAAAGACGTGAACTATAGCTCATTTCCCGAACTTCATAATAAATGTTTTAATCCAAACAAAAACCTATAAAAAACATATGATCTAAAAATAAAAATTAATGTATTCAATTTAAGGATATTAACATCTGTATACCCGAACTTATTATTTCATCCCCCGTAAGCTAAGGCACATACCCCTTTTATCAATACAAACTAAAACAAGAATGTCATGAAAAAAATCTCTGTTTCCCTTCTCATGTCCTTTTTTCTTGTTACGCTAGCCCTAGCGCAAAAGGACCAGATCCCTCTGATCGGATCGAAAGCTCCCTCCTTCACAGCACAAACAACTCAAGGCGAATTAACTTTCCCTGATGACTTTGGATCAAGCTGGAAAATCCTCTTCAGTCACCCGAAAGACTTCACGCCTGTTTGCTCTTCCGAACTTCTTGAACTTGCCTACATGCAGAAAGAACTTGAAGCCATGAATGTAAAGGTTGCCGTTATTTCGACTGACAATCTTTCGCAACACCAAATGTGGGTTGCCCATTTGCAGGAACTGGACTACAAGAACCGTGGTCAACAGGAAATTAGTTTTCCGTTGATCGACGATTCAAAAATGATTGTTTCGAAAACCTACGGTATGCTACACTCCCCAACGAGTAGCAGCCGGGATATTCGAGGCGTTTACATTATTGATTCCAACAACATTGTTCGGTCAATTAATTTCTACCCGGTTGAAGTCGGTCGGAATATGGTTGAAATAGAACGAATTGTTTCAGCATTACAAACTACTGAGCAAGAAATGGTTCTGACGCCCGCAAACTGGAAAGAGGGAGACGATGTGATGGTGCCCTACCTTCCCTATCGTGAAAGTCAACTTGCCGAAAACCCTGAATTAAAAGACGAATTTTACAATGTTGGGAACCGCATGTGGTTCAAAAAAGTCGGAGACAAATAATTATTCAGTTTTTTTTTAGAAAGTTCAAAAAAAGGGGCTAGCCCAACGCGGACAGCCCCTTTTCTATGGATTAAATTCTTCTTACAAGCCAACAACCTCCGGACCTTGCTCAAATACAATATCAACTGGAATTCCCGCACTGTTTACGCGATCCAAATCACGCTGTAAATCTTCCCGAACAAATCCCATTTTAGAAATCAATTCCTGGGCATGCGCATAATCACCATTGCCTTGTACTGTTAGCAACAAATCAGAAAGCTTCATCATTGCTTCTTTCATTTTCTCGTAATTCACCCGATATGTGCCGGTCTCTTCGTCACGCTCAAATGCGCCTTGCTCCTGGAAATAGTAAAAGCGGATCATATTCGCTTTACCATGAGCACTTACACCGCCAAAACGAACCGACCTGAAAATGCCGGCCATGAACGTCACAAAGTTGTCCATCATGTCCTTTTCTCCCAACTCACCCATTTCATTCAGCTTGTAGACCACCCAAAGTCCGAGGATATCTGCTTTTCCTTCCTCCAGCGAAGAATAGGTATCGCGCAAAGCCTGGCGGACTGTTTTTGTCCCGTCAATCGTATTACCAAGTCCCAAGCCGTGCGCTACTTCATGAAACATCGTATTCTCAAAAAAGGCGTCAAATTTCACATGCTGACGTTGGTCTTCGGCAATCAGTAAATTTGAAATCGGGACTAATATTTTGTCGAATTTCGCTTGCATGGCATTTTTCAACTGCAACTTGCGACTTCCCTTTTCTGCCCGCACCTGCTCGTCGTTTGGCAAGTTAATGGCGATGGTTTTACTTCCGGCATTGCAATCACCGGCATAGTAGATCACGTCGTAGGCATTCAGATCTGAATCCGATCCGGGCATTTCACTTTTGTAGGGTGCATCGCAAGGCAAAGCCTTCTGCAGTTCGGGCAACAACAGGGCAAATTTCGCCAAGCGGTCGCTCCATTCCTTGTCTTTTACTAAAATGAAAGCTTCGTGCGACGCCTTGTAGCCGAACAACTGATCTTCATAGCTCTCAATCGGGCCTACCACAAAATCAATCGTATTCGATTTCATATCCAACCAGGCCATATCGCTTTCGAAATAATCATCGGTCAGCAAGGCTTCCGCCCGCAACTCCAGGTAATTCTTCAAGCCTGCATCTTCAGCCAGCTCCGCAGCTTGCCGTAAATAGGAAGCAGCCTGTTCAATCTGTGGTTGAAAAGCGACATGATACGGCACCGACACCAATTGGCCCACCGAATCACGCTCGATTATTGTGTACAAACTGGATTTTGCAGAGTCGCTCCAACTCTCAAATTCCTCCTTCGTCATATCTGTTGGATAAAAACTGGCACCTTTCGGCTTGGGGCCAACTCCCTCCATGAATGGTTCGTTGCCGTTCAAACGCTCCCACGGACCATAATTAATTTTCAAAAACTTGGTCATCGCATCGCTGGTCGACTTTGCCAAAATTTCGTTTTTATCGCCATAGGCTTCCATCCAAAAAAGATCGTCCATAATTTGCGCTGCCTTAAATAACAATGGCAACATCTGTTTCTCCTTTTCAGTCAGCACCGACAAATCTGTTGTCAGCTTCACAGGCGTAAACGCATCCGCCTTCTTTTCAATTTCATTTACCATCGAAGTTTCATTTTTGGACGAACTACTACAAGCTGCCAAAAGCAGTGCAATAATTCCCAAACAAACAAAGCGTAAGTTTTTCATCACAGGAATATTTCAGTTAATAAATTCTTTCTTCTCTTTCAGTGCATTTCTAATCGGTCACGTCGCCAAAACCGTAATCGCGTTCCACTAATGCGATACGGGTTTTATAGGCTGAATACCACTTTTCGCGACCATAGCATTGTGCCATTTGGTGCTCAATATTTTTCTTCCAGTTTGCTATTGATTCCAAATTTTGCCAATAGGAAACCGTTATTCCGAGATTATTTCGCGCCGACTCAGCGCCAAGGAATCCTTTCTGCTGCTGAGCAAGCTCAAGCATTCGCTCTGCCATTTCTACGTAACCATCAACAACAGAGGTACGAACGGAGCTAAAAATAACCGCATAATAAGGGGGAGTGGGTGTTTTTGCTATCATCGAAAAAATATTCCCTGTTACAAAAAATAAGGTTCGGCAAGTTCCTTTGCAATCAACAAATCGTTAATGCAATAGTAGTCTCCGATTGACCGGATATTCGAATATCCGTCCAAAACTTCCGGAGCTATCTGGACATACATCACCGCCAAATAACGCCCGTATTTTCCCTTCGAATCCTTCAACGTTTCGACGATCGCCAACGTGCCCTTCTTCATAATAGACTTTACAAAATCGGAAGCAGCTTTTCCCGCCAGATATTCTTCCGAGTCATGCTTCACACCGTAAACCTCCGGTGTATTCACGCCATACAAACGAATGCGCTCACCGCGAACCCAAACGCTAAGCCCAAGGTCGATGTCGATTTCGTAGGTATCGCCATCCACCACTTTCACAATTTCAGCCTGGTATTGATACATAGTATGCTTGTTTTTGATTCGTAAATAAAATTTATTCTACCCCGAGTCTCTTAAAGATACAAACCATCAGGCAAAAAAAAATGCTGCCCGAAGGCAGCATTCAATATTTTATTTCGGCATCTGAACTCCTCGTTCTTTCGCCATTTGTTCGAGTCGTTGTTGGAACTTCGACTTCTTAACGGTTTTCTTTTTATTGGCATGCAGCTGCGCGCGGATCTTTTCATCGTCAATCAAAACGCGGAACAGATACATTTGACCAATTGTGATCAAGTTGGCCAGGAAGTAATAGTAACTCAAACCTGCAGGATAGTTGTTCAGGATAAACAAGAACATGACCGGCATAATGTACATCATCGTCTGCATTCCCGGCATCGCATTGTTGCTGGTCGCTTGCGAGTTCAATTTTGTTGAGATGATCGTTGTAATGGTCATCAGCAAACAGAACAAACTAACGTGGTCGCCATAGAATGGAATGGAGAACGGCAGATTGAAAATTGAATCGTATGACGACAAGTCGGTTGCCCAAAGGAAACTTTCTCCACGCAACTCAATCGAAGTTGGGAAGAAGAAGAACATAGCGAACAAAATCGGCATCTGCAACAACATCGGCAAACAGCCCCCCATCGGGTTCACGCCGGCTTTCTTGTACAAAGCCATTGTTGCCTGTTGTTTTTCCATCGGTTTGTCTTTACCGAATTTCTCGTTCAACTCATCAACCTCCGGCTTCAATGCACGCATCTTGGCCTGTGAAATGTATGATTTATAGGTGAACGGGAACAAGATCATCTTGATGAAGATGGTCAACAACAGAATAATGATTCCGAAATTATCGATATGGAGACGCAAGAAATTAAACACCGGAATGACCAACCAGCGGTTTACCCAACGAAGCACAGAGTACCCCAGGTTAACCAGTTGATCCAAATCCAGATCATATTGCTTCAAGGTTGTATAGTGGTTCGGACCAAAATAGAATTCCATACCAAAATTGGCATCCATTCCCGGATCATAAGGAATAGCGATATCAGCCGAAAAATCACCGACTTTAGAGACACTATTTTCATCGTAAGTATAGCTAATATCGGCAGTCGGGAAAGCATCATCAGCAATAATAGTCGAATTGAAGAACAACTGTTTAAAGCTGATCCACTTCACTTTGGTTTTCAACGATTCCTCAGTCGTCTTTTCTGGAGAAAGCTTGTCAACATCACTTTCAAAATATTTGTAGTTGACTGATGTATAACGGTCTTCACCAAATTTCGATTTCTTTTCCAAACGTGGACCGGCGTAAGCCCAGTTGAAGTTCAGGTAGTTCACATTTTGAGCAATCATATTTCCCAAACCATTGGTTTTAATGTCGAAACCAACCATGTAAGAGTTGTGGGCCAATGTGTAAACAAACTTCAACGAACGTCCTTGACCTGCATCCAGGCTCATGCTAACAGATTGCGTTGTACCCGGAAACTCTTCGTTGTACTCAACATCGCCTTCTTTCCCCTTCTTCACTTCCGGGCCGGTAGCCACCAGATCTGTTTGGGGTGTTGACGGTGTAAAATATAACTCGTCGGTTTGAATACTGCGGTTTTGTGAGAAGAAATTCAAACCAAACTGGTTGGAAGGACCATTAAAAAGAACCAATGGGTTGCCTTCGTAAGTTTGGTAATTTTTCAACTCAACCGAGTAAATTTTACCCCCTTTGGTTGAAAGGGTAACTTTCATCAGGTTGTTTTCAAGCGTGATGAATTGCTCTTGTCCCATCGCGCCGGCAGCAAAAGCACCGAAACGGTCGGCTGCCTGAGTTGAAGCCAAAGTTGAGTCTGCGGCTAACTGCGCCTGCTGCTGTTCCGCCATCTCCTTGGCACGAATTTGCGCCTGTTGTTGCTGTTCAGCTTCAACCTGCGCAATAGAATCCTGCTTATGCTTGGCCGCTTCAATCTCTTCCTGCGACGGCTTGTTCAGGATACTAAATCCAATCAGGATAGCGACAATCAGAACTATCCCGACGATTGTATTTTTGTCCATAATGTCTAGTTTTCTTGAATTAACTGTTGGCAGCGTTCACAAAAGCTACGAACAGGGGATGTGGTTTTAATACTGTACTACTGTATTCCGGGTGATACTGAACACCTACAAACCATTTGTGATTAGGCAATTCAACAACCTCAACCAAATTTGTATCCGGGTTAATTCCCACTGGCTTCATGCCGCCGGCTTTGAAAGCTTCGAGATACTCGTTGTTGAATTCGTAACGGTGACGGTGACGTTCGCGAATCTCATCCTTCTGATAAGCTTTATACAGATGCGACTTTTTATCGTTGATCAGACAGGTATAGGCACCAAGACGCATGGTTCCACCTTTTTCGGTGATTCCTTTTTGCTCTTCCATCAGTCCAATGACCGGATAGTTGGTTTTTTCGTTCATCTCGGTTGAGTCCGCTCCTTCCCAGCCTAAAACGTTACGGGCGAATTCAATAACAGCGATCTGCATTCCCAAGCAAATTCCCAAGAATGGGATGTTATTTTCGCGAATGTATTTTGTAGCTAAAATTTTGCCTTCGATTCCTCGGTGACCGAATCCCGGAGCAATGATTACACCATTCAGAGGAGATAACAATTGCTCGTAGTTGCTTTCATTAATATCTTCCGAGTGGATCCACTCCAAATTAACTTTTACCCGGTTAATTGCTCCGGCATGAATCAATGCCTCAGCAATCGACTTGTATGCATCGGGCAATTCAACGTATTTACCAACCAAACCAATCTTGATTTCTCTTTCCGGATTTTTCAGTTTACGCAGAAACTCATTCCAGTCATCCAATTTTGGTTCGTTTTTAGCCGGAAGGTGCAATTTGCGAAGAACGGTAAGGTCCAGTTTTTCTTCCAGCATTTTGTTCGGCACGTCATAGATGGTTTCCACATCGATTGATTGCACAACCGAGTCAGGATCAACGTTACAGAACAAAGCTACTTTTTTGCGGATACTGGTTGCCAAATCATGCTCGGTACGCAGTACCAACACATCAGGTTGAACCCCATTTTCCAGCAACATTTTCACCGAGTGCTGCGTCGGTTTGGTTTTCAACTCGCCTGAAGCAGCGAGGAATGGCACCAACGTTAAATGAATCACCAACGCGTTAGAGCCTAGCTCCCATTTCAACTGACGAACAGATTCGATGTATGGCAAAGATTCCATGTCACCAACAGTTCCACCAATCTCAGTCACTACGATATCGTAGTTACGCTTGGTTCCCAAGAACTTAATTTTACGCTTGATTTCGTCTGTAATGTGCGGAATGATCTGCACAGTCTTACCCAAATAGTCTCCTCTCCGCTCTTTATTGATCACTGATTGGTAGATCCGCCCGGTGGTTACATTGTTTGCCTGTGAAGTCGGAACATTCAAAAAACGCTCGTAATGCCCGAGGTCAAGGTCGGTTTCTGCACCGTCTTCGGTAACGTAACATTCCCCGTGTTCGTAAGGATTCAACGTTCCGGGATCGACATTGATGTAAGGGTCAAGCTTTTGGATGGTAACAGAGTAACCTCTGGCTTGCAACAACTTAGCTAATGAAGCGGCTAAGATTCCTTTTCCTAGTGAGGAGGTCACCCCTCCTGTAACAAAGATGTACTTGGTTGCTGACAAAATCGTAAAATTTAATTGTTCCTAAAAGCGCACAAATTTAAGCAATAAAACCAATTGCGCTCAAAAAAATGTGCACTAATATCTAACGAATGATGATTAAAAAAACCCGCATGATAGCGGGCTATATTTTTAACTATTAATCTTCGTCGTCCATTTCGTCGATAATACGAATCTTTTCTTTCAGCAACTCAATCTTTTCTATCGTCGCCTGAATCTTCTTATTTACATCTTCAATAAGCGATTCGGCGTTCTTCGTATTCGCGAAAAATCCGATATTATTATTTAGCAAAGACAAATCGTTTTCAAGCTGTTTCATCTTGGTGATGTACTTATCACGCTCGAAACGCATCTTGTTTTGTCCTTTCGATGTCTCTGAGAAATTGGAAATTTTCGTTTTGAATTTCAGCACGTTACGTTTGTGTTCATCAATCCGCAGATGATCGAAATGCTCATTGATCGCATTCCGGAACTCATTCTGAATTTTATCCTTGTCTTTGAACGGAACGTGGCCGATCTCCGTCCAACGACGTTGAAAATCTTTCATTTGCTCCAGATCTTCATCTTCATCCTTCGTCAACTTGTACTTCCGGATTTCTTCAATCAGCTCCTGTTTCAACTTCAGGTTGTCGACCTGTTCGTGATCAACGGTATTGAAATGCTCCGATTTTTGGTCGAAGAAATAATCGCAAGCTGCACGGAAACGCTTCCAAATAGCGTCCGACTGTTTCCGTGGTACAGGGCCAATTTCTTTCCATTTCTTTTGAATGCTAATGAACTCGTCCGTACTCTTTTTCCAGTCGGTGCTGTCTTTTAATGCTTCGGCCTGCACACACAAATCCAGTTTCAACTGCAGGTTATTTTGCTGCATTTCTTTGTTTTGCGCGTAAAACTCGCGTTTTGCATCGAAAAATTTGTCGCACGCTCCACGGAAACGCTCGTAAATCCGGTTGTTATCTTTTTTCGGAGCAAAACCAATTGTCCGCCAAACCTTCTGCAACTCAATCAGCTCTTTCGATTTGTCGTCCCAATCTTTGTGGTTGTGCAAATCCAAAGTGGCAATTTCCTCCGCTTTTTCACACAACACGGTTTTTGCATCCAAATTGTGCTTTTGATCTTCTTTCCGGTCTTCGAAATATTCCTGGTGTTTTTTGTTGATTTTAGAAGTAGCCGCTTTGAAGCGCTCCCACAAATCATCTTTTTTATCACGCGGAACAGGACCAATTTCACGCCACTGCTCGTGGTATTTCTGAAGAATATTGAAGGCTTTAATCACCGAGGGCTCAACCAGCAACTCCTCTGCTTTTTCGCAAATCGTTATTTTGGCTTCCATGTTTTTCTTCAAATCAAGATCTCTCAACTCCTTGTTGATCTTGATGTAATCGTAGAAATTCTCAACATGGTGATGGTAGGTTTCCCACAAATCTTTCAGCTTCGCTTGTGGCACCAAACCGGTATCGCGCCACTTCTGCTGCAAATCACGAAACTCCTGGAACGTTTTATTGATCGACTCGTCTCGATTGACAAGCGACTTAATATCTTCAATAATCTGGTATTTTATCTCAAGATTTTGCTCCTTCTCTTCCTCCATTTCTTTCGCCCGATCACCTCTCAACTGGCGATATTCGCGGAGAAGATTTTTCAGGTCATCTTCATATGGAGCGTTTCCGGGCTCAAAGTCTTCTTCTTTTCCACCATCGGCCAGGTAAGCTGCTTTCTCAGTCTCAACATTTGCCCGGTGCTTTTTAAAGAAGTTTATTTTGATACGATCAACCTCGTCTTTGATGTCTTCGTCGGTAGTCTCGGCTAACAAATCGCGCAGCGCATTGATCAGTTCAACCTCGGTGTATGAAGAATAGTCAATCTTTCCGGAAGCGATTACAGCATTCGCTGTTTCCTCGTCCATCTCCTCCTCTTCTTCATCTTCGGAATCGGATTCATCCTCCTGATCTTCTTCCTCTTCTGACTGTTCTACTTCATCGCCCGAATCCGTCTCCGACACGACTTCTTCAACAGGTTCTTCCGACGCTTCTTCCTTAGAAACCGGTTCTTCCGGCTGCGAATTCGTTTCTGCAATCTCTTCCTCAGGGACATTTTTCACAGAATCCTGGCTCTCTACTGGCGTAGCTGCATCGCCGGTCGCTTCCGGGTTTGCATTTAACTCATCATTTGAGTTTTTCAGATCTTTAGGCTCCATACACTTTAACGGTATTAAAATTACTGAGTAATTTTCAGATATTTAGGTCTCTTTATTGTACTACGAAAATATAATTTTCATAACGAATACTCAAGCAAATACCCGACTATTTCTACAAATCACGAGGATAAGTTACAAAAAAAGCCGCATCCTCGACGAATGCGGCTTAGTGTTTTAATAATCCTTTAAAATTAAGCAATTTCAATATTTTTGACCACCGGCTTCTGTTCTTCTTTCTTGGCAATCGTCAGAATCAAGATACCGTTCGAGAAATTTGCCTGCACCTTTTCAGCGTCCAATTCATGGTTCAATTTAAACTTCTTCTCAAAATCTGAAACTTTAAATTCAACTCTCGAATAGTTGACTTCTTCTTTTTCCTCTTTTGCCATTTCTCCCTTCACGATCAACACGTCGTTGTCGAGGGTGATTTTGACCTGTTCTTTGCTGAATCCCGGGATTTGCATTTCAATTTTCACAAATTCGTTGTAATCGAAAATGTTTGTTGCGGGTTGAACCTTGATTTCATTCTTCGCATAACGGTCATTCTTCAAACCTTCCTGAAAAAAGTCGTTCAACAAACGATCAACTGCATTAAAGCTGTAAGCCGGATTTACTTTTACTAATTTCATGTTTTATGTCCTCCTTAAATTTTTATTTCTGATGTTTTGTTTTCTATTCTGACTTTCCTCTAGCCAAGTTCCGTTCCAACTCACTTTTCGCGACAAAAAAGCTCAATCAAACGCTCACGAGGCTGTCATTATTTCCGAATCAACGCAAAACGTAAGCCACATCGTCATCTTATCTAATTTCCTGGATGTGTTTTTAGCCTGAAAAATATCGTCCGGCATTCACGATTCTTGTTACTTTTGCAGAAAATTTTCAAATTATGCGTATCGATATTCTTACCGTTGTACCCGAATTGCTGGAAAGTCCGTTCAAGCATTCTATTTTGAAACGCGCCCAGGACAACGGCGTGGTTGAAATTCACGTGCACAACATCCGCGATTTTTCAACCGACAAACACCGGAAAGTTGACGACTACGCATTTAGTGGTGGCGCTGGCATGGTGATGACCATCCAACCGATTGAGGACGCGATCAATCATTTGAAGTCGCAGCGCGATTACGACGAAGTGATTTACACCAGCCCTGACGGAGAAGTGTTCAACCAACGGATTGCCAACCAGTGCTCGCTTTATAAAAACATCATCATCCTTTGCGGACACTACAAAGGAGTTGATCAACGCGTGCGCGACTACCTGATTACCCGCGAAATTTCAATAGGCGACTACGTACTAACGGGAGGAGAAATGGCGGCCGCCGTTATGGTCGACGCGATCGTGCGCCTGATTCCGGGAGCCATGTCAGATGAAACTTCCGCTTTAACAGATTCATTTCAGGACAACTTACTGAGCCCACCGGTTTACACACGCCCGGCTGACTACAAAGGCTGGAAAGTGCCGGATGTTCTACTGAGCGGAAATGACCGGCAAGTGGACGAATGGAAAGAAAAGCAAGCGTGGGAGCGCACCAAGCGACTTCGCCCCGACCTGTTGGAAGGACACGAATAAACCGGATTCATACGCGACGACAAATCACATTGTAGGGACAACTCTCACATTTTCGTTTTTTGGTTGTCTGATCGAAACAGTTATCCGGACTGAAGATTTCCTGAAGCAATTCCTGCAGACTCTCGACAAAAGGCTCCGAGATCAGATCGTAAGTCAGCGACTGCCCTCTCATTTTCACCGTTGGATCGAAATCACCAGTGAAGAACGTGTCAATTTTATAGATTGATGGCTGAATCGCCGTTGTTCCGTTCATGCGGCGGTAGATTTCAGAATAAACGAGCGTTTGAAAGATTTCCTTGGGTCGGTTATCTGCATCGCGGCGATAAAAATCTTCAAAATTATTGAAGGCCAACACTAAGCTTCTTCCGGTTTTGTAGTCAATAATTCGCAAACCGTCTTTGGTCTGATCAATCCGGTCGACAATACCGCCCAGCTTAATTCGCTTTTCACCGGCTTCAGTCTCTATTTTAAATTCAGCCTCGCAGTTTCCTTCCAACTCAACAATTTTGAAAGGTGCAAATTCCTTATCATTCTCCAGCATTCGCGTCAGATAAGTGTGCAGGTTTTCCGCAATCAGAATATTCTTCCCGGTAATCTTCACCTCTTTCAGAGCCTTATCCTTATAATATTCCCGCACAAAAGCGTCGTGTATCGCTTTCCGGATCAGCACATCGTTTTTGAGCATCGCATCCAAATCCTCTTTTTGAACCTGCTTACCAACAAAATTGCTGTAAATCAACTCCGATGCAAAGTGAAAAAGGTTACCAAACAGACGCGGATCGACTTCTTCCAGCAGTTCATCTGTCTCTTTGATGCCCGCAATGTATTTGAAATAGAATTTCAACTTGCAGTCCAAATAGGCGTTCAACGCACTCGGACTTAGCTTGCGTTCGGAATAGCGATTCAATAAAACATCACGGTGCTTTTGGGTTGAAGCAATGGCGATCGGCTCCGCCTCTGTCGATTTAAAATCGAAGTTCAGCTGAAACACTTCCGGCTTTACAGGCGAGTCGTACAACAATTGAAACAGGTATCGACTCATTTCTCCGGAGTTCATCCCGTCGCCCGACGAATCGTAAACCATCACCACCTCCTCTGCCCGATTAATCAGCCGGTAGAAATAGTAGGCATACATAGCATCGTGCTCCTCGTAAGCCGGAAGACCAAATGCCTTTCGCAAATTGTACGGAATGAAAGAGTGCGTTGCCGAACTATTGGGCAAACGTCCCTCGTTGACCGAAAACATGAATAGTCGCTTGAAATCGAGATTCCGGGTTTCGAGCACCCCCATCACCTGCAGGCCGGAGAGAGGCTCCCCTTCAAACGGAATGCTGATGCGTTGCAAGTGCTGCAACAAAATCCGGAAGAAAAGCGCCAACGAAATTTGCGCAGGATGATGCTCCCGCAGGGTTGCCTGCAAACGCTGAATGGCCAAATAAACCTGGTACAAATACTCCGCTTCCAAAGCAGGGTCTGCTTCATTTTCGGCAGTAATCGCCAACCTTCGGGCCAACTGCTCAATCACCGTCATCAAATAATCGGCTGCTTGCTCCCACGAGCTGAGCTTGCTAAAAATCACTTTCAACAGGTCATCCTGAGCCAAATCGCTCACCCGAACATAGATTTTGTTCTCGCGATGAATGCTGCGCACAATTTCCTTGGTCACCGGATTAGCCAGTAACTGGTGATTCAGCAAAGCCAGCACCGGTTTGTAATAAAACGAATCTTCGTTACCATAATAGCGGTAATTCTTCTGCAGCTCAATCAGCAAGTTGATAAAACTGTAAACTGGCGTATTTTGAATGGGGTAGCCCATTGTGATGTTGATTCTGTTGTATTGCGCTCCCGCCGCCGAAACCAAAGGCACCAACAAGCCCTCGTCGGCCAGCACCATCGCGGTTTCATCAAAGCGGGGCTTGGCTCCGCTTGCTCCGGCAAACTTCGGATGGTTGAGCACCTGTGTCTGCGCCACTTGCCCGGGCACCGAAACGATAGTCATCTTCCGAAGCGCTGAATCTCCACCAGTCAGTTCAAAACCTTCAGGCATCGGAAACTTGACAAGATTCCGGCGAATGAAAACGCCCGCCTCGTGCTGAACGTCGTCCAGAAATGCCGGATCATAATCCCAAAAGAATTGTCCTTTCCCGGATTTCTTGAAATAGCTCAAAAGCTTTTCTTCTGCCGCATTCAACGCGTTAAAGCCAACGAACAAATATCGTTCAGCCTCGAGTAGTTTTTCAGTTTCCTCGCGCCAGTTTTCAACCAGATCACGATAAAGCATCCCGGTGTAAGCCAATCCTTCCTTTTTCAGTTCATCCCGGAAACGATTATAAACCGAAGCCAGTTTATTCCAGATCTGCATAAACTTCTCGCGATTCACAGAAGCGCCGGCCTTCCCGATGGTTCCCCAGAATTTTTCAATCGCCTCTTTCTGCTCCGCGCTCAAATACTCAAAACGCCGTTCAATATCCTTCAAATCTGAAATATTCCGAAACAAGTCGTTGGCATCCAGCAAATACTTATCGATATCATTGAAATCGTTCAACAAAATCTCACCCCAGAAAAAGAAGTCATCGAGACTTTCATCATGTCCGGTTTCGGCTTTGTAAATTTGATGGAGCGTCAGAATCTGGCTGATGTGGTCTGATATTTGCACCCCGGAGAGTTTCGAAACAAGTTCATTGATCGTAATAGCTTGAGGGCCCAAAATCGGTTTCTCAATCAACTCGTTCAAATAGGCATTGAAGAAAACCCCCGAACGACGGCTCGGAAACACGACCGTCACACGATCGATTTTTTCATGCTGAGATTGGTACAAATGACGAGCAACTTGCTTCAGAAAAGGCTCCATGAAAATTGTTTTTTGCTAAAGATAAGAGATAAATCAGGCTTGCGGGAAGACTTTTATTAACAAGAAAGAACAACCCACTAAAAATGAAGAAATTAAAATTTAAATTTTGAACCATGAAAACAATCTACGCACTACTGGCATTTTTGCTGATCAGCCCTTTTGTAAAGGCGCAAACAACCGTTAATCCACTCGAGTCGACACCTTACATTGAAGTTACCGGCGACGGAGAAATGGAAGTCATCCCGGATGAAATTTACCTCCAATTCACTTTGCAGGAGCGCTATGAAGGACGCAGCAAATCGGATCTGAACAAGCTGGAGAGCGAATTAAAAAAGAAACTTTCGGCCGCCGGGTTCGACATCAAGAACCTGTCGTTGGCCGACGCGAGTTCGGACTACGTGACCATCAAACGCAAGCAAAAGGATGTTTTAGCCTCGAAAGATTACCAAATGAAGATTGCGACAACCGATGAATTGGCGCGGCTTTGGGATATTCTGGATAACGTGAAAGCTGAAAATGCTTTCATTAGCCGGGTTGACCACAGCCAGATGGAAGAGCTTAAAAAGGAAGTAAAAATTATGGCCGTGAAAAATGCGAAAGAAAAAGCCGACTACCTGCTTGGTGCACTTGATGAGCAGACCGGTAAAATTTTATTTCTTCAGGAACGCGAGAGCTACGTTCAACCTTACGTGCGCAAAACTATGGCAACAATGACAATGATGGACGAAAGCGCCGATACAGCACCTATGAAAGAGCCTGAAATTGGTTTTCAAAAAATCAAACTGAATTACAAAGTGTTTGCTCGTTTCGCCATTCAATAAATTACTGAATGAAAAAAAAAGGTGCTTTGCCACGACTAATAAGTCAGCAGCAAAGCACCTTTTTTTTTATCGGGCAGCCTGCACTTCTTCCGCCGTCACCGACTCCAGCTCATTGCCAAAATTAGAACGAACGTACGAAATCACATCTGCAATTTCCTGATTCGTCAAATGGCTGTGCGGCGTCATCAACCCGTTGTAAGTTTCACCGTCAACTTCAATCTTACCCTTCATTCCATGCAGCACAATGTCAATCATCTTCTGCTTATCCTTGATAAACTCGTTCGGTGAAAGCGGCGGAAAAATTGAAGCAACGCCCATTCCGTTAGTCTGGTGGCAGGCTTTGCAATATTTCGTATAAACTTTCTTCCCCGGATGTTCTGCACCTTGCTGACTTTGCGGGGCAGGCGCTTTTTCGTCCAATTCTGACGTACTCAATGCCTTTGGTTTCTCAGTGGGAGATCCACAAGCGGAAAGAACGACAACTGCCGTCGCGAAGAGCAGTTTCTTCAAATTTTCAGTTTTCATCTTTTGTTTGTTTGGCTTTTAAATCCGGGGCACACAATCAAAACGTCCCGGAATAACTTCTTGCATTATTTTCACCATTTCAACATGCAAATACAGTGTAAAGTTGTGCTAAATCTGCGGCGATTAAATCTTTTTTCATAAGATTGCTGTTTCAATTATGAAAATTAAAGTCTTACTTTAGTAAACAGTATCTCCGTTACCAAACAGGCAGCATGGGTGAAAAGAGAAAGGTCATACGAAAGAAAAAATTACGTCGGATTATTACCCTAATTTTAGCAGTAATTGCTGTGGTTTCGGTATGGCTGGCGCTTGCTGCTCCCGGCTACATTCACCGACACATTAACGAATACGTACTTGAATCCACAAACGGAGAATACGAACTTTATTTCTCCGACATTCGTGCCAATCTTTACACACAAACCGTGCGGATTGACTCGCTAAGACTGATTCCGCAAAAGACCGATGAAGACCATTATTCAATCTCTGCGACTCAATTAACTGCATCCGGGATTTCTGTTTTTGATTTCTTCCTGCACAAAGAATTACGAATCCAGTTGCTTCGGATTCAAAAGCCTGAATTTGAAATCTACGGACGCGACGGTCAAAAGCGGGATGCCCTGGACAAACAGGCACTGTTTGCCAAGTTAAAACCATTCTTCAGCAAGCAACTGAAACTGGTCACTATTGATGAAATCAGCCTCGAACAGGCGCACTTCGACCACTACCGTCTCGACGAGCAAGTCAAAACGTTGAGTTCTATCAAAGACTTGGATGTTGGAATCCAAAATTTCACCATGGACTCGGATATTCTAAGCAGCGAGAATGAGTTCTTCAATGCTGACGACATTTATATCAAAATCAAAGATTTTAACCGGGCATTGGGCGACAGTATCCACCGGTTGCAGGTAGCAGAATTGACCTATTCGATCGAGAAAAACAGCATCACCGGGAAAAACATGAGCCTGGCTCCGGTAGATACCACAAACCGAAAATCCAGCCTTTACTGGATTAATATTCCTGAAATAAAATTAAGCTCCGAAAAGCTCCGGACGATCCTCGGCAACGATTCGGTCAATATTGATTCGGTGCTGATTAAAGATGCCGACATTCGGGTGAAGCCCGGCACAGAAATCAAACGGATCAACTTTCGCGAACTCAAAAAATATGATCTGTTCGAACTGGTCAAACACGACTTCAACTTTGTTCGCGTTGGCCAACTCGACCTCGAAGCGAAACGCCTTTTCTTCGAACCCAAATCAGCGGAGGTTGACAATTCCCAGCTCTACGAAGGCGTTGAAGTCAAAGCAGCCAATTTTCAACTCGACTCGATCGACAATACCCGGCTCGAGAAAGTACTTTATTCCGACAATTTTGAGCTTTCAATTCAATCCTATTCACTGAAACTGAATGATAAAGTCCACTTATTTCAGGCTGAGAACATTCTGGTGTCAAGCAGCGATAGTCTGATGAAAGCAGAGTCGATCAGTCTTAAACCTCAGGAAAACAGTCCGACAATTCCGGTAACCGTCCAACTGAACTGTGACAGCCTGGTAATGCAGAAGGTTGATCTCCCCCGACTTTTTCATTTTCGTGAACTGCCGCTCAACCTGCTATCGGTGTACCACCCGCAGATTACGGTTAATCAAAAAATCGACAAAGACGACGACGAGGACATCGACGAGCAAAGTATGCTCTACAACTTTATTCGCGATTACATTAAAGGTGTTTATGCGAACCTGATTGCCATCGACAGCGGGCACATTGAATTTAACGACCTGCGCAAGAAAGTCGATGAAGGGCATATTTCCACTGATTTTGATTTCCGGCTAACGGATTTTTCGCTCGATTCAATCAGTGCGCGACAAACCGACAAATTGTTTTTCGCCACCAATCTGGAGCTTAATTTTTCGAACTACCAAATGAAACTGGCCGACCAGCTGCACATCTTAAATGTTGGGAAAATAGAAGTTTCGAGCTTAAAACAGTCGGCAACAATCAGTCAACTAAGACTTTCACCTGATAAAAAACAGAATCTGGAACGAGCACTGAAACGCCTGAATCGCTCTGAATTGTATGATATTCGGATTCCCCGGTTAACCTTACTGAACACCGACATTCATCATGCGTTTTTCAGGAAAAAACTCAACATCAACAAATTCAATATTCTTAAGCCTAAAATCTACCTGGAGGTTTTTGCACACAATCGCACTCAGAATAAAAAGCTCAATATTGACGAATTCTACGACCTGGTCAGCGACTACATCACGGATATCCGGATTGAAAATTTCAATGTGGATGACGGCGATTTCCAATTCGTCAATCACAGTCGGAAAGGGAAAACCATCAACCTGACCAACCGTTTCAGTTTGAACCTGGATCATTTTTTACTGAACGCAGCAGAGCTTCACTCGAAACGAATGCTCTTCTCCGATAATTTCGAGCTGAAAATTAAAGATCACTTGTTCAAGCTGTCGGATAACGTGCATTATCTGAAGGCGAGTGAGATCAGTTTCTCGTCCAAAAACTCGACAGGGACAATCAAGAACGCACTGCTGTACCCTGAAATCACCAGCGAAGCTTACAGCTCTTTGCCCTGGCACCTTCAAATTAGTATCCCGCAAATCAACCTGAAACAGGTGAACCTTGAAAAAGCGATTTTCAACGAAACGCTCAACGTGGGAGCTGTTGAAGTGGAATCGCCGTTGATGAAATTTTACAAGAACAAAAAGGAACAAAACAAATTCAACTTCAAGGACCTGAGCATTCCGCTGCCTGAGGAGCTCAAAGAGTTGAGTCTGGGTAAACTGACCCTTCGAAATGGCAAATTGGTCATCAATAATGTTGTTGCTAATAAAGATGAACAACTTGCCGAAGCTTCTGTCGATTTTGAATTGGAGCAGGTGAATCTGAAACGCTCAGAGAATAACAAAACGGCTCGTTTCTCATCAGGAGCGATTGAAACAAATTTCAGCGATATCCGAATTTCACCAAAGAAAATCCCGTACACCATCGGGATTAAGCGCATCCGGTATTCGTCAGTGGATCAGTTGCTGGATTTAACGGATCTGAACATTAAAAACGAACAAAACACAGCCGCCCAAATTCAGTCGATTTCGATGCCACGCTTGAAATTTGAAAAGCTGAATGCAACTGATGCCTTCGACCACAACCGCTTCCATGCATCCAAACTAATTGTCACCAACCCGGTATTTACCCTCAAGAAAACAGAACGCGACCAATCCAGAAACCCGTTTTACATCAGGCTTTCTGACGACTTGAGCGCCGTTATGGACGAACTGTCTGCTGAGGAAGTACTGGTTGAAAATGCGACCTTGAACCTGATCGGCAAGAAGCGAACAACCAAATTCGATCAGGTCGATATTACCATGAGCGACGTCAAACTGGACAGCATTCAATCGACGACACCGCTGGGAGCAAAAGACCTTTCGATCGTTCGCCGGAACATTCAATACACCGATAAGCAAAAACTCTACGATCTGCTGATCGACCAGTTTGCCTACTCAACGCAGGACAAAAACATTGTACTGAAAGGGCTACACGTTATTCCGCGCTACGGCCCCGACAAGTTCCAACAGTTTATTGATTTCCAGCAGGATTACTATTCGGGCGATATTAACCAAGTGAAATTTGAAAAGATTGACATCGACCGATGGTTTGAGGAGAAAGAATTTACGGGCACCGTTATTGACATCGACCGTTTGAACCTTTTGATATTTCGCGATAAACGACTTCCGTTTAACATGGATCGTTATCCGCCGATGCCGCAAAATCTGATTCGAAGTATTGATTTGCCGTTTTTCTTCGACACCTTGAAAATAAGCAATTCAAACTTTATTTACACTGAACAACTTGATGAAATTCCCGAGCCCGGACGGGTTAGTTTTGAACGATTAAACGCCAAATTGTACCCATTTACGAACCTGGAAACGGTTTTCGCGCAACACCCCGACCTGCGGTTGAAAGCGTCAACATACCTGATGGGTGTCAGCCAAATGGATGTACAGGTGAAATTCAACATGCAGTCGCCGGCCAATCGTTTCGAAGCGAAAGGATCACTGAGTCCGTTTGATCTGACAACCATGAACCCGATCACAGAGAATGCGGCGTCAATTTCGATCCGATCCGGACAACTGAACCGCTTTGAGTTTGAATTTGAAGGAGATTCAACGGTGGCAAACGGCAAGCTTCGTTTTGCCTACGACGATCTAAAGATCACCATCCTGGCGCACAAAAACGGGAATACCAAGGAAGCCAAATTCCTGAGTTTCCTGGCCAATAGCTTGATGGTAAAATCGAAACATCCGCGAACCCGCATTCTGCTTCCGGACGATATTCATTACTACCGCGATCCGAATAAATCGACGTTGAACTATCTGTGGAAATCCGTTTTCAGCGGGGCGAAAAATACCTTCGGCGTCAAAGAAGACTCGGATTAAAGAATGTCAGATACCCGGATGCCGGATAAGCAGATGCACGCACATTTGTATTTCAACTACGAACACAAACGCCAACCTCTGAGTCCACGAACTCTCGACTCAACAATTCAACGCGTCAACAATTCAACAACTATCCCACAGTTGTCACCTTGCGAATGCGGTAGGGTTTCTTTTGTTGTGATTCAAAGTAAGTACGCATCAGCATTTCGGCAATAATACCGGTCGTGATGAACTGAATACCGGCAACCAGCAAAATCAGACCAAGCACCAACAGGGGTTTCCCCCAAATATCGTGACCAAAAATCTTCAAAATCAACAAGTAGAAATTGATAAGTGCACCGATTCCGAAAGTCACCAATCCTAACTTTCCGAAAAAGTGCATCGGGCGCTGCAAATATTTGCGCAGGAAGAGCATCAGCACCAAATCACTGAATACACGGGTGGTGCGGCTCAAGTTATATTTTGAACGGCCAAACTCGCGGGCACGGTGGTTTACATCGACCTGGGTCAGGCGTGTTGAACCTTCGAATGCCAGCAACACCGGGATGAAGCGGTGAAGTTCGCCGTAAATATGAATGCTTTTTACAGCCTCGGCGGTGAAAACCTTGAGGGTACAGCCCAAATCACGCATTTGCGTTCCGGTGGATTCGCGAATGATGTAATTGGCAATCTTACTTGGGATTTTGCGCAAAAAAGCACCATCCTTCCGATTTGCACGTACTCCGGCAACCATGTCCCACTCGCCGTCTTTCAGCATTTTCAGCATCATCGGGATATCAGCCGGGTCGTTTTGCAAATCGCCGTCAATCAGGGCAACATATTCACCGGCAGCCTGATCAATACCTGCCTGAAGCGCCGAACTTTGCCCGTAATTACGTTTCAGTTCCACCAATAAAAAGTGTTCATCGGCGATTGCACGAATCTCGTCGCGGGTGCGGTCGGTGCTTCCGTCGTCAACGAAAAGGACTTCGTAATTAATACCTGCCAAGGCAGCTTTAATCTGCTCGCTAAGTGGCTTAATATTCTGCTCTTCGTTGTAGACGCAAACAACCAGACTTAATTCTTTCATCTTCTTGTAATTGTTTCTTTTTGCCAAAATGCGGTACGAATTTATAAAAAAGAAGCATAGCCGACAGACTTTCGATCCCAATATCAGTTCCAAATGAATGACGGCTAACATAATATCATATTCCAGATGCCAAAACACTCTCAGAATCCACTCATTTCGAGAAGCTTCAGGCCGAACATAAGACCAGAACGATCGGATTAATTTTCAACCACAATTCCAATAGTTTTCAATTAATCCGGAAATCACGCGTCGCCATTATTTTACATTTGCCCTCGTTTTAAACAATGGAATGCTGTAAATTAGAAACGATGTTGATTAACGTAAGTAAATGGAAATATTTACCACTACTGGTATTTGCTCTTGCCTGGGCACTCTATCTGGCCAATAGCGGCGGCGTGAATATTTACATTCTCGACGAAGCAAAAAATGCCGAGTGCGCTCGCGAAATGTTCGAGCGATCCGATTTAATTGTGCCCACCTTCAACCAGGTGCTACGCACCGATAAACCTCCGTTGCATTACTTTTTCATGATGCTCAGTTACTCCGTTTATGGCGTAAATCCGTTTGCAGCGCGATTTTTCTCAGCTCTGTTCGGCGCGCTCACCGTACTAACCACTTTCCTCTTTGCCCGGAAATATGCCGGATCGAAAACGGCGCTGCTGACAGCCATGGTACTTTTAGCCTCGGTGCATCTGAGTATTCAGTTTCACCTGGCAGTGCCCGACCCCTACCTGGTGTTTTTTATGACAGCAGCCATTTTCTCGTTCTATCTTTTTTTAAAAGAAGAAAAAGCACTGTACGGCTGGACACTTTATGCCGCTTTGGGTTTTGGAACACTGGCCAAAGGTCCGGTAGCCATTGCCCTGCCGGGACTGATTTTCTTGCTTTACCTTATTTTCAGCAAGCAATTCAAGTGGGCGATCATCGGAAAACTTCATCCTTTTGCAGGAGCTTTGCTGGTTTTAGCAATTGCGCTCCCCTGGTTTCTTTGGGTACACATAAAAACTAACGGCGCCTGGACTGAAGGCTTTTTCCTGAAACACAACCTCGGACGTTTCACCGAGGAAATGGAAGGACACGGCGGCACGTTCATGGCTACCATTCTGTTTGTGCTGGTAGGACTATTCCCGTTTTCGGTGTACATGCCGCAGGCCATTGTAAAAGCTTTCAAAAAAAGGCATAACGAATTTGTTCTTTTCAACCTCATCGTCGGATTAACGATCATCGGCTTTTTCATGCTCTCGAAAACCCGTTTGCCCAATTACACAGTTCCGGCACTGCCCTACCTGGCTGTTTTAACCGCTTTGTTTTTGAATGAAAAGCTGCTTGAACAAAAGGCGCTTCGTACTGGTTTGTGGGTGGCAGCAGGGATTTCCCTAATTCTTGTTCCGGCTCTTTTAATCGCACTACAAACCGACCCGGCGCTGTATGAAGTGAAGAATGTTGGTTGGTACTTTTTGCTTTTCCCAATACTGATGCTGGCCGCAGTCGTTTTCCTCTACCAACAGAAAACCGAAACAGCTTTAAGCCTGATGCTGGCGGGTGGAATTTCGGTTGCCCTAGTCTTCTTCGGAATGGCTTTCCCTAAAATTGACAGCCAAAACCCGGTTGCCAAAAGCATTCATTTATTGGAAGGAAAAGAAGTCCGTTATTTCCAGAAGTTCAACGCATCCTATTCCTTCAACCTGAAAAGGGAAATTAAGGAAATTGAGGCAGAAGAAATGGCTGCATTTTTTGACGAGTATCCGGACGGGGTGATCATCTCGACAAAAAAGAAAATCAGTGCCATTGACCTTCCGGAAACGGCCGAAGTTAGCTTTTCGGCGCAGGATACCTTCGAATCGCCGGTAACGGTACTGATTACCAGAAAAAAGTAGAAAAACTGCGACGCAGTTGGTAAACGAGGAAAGGGTGATCGAACACTCGGCGGGAACGAAGCTTCACAATATAATCGCCCAACCAAATCGTGGTAAAGGTGCAAGCTATTCCCAACAGCGACCCCACAAAAACATCGACAAAAAAGTGTTGCAGCAGGTAAATGCGGGTCAACCCAACAATAACAGCTACGTAGACGGAAAGTACTCCGGCATATTTTTTACCGGCAAAATAGGCCAGCAGACTCATCATGGCAAAAATAGTCATGGAGTGCCCCGAAGGAAAACTATGAAGCAGGTTATAATCAAACAGGCGCACCATACGATGAAAAACCTCCGGGTCGAAATATTTCAGTGGACGAACCACATTGGGGAAAAGCAGGTTCTTGCAAATCCCGGTGACGATACCCACCAAGGCTAAGTTAAAAAGAATCATCAAGGTATAGCGCAACTTGTAAAGTGCAAATCCCAAAGCAACGATCACCGCTGTGCTGCCCAATCCAATCCGGGTAATCCAGTCAACCGCCCTGTCCCACTCCATCCGCGAAAATTGGTTGATGTACAACACCACATCACCGTAGTTCGTAGTTGCCAGCACGAATAAACCTGCAATCAGAAAAAAGATATAGGAGAGAAGAAACCAGCGTAAACCGTTATTTTCGAGAAAGTGAAACGTTTTGTTTGAGCCTTCCATGATTTTGAATTTTGGGGAATATCTTAACTCCCCCAAAGCTACGAAGCTCAGATTACAGTCTGACTAACATGCTTTTACGTTTCATTGAAGTTTGCCGGGAAGAATTTAGTGGTCAATTAATCAACTTAATCGGCTTGCAACCAAACTTAACCGTTTTGTTAACGGCTAATCCCACTGCCAACAGTAAGCAAAAGTAAACTTGGTGTAAGTCCAGTCGCGCAGGCCATAAGTCAGCTGAAAACGAAGGGCGTCCCGTTTGAGCTGTCTTTTCAGCTCGAAATTATAAACCATCGGTTGATCACGCTGATTTTTGTAACCGTTGTAACCAGCCAGCGAATTGGAGAAATTCCATTTCCCCTTCGCCAAATCAAAACCGGCACTGTACATCCAGGCATCATTTTGCCAGTTCATATCATCGTTGGTCTGCCACGAGTAGAAGCCAAGCGAGCCGAATGGCAAAAGCACCCAACCATTATTTAAATTCGCAAAACGCTTGGAAAAACTCAGATCGAAAAAATAGCCGGGACTATCCGTGTAGCGCGCTGCATCCAGCGCTCCGCCCGACGCTGTCTTCATGGTAACCCGAAGTAAAGCATCCGGAAATTTGCGGTCCTTCCACAACTGCAGCTGGGTGCTGAAATACAAATCGCCGATCGTGGTTCCTTTACCATCTTTGTCGCGGGCCGCACGTTCATCACGCACTTCTTCGGAAAAAGCATAGCGTTCAAACATCACCCCGTAAACCTCAACGGCAATCTTGTTACCGGCAAACGGATAATAAAATCGTCCGGATACATCCTGCGTATTATCGCCTTTTCGCAAATGAACATTCCCCGCAATTTCAACCTGCTTTTTGCCCTCCACAAATCCTTTTTTCACCTCCGGAACGGGCAAAGCATTCGGCCCCAAGTAACCGGGACTGATGGTCAAAAAGGTTCGCCAACTGGGCATCCCCGGTTCCCAACCGTTAATTTCATTCCACCAGGTCCAATCCTCTTCCTGGGCAAAAGTCCCAACAGTCAGCATCGAAAAAACAAACAACAAGAAGATCGATCTCATCTTTCAGGCAATAATCAAGCTTTTGATAAACAAACCAAAGAGGTCATAAAAAAACCTCCTAAAAAAGGAGGCTTGCATTTCTTATAAATTGAGCTTTTCGCGAATGGCTTTCGGAATAGCGTCTTTGTGCACCATAATGCTGATGGTTTTATACTCCACATAAGGTTTCGAAGCATAAAAGAGACCATCATATTTATTGTAATCGCCCCAGGAGTTTTTCACCTTGTAGTACAAATTACCGTCCTGGTCTTTTGCTGTTCCAACGATCAGCATACCGTGGTCATCAGTCGTTTCATAGTCGTCGAAACCAACCTGACGCATCAGCTGCGTAATTTCTTTTTCTTTTCCGGGCTTGTCCAATTTGTAAAGCTCGGCGCTTTTCTCTTTATCCGACAGGCTTTCCCATTTGGCAATCTCCGCGTCCGACATTTCGGCTTTGTCAACATCCGGCACAACAGCCACTCCCTGACGTGAAGTGCTGAAACCTTTTTCGCTCACATCAGCCCCCCAGGCAACGGTGTAGCCGGTGTTGATTGCGTTGTCGATCACTTCCATGAACTCGTCCAGCGGCAGGTTATAAACTTCTCCCCACATCCAGTTATCCGGAATTTCGATCACAAACTTGTCGTAAAACGGATGATGTGTAAACGAACTCAATTCCACGTAATCATCCATATTCAAGCCAACGTAATCTTTGGCAAAACTCTGTGGCGTATATGTTTTTCCTTCTACTACAAACTCTTTCTTTTTATTTTCCGGAGCTTGCTTAAAAGCCAATTGTTTTTCGGGTTCAGCATAATTGAATTCATCAGGCAGCTCTCCCAAATATGCGTTCAGCGTTCCTTTGATGCTTTCCGTCCAGGCAGAACTCAGCTTTTTATTGCCGTTCTCGACCACCGATTTCACCTGCTCCAACAGCATCCGGTCAAGTTCAGCGTGAACATGTTTCTCTTCGCCGTAATTCAATCCGTCATAAACCGATTCGGGCACAATACCATATTCTTTAATCATCTGCGTTACATCGTGAAAAGCACCACCCGCCGCAAAGTTGATGTTTCCATGCAGGCGAACATACTTCACGGCCTTTTCCATATAAGTATGCCAAACAATGTACATCTCCGATAAATCGGTAGCGGGTTTGCCCATCCGCAACATCTCCGATTCCAAAAAAGCTATTGTTGAAAAAGACCAGCAAGTACCTGAACGATTTTGATCTTTTACAGGTGTGTATGGTAATTCGATTAGATCGGTAAAATGATAGCCATTTTCAACCTGAACCGAATCATTCTGAGCCCAGGCTACCGAGTTAAAAATGAAAATACTAACCAGCAGAAATGCTAGTTTTTTAAAATTCTCCATAACTACAAATATTAATAATTCCCCCTTTATTAATGCCGAAGATAATAATAATGTTTTAACCGTTTTAGGAATCTGATTTGGAATACCCTAACTTAAAATTAATCCAGATTACACCTTCAGCACACTGAATACGCTATCAGTCATTCCGATCTCAAATTCATTACAACATGATCTGATTTTTTGAGACAAAAAATGAAATGATTCATCCATTCGCGGTCTGCCGAAACGGAAGAATTCCCGGTCCAGCCATGTCTGAAATGTTTCTATTTGGGGGAGCTTTTGTAAAATGGCTGTGGTTTGAAACGCTTTATCCTTGCGGTCATCAGGGAGTTTTCTATTTTCAACACCGAGTGTAAAACAGCTCCCAACAAGTTGGTTGCTCACACGACTTTTTGTACTTTTAACAGTTGCTTTTACGAGCCGACAAACCTGATTAAACAATGAAGAGACTTACTCCGCTACTGATGCTTTTGGTATCCGTTCTGGCCATTCAATCCTGCTGCAAGCAGGTTCAGCCAGTGCGCGAAACGGAAAAGATTACCCGCAATTGGAAATTCATTTTAGATGATCAACCCGATTTTAAAAATCCGGATTTTGATGATGCTGACTGGCGAACTTTAAATGTTCCGCACGATTGGAGCATCGAGGGCGAATTCAGCGAAGACAATCCGGCATCACCGGGAGGCGGCGCTTTACCTGGCGGAACCGGTTGGTATCGCAAATCAATTTATCTCGATCAAGCCGATGCCAACAAGCAAATCTTCATCGATTTTGACGGGGTTTATATGAATAGCGAGGTTTACATCAACGGCCATTTATTAGGCAAGCGGCCTTTCGGATACATCTCGTTCCGTTACGAGCTAACCCCCTGGATTAAATTTGGCACAGAAAACACCATCGCTGTCCGGGTCGACAACTCGCAACAGCCCAACTCGCGCTGGTACTCGGGTTCCGGCATTTACCGCAATGTTTGGTTGGTTAAAACCAAGCCCTTGCACGTGGCACATTGGGGAACTTACATCACAACACCCCATGTGAGTAAAGAAAAAGCCACAGTAAATGTTGAAACGACAATCGAAAATAACTATCCGGAACAGAAGAACGCCGAACTCAAAACCCGCTTGGTTGATGCGGACGGAAATTCCGTTGCTGAATCGACGGTACCCTTCCTACTCGAGTCCGGCATAGACACAACGTTGAGCCAAAAGCTGGAGGTGACAACTCCGCAGCTTTGGTCAACCACAACACCTCATTTATACACGGCTGTCAGCGAAGTTTATGTAGACGGACGATTGGTTGACAACTACAAAACAACCGTTGGCATCCGTTCATTCCGCTTCGATGCCGAAAAAGGTTTCTTCCTGAATGACGAGCATCTGAAAATCTTAGGCGTTTGCAACCACCACGACTTGGGTTGCCTGGGAGCAGCCATCAATACCCGCGCACTGGAGCGTCAACTGGAGATACTGAAGGCGATGGGCTGCAATTCCATCCGCACATCGCACAATCCGCCGGCTCCGGAACTGCTCCAGCTCTGCGACAAAATGGGCTTCATTGTGCAGGACGAAACCTTCGACATGTGGCGCAAGCGCAAAACGACTTACGATTACTCGCAGTATTTTCCGGATTGGTACGAAAAAGACTTGACTGATCACATCCTTCGCGATCGGAACCACGCTTCGGTGATGATGTGGAGCATTGGCAACGAAGTCTTGGAACAATGGACCGACGCCGGTGCCGATACGCTGAACGCCCAGGAAGCAAACCTGCTGCTGAATTTTCAGCGCGATCCATCGAGCCTCGCCAGTGGCGATGAGATGAGCGTCAATTCGATGCTGACAAAAAAACTGGCAGACATCGTTCATACGTTGGACCCAACACGCCCTGTAACAACCGGCAACAACGAACCCAATCCGAACAACCATATTTATAAATCCAACGCGCTCGATCTGATTGGCTACAACTATCACGAGAGCTGGTTTTTGGACGTTCCCAAGAACTTTCCGGGCAAACCGTTCATTGTCACCGAAAGTACGTCGGCACTGATGACCCGCGGCTACTACCGCATGCCGAGCGACAGCATTTACAAATGGCCAGTGCGCTGGGATGTTCCGTTCAGCGATCCATCCTATAAATGTTCGTCTTACGACAACTGCCACGCCCCTTGGGGAAGCACACATGAAGATGTGTGGCGCATGGTGCGCGACAACGACTTCATTAGCGGACTATACGTGTGGACCGGCTTCGACTATCTGGGCGAACCAACGCCCTACTGGTGGCCGGCACGCAGCTCTTATTTCGGCATTATCGACCTGGCAGGTTTCCCGAAAGACATTTATTACCTGTACCAAAGCGAATGGACTGATAAAGACGTTCTGCACTTGTTCCCACACTGGAACTGGGAGCCGGGTCAAACGATTGACCTCTGGGCCTACTACAACAACGCCGACGAAGTGGAACTCTTCGTCAATGGTGTTTCGCAAGGGGTGAAAAAGAAAGAAAACGGCGCCATGCATGTGATGTGGCGAGTCAAATTCGAGCCAGGTACAATCAAAGCTGTTTCCCGCAAGGACGGGAAAGTGGTCCTCGAAAAAGAAATTCATACGGCCGGCGACCCCACGCAAATCCGCCTGACTGCCGACCGAAATCAAATCGCTGCCGACGGATACGACCTCTCATTTGTTACCGTGGAGGTGCTGGATGCTGACGGAAACCTGTGCCCCAACGCCATGAATCAAATTCAATTAAAACTGGAAGGCGACGGCTTCATTGCCGGTGTGGACAACGGCGATCAAACCAGCCACGAACCTATGAAAGGCTCTACAATTAAAGCCTTCTACGGCAAATGCCTCGCTATTGTGCAGGCCAACGAAAATCCGGGCACTTTAAGCTTAACTGCTTCTTCTGCGGGATTGACCGATGCAACCATTCAAATCGAAATAAAATAACACCAATAAAAAAATGAAAACACGCATTCTAATCATTCTTCTGGCCTTTGCAAGCCAAATTACATCTGCTCAACTCCTGTCGAAAGACCAGGAAATGGAGCAAAAAATAGATCAAATCCTCAGCCAGTTGACGCTGAAAGAAAAAGTAGCGATGTGCCACGCGCAATCCAAGTTCAGCTCGCCGGGTGTTCCGCGCCTGGGTATTCCCGAAATCTGGATGTCGGATGGCCCGCACGGTGTTCGCGGCGAAATTAACTGGGACAACTGGGGCTATGCCGGCTGGACCAACGACTCTATCACCGCATTCCCGGCACTCACTGCTTTGGCAGCCACCTTCAACCCCGAACTGGCACACGAGTACGGTGTTGCCATTGGCGAAGAAGCCCGCTACCGCCGCAAAGACATTCTGCTGGGGCCAGGCGTCAACATTTACCGCACGCCTTTGAATGGACGTAACTTCGAGTACATGGGCGAAGATCCATACCTGGCGTCCAAAATGGTGGTGCCTTACATTCATGGCGTTCAGGAAAACGGCGTTTCAGCCTGCGTGAAACATTACGCGCTGAACAACCAGGAAGAATGGCGCGGACACATCGACGTGCATGTTGACGACCGTACGCTTCATGAAATTTACCTGCCCGCTTTCAAAGCTGCTGTTGAAGAAGGTGGCGTTTGGTCGCTGATGGGTGCCTACAACAAATACAACGGTCAACACGCCACAACCAACAAGGTATTGATGAACGATATTCTGAAAGGCGACTGGGATTTCGACGGCGTTGTGGTTAGCGACTGGGGAAGTGCTCATGACACGGATGAATCGGCACTCTATGGCCTCGACATTGAGATGGGTAGCTGGACAAACGGGCTGACAGCATCAAAAGACTTCGCCTACAACGATTACTACCTGGCCGACGCTTTCTACGAAAAACTGAAAAGCGGCGAAATCGACGAGTCGGTTGTGAACGACAAAGTGCGCCGGATTCTGCGCCTGATGTTCCGCACCACCATGAGTGACAATCGTCCGTTGGGCCGAATGAACAACCAGGAACACCATGATGTTGCCCGTAAAATTGCGACAGAGGGAATTGTGTTGCTGAAAAACGACAACAACTTCTTCCCCATCAACCCAAATGAAAAACTGACGATTGCTGTAATTGGCGAAAATGCCACCAAGTCGATGACTGTTGGTGGTGGTTCATCGGAGCTGAAAGCTCAATACGAAATATCACCGTTGGAAGGGATTCAAAAACGCTACCCCAATGCAACGATTTTATACAGCATGGGCTATTCATCCGGTCCTTCAGCCTACGGACGTGTGATTCCACCCAAAGAAGATCAGGACAGCCTGCAACAAGCTGCTATTGAAACGGCCAAAAAAGCGGATATTGTTCTGTTCGTTGGTGGCCTCAACAAAAACCACCACCAGGACTGTGAAGGTGGTGACCGCTTGTCGTACGATTTGCCCTATAATCAGGACGCCTTGCTGGACGGTATTATTGCTGCCAACCCGAATGTCGGTGTTATTTTGGTGAGCGGAAATGCCGTTGCCATGCCTTGGCTAAACAAGGTGAAAGGATTGATGCAGGCCTGGTACCTCGGCAGTGATGCCGGTTACGCTTTAGCCGATGTCATCAGCGGCGATGTCAATCCTTCGGGGAAATTGCCATTCAGCTTCCCGGTAAAACTGGAAGACAACGCAGCACATTCGTTTGGCGAATTGTCCTACCCGGGCGACAGCATCAACCAATATTACAAGGAAGGAATTCTGGTAGGCTACCGCTGGTTCGACACTAAAAAGATTAAGCCGCAGTTCCCGTTCGGATTTGGTTTGTCGTACACAACATTTGAGTACAGCGATCTGAAAACCAATAAAACAGAATACGCAAAAGACGACAGCATCACCGTCAGCTTCACCCTAAAAAATACAGGGAAAGTGGCTGGTGCCGAAACAGCCCAACTGTACGTTTCCGACCCGAAATGTTCGGTTATGCGCCCTGCCAAAGAGCTGAAAGGCTTTGACAAAGTGCTCTTGCAAGCCGGCGAATCGAAAGAGGTATCGATTACTGTTCCGGTTAGCTGCTTTGCTTTTTATTCAGAAGAAGGCAAAAACTGGGTTGTTGAACCGGGCGACTTTGTGTTGCAGGTGAACAGCTCATCGGCCGACAACAAGCTCAAACAAAAGATTAAAGTGGAATAGCCAGCGCCATCCGTCATTGCGAGCGGAGCGAAGCAATCTCTTCAACCTTAGATTGCTTCGTCGTACCTCCTCGCAATGACGAGTCCTCTGGAATTTCGAAAAACTTAACCTATAAAAATAAACCCAAACAGTATATACCATGCATCTATCAAACCCAACAAGCGCATGGAAGACAAAAATGCTTGCACTGGCCTTCGTGGCCGGTGCAGGCATTTTTTCTTCGCAAGCACAGGTCCCCTACGCTTCGGGGCCGGCAAACCAGTACCTGCTCAATCAGCCGATTGACATCAGTGAAGACTTTACGAACTTCACCAACACCTACTTTGTAGCCGACTCGCTCGACAGTTTCGACCCGGCAACCGGCAAGGGATCGCTGAACTACAAACGCCACGTCTACCAGACGCGGCAAGCTTTCAACAACATGCTTGCCTTTTTGCAACCTGTCGGCGGAAACGAATTCCCGACAACCGAGTACGAAGCCAACCCGACGATGCCATTTTCAATCCAGTTTGTTTCGCCCAGGTCATTCCGCATCCGTATGGCCAGCAGCACCATTGAAAAGCCCGACGAGCCTTCATTGATGCTGGTCGACGGTTTTGCACCGCAGGATAAAAACGACTGGAAATACAGCAAGATTGACGGCGGCTATCAGTACCAAAGTGAATTTGGAAAGTTGATCATTCGCGAGCATCCGTGGCGGCTCGAAATCTACGACGAAGACGGGAAACTGCTGACGCAAACCATCAACCGCAAGGATAATGATGAGACTTACACGCCGCTGATGCCTTTCAGCTACGTGCGCCGTTCATCGGATTACTCGCGAAGCTTCTCTGCTTCGTTCCGCCTGTCGCCGGGAGAAAAGATCTTTGGCTGTGGCGAGAGCTTCAAAGCTTTGGACAAACGCGGGCAAAAAGTGATTTTATGGACCGACGACGCAAACGGTACTCAAAACGAAACGATGTACAAACCGATTCCTTTCTTTATGAGCAGTCGCGGTTACGGGATGTTTATGCACACGTCGAGCCCCATTACCTGCGATTTCGGGAAGTACTACAGCGCCGAAACCAATTTGATGATCGGTGACGAATCGCTCGACCTGTTTGTCTTCCTGGGAGAACCCAAAGACATCTTGGACGAATACACCAATCTGACCGGAAAGTCCAGCATGCCTCCGCTCTGGTCGTTCGGATTGTGGATGAGCCGCATCACTTATTTCTCGGAGGCTGACGGCCGTCGCGTGGCTAAAGAGCTTCGCGAAAACAAAATCCCCAGCGATGTGATCCACTTCGACACTGGCTGGTTCGAAACCGACTGGCGTTGCAACTACGAGTTCTCCCCTTCACGCTTCGACGATCCTGAGCAGATGATTGCCGACCTGAAAGACGAAGGTTTCAGAACCTGCTTGTGGCAACTGCCCTACTTCACGCCAAAGAACACGCTCTTCAACGAAATTATCGACAAAGGGCTATATGTGAAAAATGCCAAAGGCAACCTGCCTTACGAAGATGCCACACTCGACTTTTCGAATCCGAACACAGTAGAATGGTACCAAGGAAAAATTGCCGGCCTGTTGAAACAGGGCGTGAGTGTCATTAAAGTTGACTTTGGCGAAGCAGCTCCGGCGAGCGGTATTTTTGCGTCGGGCAAAACCGGCTTCTACGAGCACAACCTCTACCCCTTGCGCTACAACAAAGCGGTGGCCGACATTACCAAGGAAGTAACCGGCGATGCCATCATCTGGGCCCGTGCAGCCTGGGCCGGCAGTCAGCGCTACCCACTGCATTGGGGCGGCGACGCGGCCAATACCAACGTGGCTATGGAAGGAACGTTGCATGCCGGTTTGAGCATGGGTCTGTCGGGCTTTTCGTTCTGGAGCCACGACATTGGCGGCTTTGTGCTGCAAACACCCAAAGAACTGTATCGCCGCTGGACGCCTTTCGGCATGCTGACCTCGCAAAGTCGTTGCCACGGAGCGCCACCGAAAGAGCCCTGGGAATACGGCAAGGAATTCCAGGATGAATTCCGCAAAAGCGTTGATCTGAAATACGAGCTGATGCCCTACATTTTGGAGCAGGCCAAGGAGTGCACTGAAAAAGGATTGCCGATGATGCGCGCCCTGTTTGTCGAGTATCCAAATGATCCGGGATCCTGGCTCATCGATAACGAATACCTGTTTGGACGCGACATCCTGGTGGCACCGCTGTTCGAGGAGATTGCGCCGCGAGCGGTTTACCTGCCCGGCGGAGAGTGGATCGACTACCAAAGTGGCAAAACCTACAGCGCCGGCTGGCACACTATTGCTCCGGGCGAAATCCCAATTGTGATGTTGGTACGTAAAGGAGCTGTAATTCCACACATTAAACTGGCACAGAGCACCCAGTTTATGGACTGGTCGGAGTTGGAGTTGATAGTATTCGGAAAAACCGGCAAGAACACAACGGCAGAAATCTATTTACCCAACGACAGCGAGCGACAAAGAGTTCAACTTATTTGGGATGGAAAGAAATACGTGGTTGAAAATAATCCTTATCAAAAAACTATTTTTAAGGTAACAGTAATCGAATAATAGACAAGAGGGAATTGGCACTTATTTTATTTCCAATTCCCTCTTTTTATGCCTATTAATTTTTGTTAAAACATAGATACATTATGAAACATGAACAAAAAAATCATAATTTCACCTCAAAAACCGTAAAACAATAACGATGAAAAGAGTCCTGATTTGCCTGTTGTTTTTAGCAGCTGGTTTCGCTGTCCAAGCCCAGGAGAGTGAAAAAATTCACGAGGTTGGTCTTTATTTTCAAAACGTTGACCAGTTTGGTCTTCGATATAAAGTCGGTCACGACGATATTCGATACCGTTTTACAACGACCGCATTGAGCTTCAACAAATCCGACTATCCCGACAGTCAGGAACAGAATTCAAACAGCCATTGGGGAGTTCAGCTTGGTGCCGGTCTTGAAAAACACAAACCGTTAGCCGATAATTTTGGATTCTACTATGGTCCGGAAATTAATTTACTGTACACTAGGGACAAAAACAAAACGGAGGTTCCTGCGAACGAGACTATTCAAAACCAACACGGTATAGGCTTGGGAGCTATTATTGGCTTTCGCTACCAATTGGCAGAAACGTTGTCACTGTCTGCTGAATTTGTACCAAATATTTACTACCAAAAAACGACTGGGAGCAGCGAATCTGACTATTGGAATTTTTACCTGAACACCAACCAGGTTGGTCTAACACTAGCCTACCAATTTTAACAACTAACCACAGCACCAGTATGAATTCAAAAAATATCGTTCTTATACTAATTCTCATCGGCTGTAGCTTCCCTTTAAGCATATTAGCTCAAGACACCCAAAAACACAACGAAGTAGGTTTGCGTTTTAGCAATCTCGACAATTTCGGATTAACCTATAAATTTGGAAACCAAGAACTACGCTACAGACTATCGGGCATAAGAGTTAAGCACACCAACGCAAACATAAACGACACCTATGAATACAAAATGAATAGTTGGGGAGCCGGTTTGGCATTTGGTATTGAAAAACCGGTAACAATCAACCAGCAACTCGATTTTTACTATGGACTCGAGTTAGAGGGCATATACGACAAGTACAAGTATGACAATGAGCCGTATGCCTCTGGAGAAGTCAAAAACTACTGGGCTTACTTCAATTTCATTGCGGGACTTTCGTACCGTATTTCAGACCAGATAAAGTTCTCCGCAGAATTAACACCTGCTTTCTATTACAATAAAAGCGATACCTATGACGATGAACAAACAAGAGAATCATTCGGATTTGGATTGTCAAACGATGCAGCAGTATTAACACTTAGCTATTGCTTTTAATCTAAAAATATTTGTTTACCGGGTGGCTTGAAGTCACCCGGTAAATTCAGTTGATCAACGTATTATCATTTGTGCGCACATATTCCTTCACATTTTGCTGAAATTCCTGCGGCGTTTGACGGGTTAGTTGTTTGAAGAACCGGCTGAAGTACGAGCTGTCTTTAAATCCCAGGTTGAAGGCAATTTCCTTAATGGTATTTTCGCTGTGAATAATTTGCCGCTTGGCTTCCAGCACCACCCGGTCGTGAATCAGTTGCACCGCTGTTTTATCCAGTTTCTCCTTCAATATTTGATTGAGTCGCTTGGCACTGATTCCCAATTTATCCGCATAAAAATCAGCCGTGCGTTCGTTCAGGTAATTCATTTCGAGCAGGAGCATAAACTCGTAAATGCGTTTCTCGTTGATGTCCTGCCGGGTAAAATGCTCCTCTTTCAACTGAATCAATTTCAGTAGAAAGACCTTCAGCAAAGCTTTTATCATCACGAGCTGCATTTCCTTCTTTTCATATTCTTCCAGCAACAACCGGAAAACAGAAGCCAGCCCCGCGGAAGTTTGCTCGTTCAACTGCAAACAGGAAAATTCGCCCTGGATGTTAAAGATGCGAAACACATCGAGCAGGAACTCCTTCAAGTCCCCTTCAACCAGTTCACGTTTAAACGAAATAAGCACTCCCTTTTTGCCGGCTTTATTGAGCTGGTGCACCCGGTAAGGTGGGATCAGGTAGATCCAATCGCCGCGTAAAGTTTGAAACGAATGCTGCGGTACATGCAAAGCCTCTTCGTCGCGCAACCAAACAATCTCGAAAAACTCTCTTCGGGCCGGATCTTCCAAATACGAAGGCGGACAATTATCCAAATTACGGATGTATAAAACCTGGTTCCCTAACATCTTTTCCTCCATTCTTTTTTGCGGAGAAATTACCGCATTTCCAAAATGTACCACAAAAGTACCAGATATCACCATGAGCTGTATCGTTATGGGCAAATTATACCAGACATCTGTCAAATAGTGTACCTACAGGTCCTTTTTTGCCACCTAATTTTGCTTCGTAAACAAATGAATGCAATGGAACACACAGAAACACTTACAGAAACAGCTGCCATCCACGAAGCACTGGAGATGATTCTTTCCGAACATCAACAGCTGTTCAGTCAGCTTCAGTTTGAAGAAGTACCGGGCATTGTGAAAGCAATCCGCGAAGCAAACGCAATCTTCCTGTTGGGCGCTGGTCGTACCGGCTTCATGATTAAAGCCGCAGCCATGCGTTTGATGCATCTGGGCTACAAGGTACATGTGGTAGGCGAAACAACCACCCCGGCCATTGGCGAGGGCGACTTACTGATTGCCGGATCTGGATCGGGCACAACGGGCAATATTGTGAAAGCCGCCGAAACCGCTCGCAAGTGCGGCGCTGCGATCGTTTGCTTTACGACGAACCCGGCATCGCCGCTGGCACAATTGGCCAATCACTGTGTTACCATTCCGGCGGCCGGAAAGCAGCAACAAAACGAAACGGTTTCGCAGCAGTATGCGGGCAGCCTGTTCGAGCAATCCTTCCTGCTGCTTTTCGATGCCATTATTCAGCATTTGTGGCAGGGATCGGGCGTGAGCCGCGACGAGTTATGGAAACGTCACACCAACCTGGAATAGCAAATAGAATTCAATATTATAAACAATTAAACAACGATTATTATGGCAAAATTACAAGTAGCAATCGACTTGCTGAATACAGAAGACGCAATTGCATTAGCGACAAAAGTGGCTCCTTACATCGACATCATCGAGCTGGGTACACCGCTGATTAAAAGTGAAGGACTGCGTGCAATCACCGCTATGAAAGCCGCCTTCCCGGACAAAAAAGTATTTGCTGATTTTAAAACAGCTGATGCCGGTGCGCTGGAAGCAGAAATGGCGTTTAAAGCCGGAGCGGATTACATCACCATCCTCGGATCGGTAGATGATGCCACCATTGTCGGAGCTGTTGCCAAAGCAAAAGAATACAACTGTGGCGTTGTCGTAGATACCATCGGGATTGCCGATCGTGTAAAACGTGCACAGGAAGTCATTAAACTGGGGGTTGAATTTGTAGAACTGCACGCCGGATTGGACGAACAAGCAAAAGAAGGTTACTCGATCCAGGTACTAATTGACGAAGCTGCCAGAGCTGGCGTACCCGTCTCAATTGCCGGAGGTGTAAACCTGAACAGCATTGAAGGCGTGAAAAACTCAGGAGCTGTTGTTGCCGTAGCCGGAGGGGCTATTTACGGTGCAGAAGATCCTGCTGCTGCTGCCAAGGCTTTGAAAGAAGCGTTGATCTCAGCGAACTAAAACTTGCACTCCCGCGAGAAGCAAGGAAAGCCTGGAGAATCTCCGGGCTTTTTTCGTTAAAGGATCGATCCGATGGCGTTAATTTATTCGCAAATGCCTGCAGTAAATTTCGTCAATTTAAAATTTGAGCGTTAATCGCTGACAGGATCTTTGCCGGTTTCTTTCAGTTCCTTGTTCATCCTCAGGTATAAAATGAAACCAACGACGAGGGTCCCCAACGAAACCGGCAACAGCATCCAACCGATGATGACCAGTGACTCGTCGGCCGAAAACAACTTGATAAAGGTAATGCCGGTGGCGAAAACCATAATGGCTGTGCGGACAAAAGCCAGGAAAGTACGCAGGTTGGCCAGCCTTGTCCGATCCTCTGCTAATTGATCACTTCTACTCACAATCTTTTCTTTTAGTCTAACAAAGCTAAAGGTACCACTTTTCAACCAGCACAATTAATCTTTTTTAAATCCCAGCCTGTCAACAAATCAGATCACCCACCTGTTTCAATACCAAACAACTAAATCGATAAGTTATGGCAAAAGTAAGTGTTTACCTCAACTTCGACGGCCAGGCCGAAGAAGCGTTCGAATTCTATAAATCAGTCTTTAAAACAGAATACTCGTTCGGGTTTTCCCGTTTTTCAGATGTCCCGCCATCCGAAAACATGCCTCCCCTTTCCGATGAAGATAAGAAACTGATTATGCACGTCTCATTACCAATCATGGGCGACTTCGTCCTGATGGGCTGCGACATGCCCAAATCAATGGGGTTGAAAGTTAACATGGGCAACAACGTGAACCTCAATCTCGAGCCCGACTCCCGCGAGGAAGCCGACCGCCTGTTTACTGCTTTATCCGACGGTGGGAAAGTACATATGCCCATGGCTGATATGTTTTGGGGCGCCTATTTTGGCAGCTTTTCCGATAAGTACGGAATCCAGTGGATGGTGAATTATACGACAAACGCTTAAATCATGGGAACACAACAAACCATAATTACGGTGCAAACCAAAGTGAATGTACCGGTAGAGAAGGCTTGGTTTTATTTCACAACACCAAGCGCGGTTACGCGCTGGAATCATGCATCGGACGATTGGCATTGTCCGGCAGCCACAAGCGAACTAAAACCGGGCGGCAAATTTTGCTACACCATGGCTTCCAAAGACGGGAGTATGAGCTTCGATTTTGAAGGCACCTACACCGAAGTTATTCCTCACAAAAGCCTGAAATACGAAATTGCTGACGGAAGAAAAGTTTCCGTGCTTTTTAAGGAGACAAACGGGGAAACGGAGGTTCTAACAACATTTGACGCTGAAAACCAAAACCCGGCGGACATGCAACAAGCGGGCTGGCAAGCCATTCTGGATTCGTTTAAAGCGTTTGCAGAGAAATCGTACGGTAGAGGGTAAAAAATGATGTAATGAACGTCCGCATCGGCTAATTGTGGCAGGAATTTTGTTGTATTTAACGCAACGTTTTTAAACAGTTTGCATCGATCTAATACAGGCCAACCGAAACAATTATGAAATATTTCAATTTTCTCTTTGTCATTCTTCTCGTTACACTTTGGGCGTGTGATGAAGATACACCCGAATCGACCAGCATTAAAGGAGATAGCGGAATTACGTACGACGAAAGCTTCAGCCGCTGGGAAAATCTGAAATTAAAAAATGGAACATCATATGTCTATTCCGTCACTTCTGAATCGTGGACGGGATACCGCTCGGTGACAACCTTAACGGTTACAGATGGGACCGTTAGCCAACGATCATACCAGGCTTTTTCAATGAATAATCCGGAAAATGAAGAAGTTGTTTACGAGGAGTGGACTGAAACAGGCGACAGTCTCGGAAGTCATACAGCCGGTGTGCCTTTATTTACCATTGATGATTTGTACGAAACCTGTGTAAAAGATTACCTGGTTGTTGATGAGTCGAACAATAGCCTGTATTTCGACACCGATGCCTCGGGAGTAATAAGTTTATGCGGCTACACACCCGACAACTGCGCCGACGATTGTTATGTCGGCATCAATATTCAAGCGTTTAGTTGGGTAAAAGACGAATAGTAACGCTATTCGTGCACATGTAACGAAAACTGATCGGGATTCTTTCCGCGAACATCTTTGTAAATATCACTCAACTGGGCAATCACTGCGTTAAAATCGGACGTATCGTGAATCACTTTTACAACACCCATTTCTTTTTTTTCGTAGTCGAGCGTGGTTACAACAATCGGCACCTTGGCTTTCTGAGCCATATACAGAAAACCTTTATTCCACTTTGTTCTACGCGTAATCCAACCTTCGGGCGAAATAACGGCGTGCAATTCATCGGCCTTTTCAAACATTTCAACGATCTGAAAGATCGCATTCTGTCCCTTGACACCACGAACCGGGACAGCACCAAGTGCCCTCATGATGTAACTCATTGGGAAAAAGAACATCTCCTTTTTCGTCAACAGTTTAAACTTAATTCCCAAACTAGTAAAACCAAGCTTTCCGTAGTAAAAATCAACATGGGCCGTGTGTGGTGCAAAAACGGTAACCGATTTCTTTAGTCCGTTATAATCTCCAACAACCTTCCAACCTTGCTTTTCCAGGACCTTCCCGGCTATTTTCCGCATCATAAAATTGAAATTGAGCGGGCGAAGATAGGGATAAAAATTTGATCGCTAAAAATAAAATAACCAAGGCGTTACTGCATTTCAGCAAAAATTTAAAAACTATGTTTTACTTGCTATTCCCCGGTCGCCAACTCTCCCACAAAACAGCAACAGTCAAAACAAAATTAGACGTGGAACGCAACAAAAGAAATCCTGTAGAATTATGATTAAAATTAGCTTCATAAAAACAAGACAAATCATCATTAACATCTTGATCTCTATATTAAAATAGCAACAGTAATAAATAAAGACTACAACCTGTTTTCATTCTATTTTGATAAGGATAAAAATATCGATTGTTAAGTAATAATTAAATAGATCCAAAAGTGCTATATCTCTAAATCTTTTAGCGTTTTACGACTGTTACTGTTCAATATTTTTTCTAAAAGCAAGTTTAACCCCTGGTACCTTCTAACTATGACTATTGACGACAATCTTTTAAGTATTTACGACGAGGTTTTCCAAAGCAATAGCGAACTGGAACACGGAATAATTAAAAACCACATCATGAAGATCAAGGAAATGGATGAATTTATGCCCCCCAGCCTTTCATTCTTTATTCTTACAAACACCACCCTCAGTCATTTTCCTTTTGTGAGTAAGAACTTCAGTTTAAACCTGGGCCTGGATCCTCAACTGATGAAAACAGTCGGTGCCGAATATTGGCTAAGTCATTTTCACCCGGAAGACCTGCCTGTTTGGATTGGCGTTTTAAACGATCTCATGGTATTTACAATGACGGAAGTTGAGCCTGAAAAACGCATGCACCTCTCATACACCTGGAATTTCAGGGTTCGCACGGCAAAGGGAAATTATGTCAACATATTCGAACACCAGTCGCCGCTACTGCTCGATGATATCGGCAAACCAGTCATTGGTCTAGGACACCTCACCATCATCGGACAGGGTGAAGCACTCCCTATAAAGGCAACCGTCAAATGTTTGAACGAGGAAAAGGAGTACGAAACCCTATACAGCCAAAACTATTCTCAACGCGCAATATCCAACGGGTTGTCGAACAGGGAAAATGATATTATCCGTTTCCTCTCGATGAAGAAAACCAGCAAAGAAATTGGAAACATTCTTCATATCAGTTCACACACGGTAGATACCCACCGTCGAAATATTCTGAAGAAACTGAATCTCGGCTCAACCGGGGAATTGATTGCATACGTTCGAAGCCATCAACTCTACTAATTATCGTTCAACCAAACCGGTAATTCCCGAATATTTTTTTTACCTGACAATACTCAAAATACTCAAATTGAGTATTGCAGGTACTTATTTGGAATCGTTCTTTTGAAGTAACAATTGGAGAAGACCAATTTTCAGTTGTAACTGGTATTTAACGCAACAAACCAAAACAAGAAATAGCCCTTTAGGAAGGGCAACACCGTACCTGATTTCAAAACACCATGAAATCAGGCTGGTATTGTTTTGCACAAAACGAAGAGCGATGGAAAATATTCTAAAAAGCAAAACCGGACTTAAAATCCTATTCCTGACAATTGCCACCGCAATAGGGATAAAACTTTACGGCGATTACCGAAAAATCGCCGCATTAGAAACCTCGTTTCGGGAACAAACGGAACAGGAACGAGCAATTCATTCCAGATTCCCCAACCCGGTATCCCACAGCCGATTTTCGCAGCAGCCTTATTGCGGTTCCGGCTATGTCTTCGATGTTCGCCCCCAATAAAACATTCATTTCCTACACCCAAACTTGATCACACACCAAAACCCCATTCAATGAAAAAACACCTTTACTGCACGTTGTTCATGTTGCTGGCATTGCCACTCATGGGTATGTCACAAACAACTTGTTTTGTACTTATTAAAGAAAAAAAACTAAGCTGGGCTTGCAAAACCGATGCGGGATACGAAACCTTTCACCTCCCATCGAAACTACCGTACGAAACCCGGAAAAAGATTTTGGAAGTAAAAAAGAGCCACATTACCGCCAACTCGGAAAATACTGTTCGGATTAAAGATATCAACCTGAAACCCGATGACTACCTGATTATTTACCAGGAAACCTACCAAAACAAGGAATGCGGAAACTACAGCATGTATTTCGCATTTCCGGTTAAAGACCCATCGCTGGCCGAGCAGAAAATTGCGGAAAGGCAAAAGACATCCTTACTGAAGGAAAGCTACCAAAGTCACAAAATCGTTGAAATCATTCCGCCTTACAAATCCGACGAACCAGGCTTTTTTCAACAAATCAACAACAGCATCATCAAATACCTCAAAGAAAACGGAGAAGATGATCTTGAGCGGGAATATCAAAAGAGTACCGCAATTGGAGTGAGAGGATAACCCCAATTTTCCCACAAATAATCAACTCAAATAAAAATCTCTATGAAAAAAACATTACTCTTTCTGTTCATCGTATTCGGGATAAACGCCTTTGGACAAGAGCGCCTGACGCTTAAGGTAGATTATGAACTCGGGGGAGAACCTCCTAAACAATGGACAACAGTGCAAGGCTATACGCCGACATGTTATCAGTTTTTAAACCTGGATGTCGCAGTAAAACGCGGATACAATTATAGCAAAGACAAACCACAGGTGATGTATCGACTCACCATCAAGAACAACGCACCAACAGCAATGTGGATCAGCCTCCGCTGGAGTTTCGAGGGAAGTGGCGGTGCCAAAACTGTTGAATCAGGTCAATCCGTTTCTTTCGAAAGTCTCCAAACGCTGGAAAGTCACCCTTCATTTGAACTCTATAACATGCGACTAAAGTTCAGTCAAGCCGATCGTGACCGATACGGCGTATACGCTGAGTCGAATATCCTAAAATGCGGAGACACCTTCCAGTCAATCCTAAACGAGGCGAAGGCAAAAAAAGAGAAAAACTTAAAAATAGCTGCATTAAGGGCTGAAATCAATTCGTTGGGCGACAACTGGGAAGGATTAGTTCAGAAAAAATCGGCCTACGAGTCTTTAAATAAGCTAGAAGGAAACAATAAGTATAGTAGTCAAATTAGCAAGATTGACGAACAGTTGGCGGAACTTAAAAAGAAGGAGACCGCTAAAAATGCGAAAATAAAATCGCTAAAAACAGAGATTGCCCAATTACCCAATACTTCAGAAGGTCTCACGAAGAAGAAGAATCTTTACCAGGAATTGTCAAAGGTTGACGAAGCGAACAATTACAGTAACGAACTTAGTCAAGTGGACGAACAATTGGCCAAGCTTCAGTCAGCCGCAGACAAAGAACAAGGAACGAAAACAGTGAGTTCGACCGCGAATAATAGCAGTTCGGATAATAACGCTTTGGGGAGCGATTCCGGTAGCTCCTCCAAGAGTACAACCAATTCTTCCACGCGTCAAACAAACAGTTCCATCTCGGGAACAACGGCTGCCAAATCTGAATCAAGTTCAAGCGGCCAGTCAGGCTCCACTACAAGTGCTTCGCAACAAAAATCAGCTCAAGAACTGGAGCAGGCACGCAGACAAGCAGCATATGACGCACAAATGGCCAAAGTGAAACAACAGGAAGCACAAATGGAACAAACGTCGAAACAGATAGCAAAATTTTCGAATACGTATGCTCCAGCAGTGGTTGAAGGCGTTCAGAGTGGAGTGATTACACACTTCGGAGGAACACTTGATTTATACAGCAGTGAAAGCGAAGCAGACAGTGAATCGACCATGTTCATGCTTTACGGTGTCGGACTAGGAATTGCTGATGCAGTAAACTGGGACCTCGCTTTTGGGAAATTGGACGAAGGCTTTTCGGAAGAGATGCAGTCCTCGTTTGCCTGGAGCACCGGACTTGATGTAAAAGTTTTTAAAGGACTTCAAGCCGAGCCTGGAAAATATTGGTTTAAAGTGTATTTAGGAGGCGAAGTAGGTGGCTACAGCAGTGAGTATATTGTAGAAAACTGGAAAAATGAAATTACTTATAACAACGATGGATTTTTCTATGGAGGCCGGGCAACAGCAGTCTTGTTCAACTTATTTATGGTCAGGTATGCTATCGGCGTTGAAAACAAAACTGTATCCAGCTACGACAGTTCAGTTGAAGATCAGGAATTTGAGTTGGACTACAGCAAACTCGGATTCGGCCTTCTAATCCATTTTTAGGTATACCTCTCCGATCTGCAATACCAAGCAAAACGCGTTTTTGACAAATATACTCGCGACCAGGTCGCTACTATCTTCCCCATAAATAAAGGGGTGCCTCCGCTTAAACACGGAGAGCACCCCTACTCATAAAACTAAAATCCAATATGTCGCTTTGATCTTTAATTCAGCAAATGAACTTCGTCTTTTATTGCCGGTAAAACTTCTACATCTTTTTCGTTCAGCGTATAACCAGCCATATTCAGTTTTACGTTTTTTGTGGTTGTCCCACCAATTTTGAACAGCTGTTCCGCACCCGTCGTTTCAAAAGCATCAAAAGTCATATCCTGGCTGTTCGATAAAGTTGCCGCTACACCGCCTTCGTCAAGGTGCAGGGCCACATTTTTAAAGCCAATTTTTGACGCGTAATTGATACCGATACCTTTGTCGGCTTTAATCAGCATATCTTCGAACTGGATATTTTCAACCGGCATTTCAGGGATCCCCACAATTTTGACAGCTTGTTTCGCACCGTCGCAATAAATGTTTTTAAAGTACATGTTGCGGAAAGCAGGTGTTTCTTCGCTAACAGGAGCCGATTCAATAATCAGGTCGCCCGTGATCGGATCTTCTGATGGCGACTTGCCGGCGTAGAACAGGTTGAAACGAATGGCTTCGGTCGGGATGTTGCTCATGCGGATGTCTTCCATCCAAATATTTTCGACCACGCCACCGCGACCCCGCGTACTTTTAAAACGCAAACCACAATCTGTGCCGATGAAGGTGAGGTTTTTAGCGTACAGGTTACGCACACCACCCGACATTTCGCTACCCAACACAAAACCACCGTGACCGTGGTAAACCACGCAGTCTTTAATGACAAACAGCTCGGTTGGTTTGCCACGTTCGCGGCCATCTTCATCTTTACCCGATTTAATACAAATCGCGTCATCCCCCACATCGAAGCTACAATTTTCGATCACCCCAATGCGGCAGGATTCCAAATCCAAGCCGTCGCCATTTTGCGAAAACCAAGGATTGCGAATGCTCAGGTTGCGCAAAGTTACATGCTCGCACATCAGCGGGTTCACGTTCCAGGCCGGTGAGTTTTGGAAAGTCACACCTTCCAGCAACAACTTCTTACAATTCACGAAACTCACCATCACAGGGCGCAGGTAGTGTTTGAAAGGCTCCATATTTTCCAGCGTCCATTCTTTCGGCAACTGATCTTTGTGCTCGTTACCAATCATCGATGCTTCAGACGGGTACCATTTGCGGTCGTCGACAACCACACCTCCGGAGTTCACAAACTCCTTCCACTGGTTTGCCGTCAGTTTTTCTTTTTTAATCTGACGCCATTTGCTGCCATCGCCATCAAAAATCCCCTGCCCGGTAATCGCAACATTTTCCAAATCGCGTCCCATGATGGGCGACTCGCAACGAATTTCGCTCAGTCCTTCAAAGAACGAGTCGATTAATTTATACTGATTTAAATCTGCTGTAAACTGAATGTACGCACCATTAGCTGTGTGCAGATTCACATTGCTTTGCATGTAAATCGGACCGGTTATCCACAAGCCTGCCGGAACTAAAACGACACCTCCGCCCGATTCCGAACATTTTTTAATGGCCGAGTTGATGGCTACAGTACTCAGGCTGTGATCGTTTGGTACTGCTCCAAAATCGACGATATTAAAAGTATCAGCCTTAAAAGTTGGCACTTGTATCTCAGGCATTTCAAAAGGCAGGTTCATTCCTGCGATCGATGAAGGCTCCTGCTTCGTTTCCGTTGTTGGGCATTGACACGCCACCAACATGCTCATTAACAAGCTTCCGGTCAAATAAAGAAATTGCTTTTTCATATAAAATAGTGATTGAGTATTCGTCTTTAAATGAATGTCGTCATAGATGGTCATTTGATTGTCATTCAGTAGTCATTTTATTGCAAGCACTCTCTTCTCCAATTGTCCACGAAATAACTATTAATGACAACGAATGACTTATTCCGCTGGATTCCAGTTATCAGTTCCGCTTTTAACCCGATTTCCGGGGTTGAAAATATTTTCAATCGTGTACGCTTTTGCTTCTTTGTCGCTCAGCTGATGCGACCAACTAATGCGCTGTTCTGTATTTGCACCCGCTCCTGAACTTTGGTATTCGGCATAATAGGCAGTTTGGTCGCGCTGCGTTCCGCCCCAGTTCGACCAGCCTTCGGGAAGAATATGGCCTCCCAACTCGCAATTCAGGTAAACAACTTTCGCATAATCGCGCCAGGGACGTCCCAGGTAACATTTCGAAACACCTTCATCAGCCGTTAATTTGCAGTTCAGGAACACATAGCCAAAAGGTTGATTTTCGACAGTACTCGCAGCAGTTACGTACGAATCGCTTTTGCTGTTAATAGTGCAGTTGTCGAAAACAGCAATCGCTTCACCGAAAATAAAATCCGTGGTTCCTTCAATGAAACAGTCTTTGTAGTATTGACGACTCCCCTCGCCGGCTGCGTAAAGCGTGTCCTGGTGTCCCAAAATACGACAGTTCCGGAACTGGCAACGATCACCTTCAACATGCAAAGCCACCGCCTGCCCAACCGGGCCCGATGAATTAATGATGGTCAGGTTTTCGGCTATAAAATCATTCGCTTCAACTTTTAGGGTATAGGTATGAAAAGTACTGTTGCGTCCCAGGTTCAGTTTCTCGAAATGATCGTCATAGGTAATGATCGTTTCGTTTGCGTCTTCGCCCTTCAGAGTCAACTTCGTATTCCAGGAATATACCCGAACTTTTTCGATGTAAATACCTTTTTGAATGTGAATAACGATTGGCTGATCCGGAAATGCTTTGGTGGCATTAATTGCTTCCTGAATGCTGGTGAAATCGCCGCTTCCGTCCTTCGCTACAGTCATTTCGTATTTGACGTCGGCAAAGCTGCTGCCAATCATTCCCATGACAGCGATTAAAATCAAAACTAGTTTTCTGACAGTTTTCATTCTCTCTTATTTTTTTAGTTTCTGTAATCCTTCAAATACTAAGCCGGCAACGGCTTTCGCTCCTTCCGGCTGAAAGTGAGTGTTATCGTTTTGTCCGTCGGGATAAGCTTCGTAAACTCCTGCCGGCAGGTTCATAAAAAAGTGATCATTTACATATTCCTTCCCGATTTGCGTAAACAGCTCGGCCGAGGTGGATGTGAGATCGATGAGATAAACATTCAGTTCATCCGCCACCTCTTTCATTGCCCGGGGATAGTCGCCGTGAACAGTTCCCAACAAAATGTCATTTTCCCAGGGATAGTTGCGGGTTACGGGAGTAATCAATACCGGGATACCGCCTTTCTGCCGGGTTTGGCCCACAAACAAACGCAAAAACTCCTTGTATCCCTGGATATTCACATAACGCTCCGGTTTATTTTCGGCAGCATCATTGTGCCCAAATTGCATCAGTACAAAATCCCCAGGTTGCATTTCGTCGTAAACCGAGCGCCACCGCCCTTCCTGTAAAAAAGTACGTGTGCTGCGACCTCCTTTTGCCCGGTCGTCCACAATGACAGAATCGGCCGGAATAATTTTGATTTTTGCCAGGCTATCTTTGGTCATAATCGCCTGAAACACCTGCCCCCATCCGGTGATCGGGAATTTCTGTTGCTTGTAATTTTCTTCCAAACTGTAGTCGGCAACCGTTGAGTCGCCAATCAGAAAGATCTTCGTCGGGCGTTTGTTTTCGTCTTCCTGTGACTTGGGCTGACATCCAAAAGCCAATAGGGCCAGTGCAAATACGATAATTTTTCTGTTCATTTTCAATTTCATTTAGAGTTCCGGAATCCAGTCGTCAGCAAAAGCCGGAGAAACTGACTCCGAACCGAAAATGTTTTTCAAGGTGTACTGATCGGCTTCTTCATCGGTCAGCTGATGAGACCAGGCCGCACGTGCTTCCGCATTTGCTCCCGGACCGGTACTTCTATATTCGGCATAAAAAGCAGTTTCCTCGTTGCTTTCTTTTCCCCAATTGTTCCAACCTTCCGCTTTAATTTGCGCTCCCAGATTACAATTCAGGTAAACCACATTTGAATACGGACGCCACGGACGTCCCAGGAAAAAGGTGCTGTCTTCAGCATCACCCGTGATATTGCAGTTCCGGAAAACAAATCCGTATTTGTTGGTTTCCTGGGTTGAAGCTGCTGTGACGTATCCACTCGTTTTACAGAAGATTTCGCAGTTATCGAACACCGCAATCGACCAACCAAAAATGAAGTCGACTGTTCCTTCGATGTAGCAATTTTTGTAATACTGCCGGCTACGATCGCCTTGCGGATACAGTGTATCCTGATTTCCCAGGAAGCGACAATTGTTGAAAATGATTTTGTCGCCGGATATGCGCACTGCCACAGCTTGCCCTACCGGACCGGACGAATTTTCGAAAGTGATATTTTCGGCTTTAAAATCATCGGCGAAAATGAAAAAGCCCGATGAACCGGTCGTTCCTTTTTCTTCGCCAAAAACATTCATTTTTTGCGCGTAATCGTCGTAGGTGATGATCGTTTTCATTTTATTCTCGCCAATAAAAGTGACCTGGCGTTTGCTGGTTGGTAAAACCAGTTTCTCTTTGTAAATCCCGTTTTTAATGAGAACGACCGTTTCATTCTTCCGAAAATCGGGAACAGCATCAATGGCTTCCTGAACCGTTTTAAAATCGCCAGTGCCCGACTGATCCACGATAAAGTCGGCTTTAACATCCTTCGCCTCAACCATAAACCCCGCCAGCAAAGCGAGCAGTAAAATTTGTAATCTTTTCATAATTGGGATGGAATTCTCGTTTTATTCCTTTGATTATTTAGTTGCAACTAATTCGTTTAAGTACACTTCCAAATTCGTATAGTCATCCGACAATTTATAGGCTGAGCCATCTGCTGCATCTTTCGGATTTAATCCTTTTTGCTCTTCCCATTTATCGGGTATGCCGTCGCCATCGGTATCTTTCGGCGCGGGTTTGGATTTCAATTCAGGGTAGCCACCAACATCGGTTTGCGAATCGATAATTCCGGGCAAATTTCCCCGTGAGCCACGAAACGTCGCCGTTCCGGTCTCCACTTCTTTTACGATCCGCTGATCCACCGCATCGCGGACAAAGCTATCACCACTGCCTTTTAACACCGACAGATAAGCTTCCTGTGCTGTTTCCTGCTCAATCGGGCAAAACGGAAAAGGATTGTCCGATTTCGCCTTTTCCAGAACGGCTCCCTCATCCAGATCAACACCTCCGTTCCAATTGTCCTTAGTCACCTTTTCATTTTCAAACACGTAGTTATCGGCAATGTAGAACTGACCAAAGGGCAAATCGTCCTTCGCCCTAAAAACATTAAAAATGCGATGTGAAAGCTTTTCCGGAGTCGCCGGACCGGGTTTGTAATAATTGGCGACCATATTTTGCTCGGCCTTTTCGCCGGCATAAGTGCTGTTTACTTTCCAGTTGTAGATGACGTTATTGCGGAAGTCGACCACATCGGTCCAGGGCACATTGTAGCGCGAACCGTTGAAGCGTGGGTTTCGACTCGAATTGTGTGCAAACAGGTTGTGATGGAAGCTCACATTTTCGCCTCCCCAAATACCACCGTAACCATGTTCTCCTTTGCGGTGAACCGAGTTGTTCAGTGCTTCCGAAATAATGCACCATTGCACGGTTGACTCGTGCATCTCGTAAAGCGACGCACATTCGTCGGTTGCCCAACTGAAGCTGCAGTGGTCAATCAGAATATTTTTTGAATGTCGAATCGACATGGCGTCCGCTTCTACCTTATTTTCATCGCCCAAGCGGAAGCGCATGTAGCGGATAATCACATTGTCGACATCAATCAGAACGGGGTAGCCCGCAACGCAAATACCATCGCCCGGGGCAGTTTGACCTGCCAGGGTAAAATTGCCGTAGCGAACCCGCAGCTCCGATTTCAGCGCTATTGTTCCGGACACTTGAAAAATGATTGTCCGTATTCCTTCTTCGTTTAGGGCAGCCCGCAGGCTTCCTTCCCCCGAATCATTCAGGTTTGTGACGGCAATCACTTTTCCGCCACGACCTCCGGTGGTATATTTCCCACAGCCTTCAGCACCAGGAAATGCAATTTGTTTTTCTGAAGATTTCAAAGGGACAGCTGCTGTAGCTGCGACTGTGGTCCCCAAAAGCAGTGTTACAAATAACAGTCTAAAACGATTTGCGATGTGATTCATTTCTTGGTTTGTTAGTTGTCTGTAAAGGTACCAACAGCGGTGAGAACAGGGGGTGGCATATTGATACAACAGCGGGGATAAAATGACAGAGACGTGCTGCTAGTAGTGATCAGTCGCAGTGACCAGTATTCAGATTACACTTCATCTTATTAGGAGCACCGGCATTGCCTTGAATAACTCAGACCGACTTATCATCGCCAATTTACATTCCCTTAAAAGGACACAAAACGGTGGTACAAAGCCCGAATCTTATTCTTCCTTTTTTAGAACTTTGTCGAGGAATTTTTCGATGTAAACAACCGTTTCGTCAAACCAGGGTTCAACCAACCAAAACGCGTGGTATTTGATATCGAAAGTGTGCTTCTCGTGGTAAATTCCCCAGTAGTCCATCATGGCGGTAAGTTCGTTCATTCCGGCTGTAAAGCGCGGATGGGGACTGGTTAGAAAAAGCATGGGCGGCATCTTTTCGTTTGCCCAAAAGATTGGGGAAGCTTCTTTCCAGCGATCCGGTCGTTGGTAAAAGTCGCCTTCGAGCCAGCGCACATCATAGGAGTCCGGCTTCCGCTCACTTTTCAACGACCACGGTGCCATGAAATCAATCACACCATCCATATCAACAATAGCTTGTACGGAAGTTGAAAATCCTTCATTCCCCTGCTCTCCTTCGAACTTCTCAAGGTCTCCCGTCAAACCGACCAGACACGCCAACTGCCCACCGGCAGAGGAACCGCCAATTGCTATTTTGTCAGGATCGATATTCAGTTTTTCAGCGTTAGCCCGTAAGTAACGGATCGCAGATTTGATGTTATAAACCGCTGCCGGATAAGTTGCTTCAAGCACCAATTGGTACTCAACCGCTACCGCCACATAACCTTTCGACGCCAGGTACGCCGCAATCGGCGCCTGATTGGCTTTGCTGCCGGTTGCCCAGGCACCTCCGTGCACCAAAAGTACGGCCGGATACTTGCCATTCTGTTTCGGACTGAAGATATCCATGTGCAAATCACGATCGCCGTAGGGAGTGCCTTTCAGTGTTGTATAAACCACATCGTAGTTGGCCTGCACGTTTTCGGCAATAACCACTTTCGCAGGTTTAGCATCGGGATAGCTCTTTTTCCACTTCTGCCAGTTACTGTAAATCGTAAAACTGGTATCACGGGGAATCGCCGGGTTCCAGGTTTGAGCACTGGCTAAAGTTGAAAGAAAAGCAAGAAAACTAAGGGTGATTAAGATTTTCTTCATGACTATTCAGGTTCAAGCAATAATTGATTTTGATTTAGTTAATCAAAGCTACGGAAGATTAGCTGACAAAAACGTTGACCAATCAACACATTCGGGGGGACAAATCACCAGTCCGGACTTAGGTGAAGTCACTTCACTTTAACTCAAATACAAACTGGTTATTTCGATAGGTTCGTCGCGTCAAACCTCGTACTATAAATTACCAAAGGCAGCGAATATTACAACAATTCGGTGAAGGTCAGGCGCCAAAAGCAACAGAGGACCGTCCGATTAAAGACGGCCCTCTGTGTTATGCCTAAATTGAATTTTAATATCCCGGGTTTTGCACCAGGTTTGGATTGTTTGTTATTTGAATGTCGGGGATTGGATAAAGACCTCTCCAAGCATCCGCAACCGGATCTTCAACGTTTTGTTTGTAGAACCAGGTACTTGTAAAATAAGTCCCAAAACGGATCATATCCGCCCGGCGTTTTCCTTCCCAAATCAATTCACGTGCTCTTTCCTTGTCAATGTCGTCCAATGTCAGACTTGTTAAAGCAACACAATTGCTTCTTTCCCGAATTTGGTTTACAAGACTTAATGCAGTAGTTGCATCCTGCCCTAGTCGGGTCAGGGCTTCTGCTTTCATCAGCAAAACGTTCGCATAACGGTCAACGACATAATCATTATCCGCATTATAGCTTGTGAAGGTGGCACCGACCGGTGAATACTTCAACACTTTATAACCTTCATTATCCGCAATTGCCATACGGGTAGGCTCAACCAATGTGATTAAATTCAACTGAACGCCTTTCGAGTCGGCAAGCGGAGTCACGCCATCCAGGTAGTATTGAGGACCGTATTCCAACAACAGCAACCGGTCGTCGCCATCTTCATAGCGTTCCAAAGCTGTATCATCAAAGCAATAACCATTGGCAGGACCGAAACCCAAGCCATATTTTTGCTGGTCGAGGGCTGGTTGAGCATACAAGATAAACTGGTTACCGCCCACTCCTTTGGCTGGATCTACCGAAATGGCTGTGATCACTTCCGAATTATTTTCGTTGGATGATAGGAAACAATCTCCAACACTTGACTGCAGCGAAAAGGCATTCGTGCTAATCACATTGTTGCACATCTCTAAGCAACTGCTATAATCTGCAGTCCCCGAATAAATCTCGGAATTTAGATAGACTTCAGCCAAAGCAGTATAAACCGATTCTTTTGTCAAACGAGGGTAATAGGCATCTCTGTCAACTGTTGTAACCGATGGAAGATCGGCAGCAGCTGCTGTAAATTCGTCAACAACAAACTGGTATACTTCGGCACGCGTATTTGTGCTTGGCAAATTGGTTGACTCAACCCGTGCATCGGTAAAAATTGGCACATTACCCCAGAAATCCATGGCACGCATATACCCAAAAGCTCTCAGAGCCCGAACTTCTGCAATCATGGCCGTTAAGTCATCAGCATTAGGTGAAGCTTCCAAGCTTTCCAAAACAGCGTTTGCTGCGCCGATTTCCTTAAAAATCGTATTCCATGCAGTTACCATACGACCGTTGCTTGAAGTACAGTTATGAGTCATAACCTCGTCAACGCCTTGATCATACCAGCCACCACTTGCTTTACCCGGGCAGAAGAACTCATCAGTTCCGTATTCGGTAAAACGCCAGCCATCGCCTCCGGCGGAATGTAGATTGCCCAAAAGGCTGTATACACCAACCACAGAAGAAAGGGCTTCAGTTTCATTCTGATAATATGTCGTTGGTGAAAGTTGGCCATAAGTAACTTCATCCAGATCGGTGCACGAAGTATAAACCAAGCTTGCACAAGCTAAAGCTATTAATATTTTGTATGTTTTCATTTTCAATTATTATTTAGAATGACACATTAATTCCAAGCGTAAATGTTCTTGCTTTTGGATAACTCAAATAATCGATACCCAGAGGTGCAGTTCCTGTACTCGATATTTCCGAGTTTACTTCCGGATCTAAACCCGAATAACCGGTAATAACAAACAAGTTCTGCCCGGATACATAAACTTTCGCATTCGACAGGAATGTGTTCGTTGTATTGAAAGTGTAACCTAAAGTCAGGTTATCCAAACGGAGAAATGATCCGTCTTCGATAAACCGCGACGAATATGCTTTTGCCTGGCTCCTGCTTACGCCACTTGTAACCGCTTCCTTAAATACGTTACGACCAGGCAAATTGCTCAGGTAGGCCTGATTGTTTCGTGTACCATTATAGATGTCGTTGCCTAAAGTACCATGGAAGTTCATGGCTAACGACCAATTTTTGTAACTAAAGTTTGATGCAAAACCAAAGCTTAAGTCGGGTTGGGCACATCCAATCACTTCACTTTCGCCATCATTGGCATATTGTTCTAATCCGTCTTCATCGAAACCAATAAAACGCTTACCGTAGAAAGTTCCCAAAGGTTGGCCTGGCGTAATCAACTGAGCGTAGGTACCTGATAGCCCCTGTCCCTGACAAGGTGCAGTTTGCATATCCTCACCAACCCATTTGTCGTTAGCCAAACTCAGCACTTTGTTGGAGTTGTGGCTAACATTGATATTTGCATTCCATTTGAAGTTTCCGGAACGAATCAAATCGGCATTTAAAGTAAATTCAATCCCGGAGTTGCGCACAGCTCCGACATTTGCAACTTGTTTGGAGATATAGGACGGAGATGGAATATCAATAGAAAGCAACAGATCGGAAGTCTTTTTAGAGTACCAATCTAAGCTCCCCTGCAAACGGCCTCCAACAAATCCAAAGTCAATACCAATATCAACCTGAGCAGTTTCTTCCCATTTCAAATCCGGATTAGCATATTGGGCAGGCATTACAATCGTAACTTTCGAGCCACCAACGATATAACCACTACTACTTGCACTTAAAGTACTTAATGAATTGTAGTTTCCGATTTCCTGACTACCGGTCACACCATAACTGGCGCGGAATTTCAAATCGGACACCAGGTTGCTACTATAGAAATCTTCGTTTGAAACACGCCACGAAAAAGCTGCTGATGGGAATAACCCCCATTTGTTATCGGCACCAAACCGGCTCGAACCATCACGACGCAGCGTGGCTGTGAACAGGTATCGGTCGTCATAGTTATAGTTTGCACGTCCGTACATGGAGATCAATTTGTTCTCCTCGGCATAGCTTGTTGGAATATTGATTGATGTGGCTGCCTGGATACTGTACCATTTGAAAACATCTGAAAGGAAGCCGGAAGCACTTTGATTAAAGCCTTCATTGTAGAAATATTGGTATGAATAACCGGCCATTGCATTAATTCCGTGTTTTCCGAACTTCTGATCATATTTCAGGATCGTTTCGAGCAATTTATTGTAATCGCCTAACTTCTGGATATTAACATAGCCATCATTACCATTACCGAGCAGGTTGCTTTTTGAAATGTAGGAATTACGGTCAAGCTGGTTGACATTGTATCCTCCATTAACCTGGAAAGTAAGCGGTTTAATGAAATTATACGAAGCGCTGATGTTCCCCAGGAACTTGGTACTTTTCCGTTCGTCAAGCAGGTCGGTGGTGTACGAAACCGGGTTAACACGATAAGGCGGCACATTGTAATAATCTCCGTTCTCATCGTAAATCGGATAGGTTGGATTGAACACGTAAGCTTCATAAAGAATACTACTACCCATTTCACTACCTACGGTGTTCGACACGGGAGCCTGATTGGTCGTTTGCTGACCGTAACTCATGTTAACGTCGAATTTCAATTTGCCGTCAAGTTCGGTGTGCGTCAGATTAACCCGACTGTTAAAATTCTTCGCGCCTGAACTTTTGATAATACCTTCCTGGTCACTGTAACCAACCGATACGCGGTAGTTGCTTTTCTCAACACCACCTGTCAACGACAGGAAATTACTGGTTGTAAGAGCTGTTCGCTCAATCCGGTCTTGCCAATTCGCATTATCCCCTTTATCATCCAGCGTTAACCCAAGTTCGTTAACAATCGACCGATATTCATCACCTGTCAAAACATCCAGCTGTTTTGATGCATTTGAGAATCCGGTGTTGAACGAATAATCCAGTTGCGTTCTGCCGGCTTTGCCTCGTTTGGTGGTGATCATGATAACACCATTGGCACCGCGTGAACCGTAAATTGCAGTGGCCGACGCATCTTTCAAAATGTTGATCGACTCAATATCATTCGGGTTGATACTCGACAAAGGGTCCACAGCCTCCTGGTCAAAATAGTCGTAAGTACTGCTTAATTTGGTAGAGCTCACACCTGCTGAAGTAGAAATAGGAACACCGTCGATAACATACAGAGGTTCGTTGGAAGCCGAGATTGACGTACCGCCTCGAACACGGATTGTGTTGGTACCTCCGGGTTTACCCGAGTTTTGACTGATACTGACACCGGAGATCGACCCTTTCATAATCGCCTGCGGAGTTAATCCAGCCCCCACCTGAAATTTATCGCTGTTGATGGAGGAAACAGAACCGGTCAAATCACTTTTCTTCATGGTACCATAACCAATCGCAACAACTTCTTCCAAACCAATTGATTCTTCTTGCAGGACCACGTCGATCTTGCTTTGGCCGGCAACAACAACTTCCTGAGCTTGCATCCCCACAAACGAGAATACCAAAGTCGCATCACCCGGAATGTCGGCCAGTGAGTAGTTTCCGTTGAAATCGGTTACCGTACCGGTTGACGTTCCTTTCACAACGATCGTCACCCCGGGCAGGGCCTCGCCCTTTTCGCCGGTCACTTTACCACTTACTTTTATCTCTTTTTGTTGATTTACAGTGGCGCCTTTTTCGGATACTACTATAAAACGGTTGACCAATTCATATTTTAGATTTTGTCCTTCAACAACCTGATCCATGATTTCCTTGATCGAAGAGTTTTCGGTTACAACCGTGATATTTCGACTCACGTCCAAAACATTGTTATCGTACATGAATGAATAATCAGTCTGACGTTCAACCTCTTCGATGACATCTTTCACTGTTCCTTGTTGAATTTTCAGATTTAGGCGGGTACTTTGAGCATTCGTCTCAGCCATTGAACTCAACAGCCCGACAAACAGACATAAGACAAGTGTCAATTTCATAATTAACAATCTTTTGTACCAAGAGGCAATACTCGCAGAGGAGCCTCCGGCGTTCAATTTTTTTTTCATAAGTTTGTGATACATTTTGTGCATTACTGCAAGCTCAATGGGTTGGCGCTTATCGACTTGCAGGAACGCGATTAAACAAAATTCATTTGGAAGGTTTGCTGTTAGCGCAGCAAGCCTTTTTGCATTTTTAATCCGATTCTTTTATTTCATTGGTTTCATTTTGAGAGTTCAACATTTTTACCTTCGATTCGATATTTGATTGATGTTAAGTATCCGATAGTTGAAAGCAGTTCGGGCAGACTTTCAGTTTTAACTTTGAAACTCAGACGCTGCTGCAAATCAATGCTCTTGTCGTAGTGAAACTCGACGCCGTACCAGCGTTCCAGGTATTTCAAAACTTCGCCGAACGACTGGTTCTCAACAACCAGTTCATCGGTGCTCCACGATACGATCATGTCCATATTTTCGCTGCTAACTTCCAGTTTATTTGTTTCCGGATTCAGGTTCGCAACTTGCCCCGGAGTCATCTTGGTCAGCAATTTATCGCGGTTGAACAAGCCCACACTTCCCTCGATCAAAGCCACTTCAGCATTCTGATCATTTGAGTAGTGTTTAAAATTGAATTTGGTTCCGTATACTTCGACCTTCACATCGCCGGAACGCAAACGAAATACGTTACCGGGATCTTTGGTCACCTGCAGCAATGCTTCTCCGGTTAATTGCACATCCCGCGAATGCTCAAAATTTGTTGCATATTTCAAGGAGGAGTTGCCGTTGAGCCAAACGACAGATTGGTCGGGTAATACGACTTTGGTTTTGTGGCCATAAGGTGAAAACACTTCAGCATATTGTACCTCCTGGTGCTGCATAAGGTAGTAGCCTGCCAGGCCACCGACAAAAAACAGGAGTATGGAAGCTGCAACTTTTAAGAAAACCGGATTCAATCTCACCCTCCGTTGCTTTGCTGCAATCCGGTTTTCAATTTTGCTCCAAGCTACTTTTTGATCCGGCTCAAACTCACGAGGGAGTTCGCCCGAGATCAGATAAGTCAGTTTAACTTCTCCCCATAATTTCCTGTTATAATCCGATTTTTGTAGCCATTGCTGAAGCTCTTCATCCGGCTTTTCATCCGAATGAATCAGGTAATATTGTATTTTCCCCCAAGGGATTTCGTTTTCCATGTTTAGGCCGCTTTTACCATTAAGTAACAGCAACACGTAAATACCCCTAAAAGAATTTCATTTTTTTTATTTGAAAAAATCGAGCAGGAAGAGTAGAAAGATTTTGTCGCGGTGCGGCTCCAGACAGCTTCGCAACTTTTTCAACGCGATTGTCATCTGATTTTCAACTGTTTTAACGGACACCCCCAGTTGTTCGGCTATTTGTTTGTTGGATAGTTCCTGCTTTTTGCTGAGTAAAAAAATCTCGCGACATTTTTCAGGAAGTTGCAATATCGCATCATTCAGTATTTGTCGAAATTCCTCGATACCGGAGAACTGCTCCATCGGAATCTCGTCGATATAACTTTCGCTCGCCTCAATGGCATCAAACCAAACCAGGTTGTCTTTCTGCGAACGAAGCACGTTCAAACTTTTATATTTCGACGCACCGAACAGGTAGGCTTTAACTGAAGAATGGATTTTTATTTTTTGCTTGTTTTCCCAAAAGTAAACGAAGATATCCTGCACTACCTCTTCGGCAAGCATCTCGTCTTTCAGGTAAATATTGACAAAATTACAGAGCTCGCGGTAATACTTGTCAAAGAAATATTTGAAGGCCCGTTTGTCGCCTTCAATCATTCGTTGAATAATAAATTGCTCTTCTTGATTCCCCGATCCTGCCAATTTCGTCAAATTTTTAGTCTGCCTAAATTAGCAGATTTCGCGTAATAAAGGTAAAAAAAGAGGGCTGCTATCGTCATAGCCTCCCTCTTTGGTTTGAAAATCTATTTTCTGATCCACTATTATTTTTTGTCGATATCTTTTTGCAGTTCAATTGCCGCCATAACAAATGGGCCAACACCCTTCGGATCGTTATCGCGAATCTCTGTCGAAATGTAATATTCGTATGACCCGTCGCGATAAGGATTTCCACCCAAACCGGCAACAGCGCAACATTGTGTCAGCGAGATTTTGCCATCATCTTCTGTTTTGATGAAGGTCTTCAGCATGCCGTCGAAGCCTTTTTTGGCAGCTTCCATGTACGAATCATCCACGTATCCCATGCGGTTTGCTTTGGCAAAGGCGTAAACAAACATACTGGAGCAGGTAGATTCCAGCCAGTTTCCTTCGCGAGCAGGCTCATCCATGACCTGCCACCAAACACCTGTCGCCGGATCCTGAGCTTTCAGGATAGCTGCATAAACCGTTTTCAAAACATCCAGATATGCTACTCTTTGCGGGTGATCTGCCGGTATAAAATCCAGAATGTCAACCAGTGCCATGGCGTACCAGCCCTGCGCACGTCCCCAAACATGTTGTGAAAGTCCGGTAATTGAATCGGCCCAGGCTTGCTCGCGGCTTTCATCCCACCCGTGGAAATTTAAACCGGTAATGGTATCGTGTGTATGTTTTTGAATGGTGAAAACCTGGTGCATCGCATCGTCGATAGCCTCTGGCTTATTAAACACTTTGCCGTATTGCGCATGGAATGGGTCAGCCATGTAAACGCCATCCAACCACATTTGAAACGGGTAAACTTTCTTGTGCCAGTATCCGCCGTCGGAAGTTTTTGGTTGGTTTTTGAGCTGCTCATTCAGCAAATCCATCGCTTTTGCAAACCGCTCGTCACCTGTTTTCTCATAAATTTCGAAAAGGATTTTTCCGGAATTCACCAGGTCGAGGTTGTATTTCTCCATGTTGTACGATACGATTGAACCATCTTCGTTGATCATTTTATCAGCGTAAGCAAAACCATAATCGTAATATTTTTGATCACCGGTTTCGTTGTATAAACGTTGAAGTGCCAGGGTTACCAATCCTTGCGTATAGCTCCACTTTGGTTCTTTTGACCAGTCCAGCATCGAAGCATCCGGGAAACGCGCCATATCAGAATCGGCCATTTTGATTCCCCATTGGATTGGCGAAATTTCTTCTGTTTTTTTAGTTTGGCTACAGGATGTACCCAAAAGCATTAAGGCAGCGAGCAGCGCCAGAGTGATAGATTTGATCGTTTTCATCAGTTCTTGCTTGATTTATTAATCTGTTACCGGACACAAAAATAAATCCCAGCAAGCTGACAGACTCCCGACAAACTATCCGTTTTAGGGGGTTAAATCGTCAGACTGACTCCTTCAATCTCCCTAAAAAACGCCCAAAGAGCCAACTACATAAATAAACCCATAGAATGGTGCTCATGCTTTTCAGCGACTAACAGTGAACGAATAATTACCGGAGCCTAATTTTACGACCACATAAACACCTTCCTGACCAATGACCTCAACTTCGCGGTGTCCTGTCAAGCTTTTGCCGCTTTCTTTCACCTTGTCGATCGATGAAGCCGGGACATAAACTTTCGCCGAGGTATTAATCGGAATTGACACATTTAAAATTAGCTGGCCTTGCGACCAACGCCATTCCGATACAACTTTTCCGTAATAGGTAAGCAAATCTGCCTTCACAAAATTCAGTTTCTGCGTAACGATCGGCTTTATTAGAATCGCCTTGTAGCCGGGAACATCCGGATCGGTCTTAATGCCAGCGGCTTCGCGATACATCCAGTTACCAATGGCGCCGTACGCGTAGTGGTTGAATGAATTCATGTTGGGCGTTTGAAACGATCCGTCGGGTTTTATACCATCCCACCGTTCCCAAATAGTTGTTGCGCCCATCGTAACAGGGTATAACCACGATGGATACGATTTTTCCAGCAGCAGTTTATACGCCAGTTCACTTTGCCCGTTTTCAGAAAGTACGTGACACAGGTACGGTGTTCCCAAAAATCCGGTAGTCAGGTGATCATCGTATTCGTGAATATTGGTAACCAAACGAGCCACCGCGTCATCGCGCAGGCCCTCCGGCAACATGTCAAATTCCAGTGCCAGCACGTAAGCGGTTTGCGTGCCTGAAACCATTCGCCCGCTCGGTGTCAGGTACTCATGCACAAAAGCTTCTTTCACTTTGGTCAGCAAGGAATCGTACACATGTACATCGTAATCCATCTCCAACACTTTTGCTGCATCAATCAGCAGTTGAGTTGAGTGAGCATAGAAACATTGGGCAATTAAATCTTTATCAGTCGATGCAGCCCTCCCGCTGTTATCGTCATCAGGACGGAAAAATAACCAGTCGCCGAAAGATTGTTTCGGGCGCCACAAATTATTTTGCGCCGTATTCCGAATGTAATCTACCCAAGCCTTCATGCTAGCATACTGATTTTCCAACAGCACCTTGTCACCGTATGAACGGTAGATTTCCATCGGCGCTATTGTGGCCACATCGCCCCAACCCGGACTACACTCGTCACCCAATACATTGGGCACCACGTACGGAACACTTCCGTCCTCGGCCTGATCGGCAGCCACATCTTTCAACCACTTGGCATAAAAGCTATTTACATTGAAGTTGAAAGCGGCAGTCGAAGCAAATGCCTGCGCATCACCGGTCCAGCCCAAACGTTCGTCGCGTTGCGGGCAGTCTGTTGGAACATCAACGAAATTACCTCGCTGGCTCCATTGTATATTTTTTTGCAAGCGGTTTACAAAATCATCGGAACATGAAAAGTTCCCTGTGGGTAACAAATCCGAGTAAAGCGCGATGGCCTTGAAGTTTTCCGGATTCAGTTCACCAGGATATCCTTCCACCTTTATGAAGCGAAATCCCTGGAACGTAAAGTGAGGCTCGAAGGTTTCCTGTCCTCCGCCCTTCAAAATATAGGTATTTGTTTGTTTGGCAGTCCGCAGGTTTGCCGTGTAAAAATTCCCGTCTTTGTCCAACACCTCTGCATGCTGAATTGTAATCTTGTCGCCAGCTTTCCCGGTCGCTTTTACCTGCACCCATCCAACCAGGTTTTGTCCAAAATCAATCACCTTTTCACCCTTGGGCGTCGTAATTATTTTCGCAGGCTTAAACTCTTCCTGCTTCCTCACCGGTTCATTCTCGGTAGTCACTAAATTAATTACCGGGAAGTTGGCCAATTTTATCGCCGACCAGTCCACATCGACAAAACCAGGTTCCGACCAACCTTTCAACGCCAACCGAGCGTCGAAGGTCTCTCCGTCGTAGATCTCAGAATCAAGGATCGGCCCCAGTGCCGAACGCCAGCTCCCGTCCGACAAAATATTTTCGGTCGTTCCATCCTCGTAAATAATCTGCATCTGGAAAAGCAAAGCCAGGTCTTCTCCGTAGAAACCGGTTTTGGGATTGAAACCAATTTTGCCGCGATACCAACCATTGCCCAATGAAACACCAATCGCGTTTTTACCGTCCTTTAGAAAGTCGGTTACATCGTATGTCTGATATTGCAGGCGTTTGTTGTAGCTGGTCCACCCCGGAGTCAGGTACAGATCGCCAACCCGCTTTCCGTTAATTTCAGCCTCGTACATGCCATGTGCCGTAATAAAAACTGTCGCCATCCTAACTTTCTTTTGCAAAGCAAACTCTGTCCGCATCAATGGCAATTTTTGGCCATCGCGCTCACTCACTCCGGGACGAATCCACTTGGCCCGCCAATTTTCGGGGCCCATGATTCCCATGATCCAGTAGTTCGGAGCACTCCACTTGGACACCCGATCGTTCTGATCCCACACCCGAACCTGCCAGTAATATTTGCGGCCGGGTTTGAGGGTATTTCCTGTAAACTGAACGTGAACAGACTGGTCCGAAGGAATCTTTCCGGTGCTGAAAATCAGATCCACTCCCTTCTGAAGCGATTCGAGACTTTCACTTACCCGAATATCAAAAGCCGATTGGCTGACGTTTCGTTTTGAGGACTCCAAAGTCCACGAAAGCCTCGGGTACATGACACTAACCCCAACCGGGTTAATCTTATTTTCGACAAATAAACGGCTTACTTCAATTTGTGCAAATGCAGCAGAAAACAGGCACAACACAGTAAAGAAAAGAAATAGCAATTTCTTCAAAACTGATCGCATAAGTTATTTCGTTTGATAGGTTTGGCAAATTCCCCGTCTTAAATCGCAGATCACAAAATACCGAATTAAGACGATTTTTCAAAAACAGTCAAATGTACAAAAGGAAAATTTCTTTTTGAAACCTTTGAGGTCTTTCTTGCAATTATTCAACGGAACACCAACGCTGCAAACGCTATTTTCAGAATTCACCCGCTTTATACCGACGAAAATAATCAACGGCTGCCCTCCGTACTTTACCCGAAAGAAGCAAAGCACTAATCATCGTTGGGAAAGCCATCAGGGCGAAGGCCAGATCGATAAACGCGACGATAACGCGCATCTGAGAAACTGCACCAACCACCACCAAAACGACTACAAAGTAATGGTACAGATGCTGGTATTTGGCGCCAGCGACAAAGCTTAAACATTTGCTGCCATAATACGGAAAAGCAAACATGGTTGAGAGTGAAAAGAAGATTACGCACACCAACAAGACATAAGATCCGTAAGGAATTGCATCATTGAAAGCCTCCGCTGTCAAGGTAATTCCGTCGGACGAACTGTGCGTCCAGACTCCTGTTATAATGATTGCTAAGGCAGTCATTGTACAAACAATGATGGTATCGATAATTGGTCCCAACATGGCCACCAATCCTTCGCGAATCGGCTCGTTGGTTTTGGCAGCTCCGTGTGCCATTGGAGCTGTTCCCATACCCGCTTCGTTTGAAAAAGCGGCACGGCGCACACCGGTGATGATGATCGCACCAAGCGAACCACCCACCACTGCCTTTCCGGTAAATGCGTCTTCAAAAATGAGTCGGAAACTCGGAATAATTTCCGAGGGGTGTGAGAAAATGATGTATAATACAGCAACAATATAAACGACAACCATCACCGGAACCATGCGCCCTGTTACATTTCCGAGCCGCTTTACGCCACCAAGAACAACAATCGCGACAATAATCGCCATCACGGAGCCGATAATCATATCTGTCATCACCGAGCGGTGAATTCCGTTGGGAACCAAAAACACGTCGCGAATAACCTGGGTGAGCTGATTCGACTGGAATATTGGCAACACCCCCAACATGGCCATCACCGAAAAAAAGATAGCCAAAGGTTTCCAACGACGTCCCAGCCCTTCAGTAATCACGTACATGGGACCGCCTTGAATTTCGCCGGCACTGTCCTTTCCACGATACATAACAGCCAGCGAACAGGTAAAAAATTTGGTGGAGACACCGAGTAGTGCCGAGATCCACATCCAAAAGATGGCTCCCGGACCGCCCATGGTGATGGCCACAGCAACGCCGCTGATATTCCCCATCCCCACTGTTCCGGCCAAAGCCGTCGACAATGCCTGGTAGTGTTTCAGCTGGCCGGCCTCGTTCGGGTCATCGTATTTGCCGCGTATGATTTGAATGGCGTGGCCAATGTATTTAATTGGTGCCAAACGTGTAATTACCAGAAAATAAAAACCTCCTCCTAATAACAACACCAAAACCGGAATTCCCCACATGAAGTCGGAAGACGTTACAATCAGTTCACCAAATTTTTCAAGCATCTTGTGTTCTATTTCCGGTCAAGATAATCATTCTTTTTGTTTAGCAATAGCGGCTCAATCTGACTTCAGGATGAATTAAACTTGATTTATCAATCAACATGTCCGAAAATTGTTTTGCGAAGTACGGCCCCAGCATGCAACCTTTGGAACCCAAACCATTAAAAATGCCGACTTGCGAAAATTCGGGATGAAGTCCCAAAATGGGCCGCCGGTCGTGCGTGGTAGGCCGAATGCCGGCTACATGTTCCGTGATTTTATAATCGCCGGAAAATACCTGTTCCAACTTTTCGCACAATTCTTCTCTGGCATCAGAGGTTGTAATTTCGTTCAGGTTATTCCAATCATAGGTTGCTCCCATTCGGAATTCGTTATTCCTAACAGGCATTAAAAAGAAAGCTTTATTCAGAATGAAGTCGGCATTGTAATTATTCGCCTGCACCCGAAATACCTCTCCTTTGGTGTGTTTAAACTGAATTTGTTGAAAGAAAGGATTCTGCGATGCACGGTGTCCTTCGCAAAAAATGATTTTGCCTGCTTCGAGATCGCCATAGTCAACGCGATCAGAATGAATGACCAATCTGGAATAATCGAAATTCAGTTCATGCAGACATTCCTTTTGAATCAGGTATTCCCTGAATCCATTCAATAGACTTTGTAAATCAACACGGCCCGCTTTTTCAACCCAACCGCTTCCGTGCTCTAATTTCAATCTGTTATAGGGTGAATCATCCGGAGTGATTCTCAAATAAGACGAAAGTCCATTCTCCGCCGATTTCTTTTGCCAAAAGTCGGCCTCGCCCGAACCGAAGACCTTGCGGATTTTCGTTGGGTAATAAATCTTCGTCACTAAGAGCGCTTCCAATTCGGCGTAAGTTTCCTCGAGTTTCGGAAACAAATCATCAATCAGCCAGCTTTTAGTCAATCGGCGAAAAACCACGGGATTGATCAAACCCGCGGCAACTGCAGATGCTTTTTGAAAGTTTGGTGAATCAATCACCTGAACGGATTGCCCCGACTTGATCAGCTCGTGAGCCAACAACGTACCGGCAAGCCCCTGCCCTACGATAATGAAATCAGTTTTCATACCCGACAGGACAGTTTGCCTCGGAATTTGTTCAGCTGAAAGGAAAATTTTGAGCTACTTAAACCAAATCTCCACGAAAACCGGCAAATGATCCGACGGATATTTCTGATCGTACGAGTCCTTTAAAACGCTATATTTTCGAACAGTTTCTACCTTGCGGTTCACAAAAATGTAGTCGATCCGTTTCTCCAGCGGACTGTTGAAATCGAATCCGTTGAAGGTTCCCTCTGGTCCCTCAGGCGCTGCTTCCGACATATCGCGGGTATCGTGCATTTTGCGCATTAACCATTTCATCGGATCGGCGTCGGGCGTCAGGTTAAAATCACCGGTCAGTATAACAGGAAGTTTATCTTCATTCAACTCCTTCATTTTATCGAAAATCAATTTCGCCGCTTCCTTCCTCGCCTCTTCACCAACATGATCGAAATGCGTGTTGAATACCCAAAAATTGCGTCGGCTATCGTACTCTTCCAGTTTGATGTAGGTGCAAATACGCGGGAAAGCGGCGTCCCATCCTTTACTGGGCACACCGGGTGTTTCCGACAGCCAGAACCAACCCTGTTCTTTCAACTGAAAACGGCGCGAATCGTAAAAGATCGGAGAATACTCCCCGGCGTTAATGCCGTTATCGCGACCAACGCCAACCCAATCGTATCCCGGCAAGCGAGACGCAATATCGTTGACCTGCCCGAGCAAAGCTTCCTGCAAACCGAAAACATCAGGTGCGCGGTCCAAAATCAAATCGATCACATGGTCTTTCCGAAGCGGCCATGCATTTTCCCCATCCCCCGGGTTGTTGTAACGAATGTTCCAGGTCATCACTTTCAAGTCGATGGCCTGAACGGAATCGGCGATCAGAATCGCCAACAGAATCAGCAAACTCTTATTCTTCATTGCTTTCTTGTTTTTCCTGCGTACAGAAATTGTATTCCGGATAATCGCCTTTGTGCTCCCCGTCAATAATCGTATGAATCTGCTTCTTCTCTCCTTTCAGCACAAAATCGTAACAAAACTCGATGATCTCATCAAAATATTCCGTCTTCGGTGTACCCGCAATGGCATGATTCCCACCGCAAGTGGTGTGCAGCCAATAAGGTTTGCCCAATTCACGCAAACGTTCTGCCATTGAATAAGAACCATACAAGATCAAATATCCTGGGCTTCCTTCGGAACAGTAGTGATGTGGTGCCGTTGCATAGGGCACCAAGTTATCGGATGTTCCGTGGAAAAACAGTGCAGGCACTGCTGATTCCTCGTAAATGGCATTGATATCAGAAATAGCGCCTGCCATGCTAATAACACCAGCGTACGATACCGGTCCTGAGTCCAGTCCGTAGCAATACGGTGGTTGAAAAGCGGCCTTCAGCACGGTTTCGGCACCAGCGCTGCTACCAGCTAAAATTATTTTATGCGGATCGATGGCAAACTGCTCCCATCGTTCAATCAGGAAGTAAGTCGCATCCTGCAAATCATCAACTGCTGCCTGAAACGTTTTCAGCTTCTCGTCGGCCGGGCAATCGCAACCAAAACCGGTAGCTGTTCCTTGCCGCGTCAGGCGGTAACTGACTGAAACTGCCACGTAACCGTATTCCGCCAGCCGTTTACAAAACTTCTGATTCTCGGGTGTATCTCTTTTCCCTCCGGAAAAACCGCCACCATGAACAAATAAAACAACGGGGCGATCAACAGCACTGTCAAAAGCAGGCTGATAAATATCCAAGTCCAGTTTTTGATTGTCTTTCTCTGCATAGGTGTAAGTGTCAACCATCACAGAATCGACTACCTGTTCGGCATAGCGTTCCTGCGCTGATACATTTTGCCAAATAAAAAGGAGGAATGAAAAAAGGAAAATCGTGTACTTCATTTTGTAAGTTATTGTCGTTGATTGAGGTTTAGTTTGTATACTTTGCTAATTTAGGAAAAAAAAGTGCCGGGGCAACTGCAGTTTTGTCACCCCACTTGTAAAATGACTTCTTAATTTTAGGCCCATGAAAGCGTTTCCTGTTTTACTTCTGGTTTCTGTTATTCTCCTTTCCTGCCAGCCGGAAAAGAAAGCCGAAAACCTGAAAAAGATGCAACATCCCAGCCATCAATACACCTTCGTTGAACTGGATTCGGACGCTGTCAAATATTTGGAAACCGACTACATACCGGTTTACTCAGACATCTATCATATGGATGGAACAAAACGCTTCTTGCTGACTTCAACGCTCAGCGTTCGAAATACGTCACTAACAGATACGGTGTATATTTTCAGTGCAAATTACAATGACTCATACGGGAAACAGTTACGAAAATACATCGACTCGACCATCCTCCTAAAACCGCTGGAGTCGATTGAATTTGTCGTGGAATACGAAGAAGACAAAGGGGGTGCCGGTGCCAGTTTCCTGGTTGAATGGGGCGCCGATGAAAATGCAAGCCAGTTGCTGATTCAGGCTGTAATGACCGGAACCAGCAACCAACAAGGGCTTTCCTTTTTAACCGAAGCCAAAGTCGTAAAACAGGAATTCCGGGATTAAACGGCCTTATTACGAAGACATTCCGATGCCTTCAACAACGCTTGATCAAAAGCGGGCAACACATTTTCGGGTGCAATCAGTTCGAACAGCTTTCCTTTTTCCATATCCTTCGCTACGTTTGGGCGAACGCCAGACAAAAATACGGTTGTGCCGTTGCTTTGAATCTGCTTCACGACATCTTTCAAATTGTGCAATCCAGTTGAATCGATAAAAGGAACGTGACGCATCCGGATAATCAAAACCTCTGATTTCAACCCGATTTGCTTTAAGGTTGAGCTGTATTGTTTGGCAGAGGCAAAAAAGAACGGGCCACTAATTTCGTAGATACCCAACTCCTTTGGTAAGTTTGAATAATTTTCGAGAACATCCGAGTCCACTTCAAATTCGGGCTTGGTGCCCGCGTCAGCCATGCGTTTCATAAACAATAAAGCCGAAAGCACAATGCCTATTTCAATGGCGAAAGTCAGGTCAACCAAAACAGTTAAAAAGAAAGTCACCAACAGAATTAAAATATCGAAGGCGGAACCTTTCATAATGGAAACGAACGAACGCCATTCACTCATGTTGTAAGAGACAACAATCAGGATACCCGCCAAACAGGACATCGGGATCAGCTTTGCCCATTGCCCGAAAAACAACATGATAAACAGCAAGGTAACCGCATGAACTGCTCCGGCAATCGGCGTACGGCCACCGTTTTTCACATTAGTTGCCGTGCGGGCAATAGCGCCGGTTGCCGGAATTCCACCGAAAAAGGGAGTCACGACATTGGCAATCCCCTGCGCAATTAATTCCGTGTTGGAACGGTGATTTCCGCCAATCATACCGTCGGACACAACTGCCGACAACAAACTTTCAATTCCGCCCAACAAAGCGATGGTTAAAGCCGGAGCAAGGTAAACATGTAACTGGCTGAAATCGATTGACGGAACGGTGAGACTAATGCTTTGCGGAATATCGCCAAAAACAGTTTCAATGGTCGACACCGGAAGTTTAAATATCTGCACTACTGCCGTCACCAATATAATGGCAACGAATGATCCGGGGATCTTCGTTGTAATCTTTTTAAAATAGACTGATATCAGGATCGTCACAATGGTGATGACCAATGCGACAAGGTTCACATCGCCCAGATGTGATATATAGGTTCCCCACTTGGGCAAAAATTCCGAAGGCAACTTGTCCAGCTGCAGCCCGAGCGCGTCTTTAATTTGAGTTGTAAAAATGACCAGTGCAATGCCACTGGTAAAACCAACCACCAATGGGTGTGGAATAAACTTCAGCAACGAGCCTAATTTCAAGAGGCCGAAAGCGATCAGGAAGATGCCGGCCATAATTGTTGAGATGATCAGCCCATCCAACCCGTAGGTTTGAAGTATACCATATACAATGACGATAAAAGCGCCGGTTGGGCCACCAATCTGCACCCGACTACCGCCGAGCAATGAAATAATCAAGCCAGCTACAATAGACGTAATCAACCCTTTTTCGGGCGATACACCGGAAGCCACGGCAAAAGCAATGGCCAGGGGTAAAGCAACAATGCCGACAATGATGCCGGCAAATAGGTCTTTCGAAAATTGTTCTTTGGAATATCCCTGCTTTAGAACACTCACCAGTTTGGGGTGAAACACCTTATTCATAAAACATTGTTATAAATGAAAGTGCAAAATTAGGGACAATTAGCTCCCGTTATTCTCCAGAATAACGTTTTAGGTCTAATTTATACGCAATCAGAATAAGAAATCGATTAGGCCAGAGATCTTGATTGCTTAAGTTCCGCCACCATAACAGAAACCTGTTTGTAGGATTCGCGATAACGAGTCTTGAAATAGCCTTTCGACATTTCTTCCAACTCTTCTTTCACGTTATCCATGGACGACAGAATAGTTTTACGGAATAAGGCAGCACAGTTGGCGCAGCGTTCAACTTTAATATCGTCAGCCACAGCTAAAGCCTCTTTCATTTTATAAATTGAGCGGCCGTATTCCTTCGTAAAACGACTTTGTTGTGCAGTTGACAACAAACGATTTATTTCACACAAATTTTGAGTGCAAACGCTTCCGTTAGTCGGACAGCTTACGAGTTGAATGATGTCTTCATTCACTCCTCTCCTTGCACCTTTTCCTTCAGTAAAATTCAACAACTTCATACCGTTAACATTCTTTTTGTTAATACTTACTCATCCTTCCCTACCTGAAGTTACCGTCAGTCTGACTCTTACTTTAGTAATATTCGAATAACACTATCACGAAAGTATTAATATTAATTTAACCTCCAAATAATTTTAAATTCTTTTTGTTACCAGTACACTGTTCATAACTGCCCTTCAAAATTGAAAAAAGCGGCGAAAGAGCCGCCACATAAGTCTTTCAAACACTTCAAATTGCACAAGTGTACATATTAAATTTTGAAAGAAAATTATTTTATGAGGCTCCAACGGCTCGACAAATGGAAAAAAAGAAAAGAAAATGGGGAAAAACCGTCCAAAAAGATGATTTTATATTCAGAATTTTAACTCTTATAATACCAATTGAATTAAACAGGTTAATTATTGGATTTTTTTTCATATGAACAAAAGGCTAATACTTTCCAGCATTAGCCTACCGCTCACCAATCAAAAATTGAAGGATTATTGCAAACAAATAAAATGGGGGTTAATTACTTGGCAACTATCTGCATCAGCAAGCCACATATCCAGGCTCCGTAAGTTCCCAAGGCGTAACCCAACACCGCCAACAGCACTCCAACCGGAGCCAGCGACGGGTGAAAAGCAGCAGCAACAACAGGTGCACTGGCCGCACCTCCAATATTAGCTTTACTGCCCACTGCCAGGAAGAAGAATGGCGCTTTTATGAGTTTGGCTACAATGAGCATCAGGCTGACATGAATTGCCATCCAGATCGCACCAACGGCGAACAAACCGATATTATCGAAGATTTTGGAGATGTCCATTTTCATCCCGATGGTAGCCACCAACACATAAATAAAGATGGTCCCGATTTTCGACGCACCGGCACCTTCATAATTCCGCAGCTTGGTAAACGACAATCCGATCCCTCCAGTAGTCGCCAAAATAATCAGCCAAAAGAATTTCGATGTCAGGCTGAATTTCTTCAAATAATCAGCGTGCACTTCAATGTAAGGAGCCACAAAATCGGCAATCAAATGCGACAGGCCTGTTACTCCCAATCCGATCGCCAGGATGACCATCAGGTCTGTCGTGCTCGGAATTCGGGCAATCTTCTGACTAAAGTCGTGCATCTTTTTTTGCAAGGTTTCAACGCTTGATGCATCAGCATTGAAGAATTTATCGATCCGATGTGATTTGCCGACGCCAATCAGCAATACGGCCATCCAAACCTCAGCTACCAATACATCTACCGTAATCATGATTGAATATAAGTGATCCGACGGCTTGAAAATTTCGTACATGGCCGCCTGGTTGGCCCCACCACCGATCCAACTGCCGGCAATCGTGGTGAGCCCTCGCCAAACAGCTTCAGGGCCGGCACCACCAACCAAATCGGGATTAACGGCCGAAGCAATTAAAATGGCCAGCGGACCGCCAATAATTACGCCAAGCGTACCTGTGAAGAACATGATCAGTGCTTTACTCCCGAGCTTAAAAACCTCTTTCAGGTTAATGCTGAGCGTCAGCAAAACCAAACTGGCAGGCAGCAGGTAACGGGAAGCAACATAGTACAGATTGGAATTTTCGCCATCAACAATCTTAAAAGTCGTCAGCAAGCTGGGCAGAAAATAGCACAACAGCAGCATGGGGACAACCTTGTAGAATTTGGCAAAAAAAGGAATCTTGGAGTTACTGGTATAAAAAATTCCTGCCAAAAGCAGGAACAGTAAACCTAATGTAACGGCGTCGCTCTGAATAAGGGCGCCGGCATGTTCTGTACTATTCATCTGTAATTGTTTTCAGGATTGTGAAGCACATCTAAGCTTCGGTTTTGTCAACAGAAAAACTGGTATGACAAATATAGTAATATCTGCTTTCCGGTCAACTGAGAATGCTCAATCTACCGGCAAAAGTGCACAATGATTGTTAATTAGACCTTTTCTTTCAGGATATCCTGCAAGCGATACATCTCGTCGCGAAGACGGGCTGCCTCAATAAAATCGAGTTCTTTTGCCGCCGCTTCCATCTCTTTCTTGGTTTTCGCAATCGCTTTTTCCAAGGCGGGCTTGCTCATGTGCGCTACCACCGGATCAGCTGCAACATCCAGCGGACGGTCGTCCTGTTGGTAGCCCTGTGGCTTATTGCTGCGGTACTCGTAACCAATAATCTCCCGGGTTGGTTTCACAATTGGTTGCGGCGTGATGCCATTTTCCTCGTTAAACTGCATTTGACGAATACGCCTGTAGTTCGTCGAATCGATCGTCTTTTGCATCGAATCGGTAATCTTGTCGGCGTACATAATCACATGCCCGTTGATGTTACGCGCGGCTCGGCCTGCAGTCTGTGTCAATGAGCGCTCCGAACGCAGGAAACCTTCTTTGTCGGCATCAATAATGGCAACCAGAGATACTTCCGGCAAATCGAGCCCCTCCCGTAGCAAGTTGATTCCAACCAAAACATTGAAAACACCTTTCCGCAGATCTTCCATAATCTCAATCCGCTCCATCGTATCAATATCCGAGTGAATGTAACGTGTTTTGATTCCCATATTGATCAGGTACTTGCTCAACTCTTCCGACATGCGTTTGGTCAGTGTCGTCACCAGCACCCGTTCGTTCTTTTCAATACGAATGTGAATCTCGTTCATCAGGTCATCAATTTGATTACCCGACGGACGAACTTCGATGACCGGATCCAGCAGCCCGGTTGGGCGAATAATCTGCTCCACCACAACACCTTCTGATTTTTCGAGTTCATAATCGGCAGGTGTCGCACTAACAAACAACATCTGATTAATCAGATTCTCGAATTCTTCAAACTTCAACGGACGGTTATCGATCGCTGCCGGCAGGCGGAAACCATATTCCACCAGGTTCACTTTTCGGGAATGGTCGCCACCGTACATGGCCCGAATCTGCGGAACGGTTACGTGGCTTTCATCCAAAATAACCAGGAAATCGTCCGGGAAATAGTCGAGCAAACAGAAAGGACGTGTTCCGGCATCTCGGCCATCGAAATAACGGGAATAGTTCTCCACACCGGGACAATAGCCCAACTCCCGCATCATCTCTAAATCGTATTCCACCCGTTCTTCAATTCGTTTAGCTTCCAAAGGCTTGCCGATTTCGCGGAAAAACTCAACCTGCTTTACCAAATCGTCCTGAATTTCACGAATCGATTGTTGCATGCGCTCTTTGGTCGTCACAAAAATATTAGCCGGATAAATAATCGCTTTCTCCAGCTTTTCGATGATGGCTCCTTCAACCGGATCGAAGCTGTAAATCTCTTCAACCTCATCTCCCCAAAAAACAATGCGAACTGCCGAGTCTGCGTAGGCCAGGAAAATATCAACCGTGTCGCCTTTTACCCGGAAATTACCACGCTGAAAGTCAACTTCGTTGCGCGAATAAAGCGCATCGACCAATCGGTGTAACATTTGATTCCGGTTCACCACCTGTCCCACCGTTACTTCTGTAACATTCGCATGAAAATCCTGCGGGTTACCAATACCGTACAGGCACGAAACCGAAGACACCACAACCACATCACGACGACCGGACAGCAAGGCCGAAGTCGTACTCAATCGCAGTTTCTCAATATCCTGGTTGATCGACAAGTCTTTTTCGATGTAAGTATCCGATGAAGGCAGATAGGCCTCGGGTTGGTAATAGTCGTAATACGAAACAAAATACTCAACCGCATTATTCGGGAAAAACGCTTTCATCTCGCCGTATAACTGGGCCGCCAGCGTTTTATTATGACTCAGGATTAAGGTTGGACGTTGCACCTTTTCAATAACATTGGCCATGGTAAACGTTTTTCCCGAGCCGGTAACTCCGAGCAGGGTCTGGAAACGAACGCTATCTTCGATTCCCTCAGCAATCTGTCGGATTGCTTCGGGCTGATCGCCCATGGGCTTGTAGGGTGCAACAACTTTTAAATCCATAATTGAGTTTCAAGTTTCGTGTTTGAGGCTCCGGAATTAGCCGAAACCCAAATTCAAACATCGTCTATTTTTCCATTTCGAAATACACCGGAAAATGGTCAGAAACGCCACCATAATAGTTGGGGCCGCCGTAAGTCCGGTTGGGCGATATTTCGCCGTCTTTGTTGGTGTATTCCATCCAAGGCTCGCTAAATATAAAGCCGGTTGGCGGAGTAACCTTGTAGCCTTTAGCATCGAGCAAACCCGATGAAATCACCAAATTGTCCAGCATATTCCAGGTACCACGATAATTGTAAGTTCCCTTCTTTTCCAACGCCAAAGGCATCATCAGGTTCACCAATTCAGAATTGCTATCAGGACTACCCGCTCCCAATACCTCCTGCAAACTTTTGTTCTGCGGCTCATCGTTCATGTCTCCCATGACAACGATGTTGGCATCCGGATTCTCAGCCAAAATTGAATCGACTTTCTTTTTCAAAGTCTCAGCAGCAACCACACGATTTGGTTCCGATTTCTCCAAACCTCCGATTCGCGAAGGCCAGTGATTGACAAAGAAATGAAATTCCTCTTTCTTGAACTGTCCGTAAACATGCAGAATATCGCGGGTAGCGAAACCGGGGTCAACCGGAATCGCCTCAAATGAAATCAGTTTAAATGCATCCGGCCGATACAACAGCGCCACATCGATCCCCCGTTTATCCGGGCTATCCTGGTGCGCAATTTTGTAATTACCCGGCGCCAATGCTTCAGTTTTCACCAAATCTTCCAACACCTTTTGATTTTCGATTTCCGCCAAACCGATAATTTCCGGTAAGTCATCCGGACTAATTTCGTGCAAAACACGCGCAATATCATTCAGCTTTCTCTCATACCGCTCGGTTGTCCACTTTTTATCACTTCCGGGCAAGAACTCGTTATCGTTGATGTGCGGATCATCTTCCGTATCAAACAGGTTTTCTACATTGTAACTCGCCACTGTAATGTGTTTCAGGTCTTTGCTGCTTTGGCAGGAAACCACGAACAACACCAGTACAAAAATCAGCCAATTCTTTTTCATATTTTAGTTATTTTCCGGTAGTGACTTCGTAGTATTTTGTCACATCAACAACCATCATTCCCGCTGTGTTCGCGGCCTGCATCCCCAAAATACCGTCTTCAAACACCTGGCAATCCGTCGGAGACACTCCCATCAACTCAGCACAACGTAAAAATGTTTCCGGGTGAGGTTTATAATTGTTCACGTCTTCGTACGCCACAATAATATCGAAGTATTTATCCAGATCGATCAGCTCCAGCGACTTTTTCGCCAAACGTTTCAACCCTCCCGTTCCAACCGACATTGGAATCTTTCCATGATATTTTTTGATAACCTCGACCACCGGCTCAACTGGTTTGGCCAGGTGCATATTATTCTCGTACTCCTCCTCTTTCGCATCACCCATCTCCTTGGGATCAATATTTTTGTTGAAAATTTCGTTGAGTTTTTCTACCGTTGGATACAGCGGAATACCCGCCAGTGAATCAAACAACTCAACGGTAAAATCGATACCGTAACGCGCGGCAGCATTACGCCACGCGATGTAATGAATCGGCATTGTGTCCGAAATCGTCCCATCCAAATCAAAAATCAGCCCCTTGGCTTTCGGATCAATATCTAATAACATTCCTCTTGATTTAAAATTAATCAGCAAAAGTAAGTAAAAGGCATCAACTCAATCTATTTTTTACTTTACCAAAAAATTAACACATTTGCCGAAAACCGGACAAATATGGACAGACAAGTATTCTTAGCTATTACATCAAGTGCGCAGTGGGCCTTATTCCTGGCTTTAGCGCTCATTATTTATTCGTGGATTGAACGGAAACGCTGGATTCAGTTTACCGGGCAAGGCTTGTTTGTAGCACTGGCGTTGTATTCCGTTTGGGTATTGACCAGCGGGATGATTGTCGTTCCGGAAGTTCCGGAGGGAGCCGTTCCCCCGTCCGAAGCCCGTGCGCTGACATTTTTCTTTGGGCTGTCGATCCTGGGCATTGTTGCTGCAATCGGACTGGTGCTAAACTACCTGAAATCTACTCTGTCGAAAATTCCGAATTTAATTCTGGTACCGATCGGCATTTTGCTTTTCTTCATGGTTTACCACCTGCAACGTTTCTAAAACAAAAGCCACCCTCCTTGCGGAAAGTGGCTTCAAAATATGTATTGCAAATGACTGCTTAGTTTTTTGAATCGATGCAGGCATTGTAAATTCCCTCGAACAATTCTTTTGCATCCGATGCAGCCATGGCCGCAAATGCCACGCGAATCACGTTGTTCAGGTTGATGATGCCAATGCTGTACTTCTCGATCAGGATTTTGCGGATCTCTTCCCCATCCAAACCTTCCGCCAATTTCACGCACATGAAATAGCCTGAGTTGTATGGTAAAGCTGAAAAATATTCGCTGTACTTTTCGTCTTTCAACGCTTCTTTCACAGCATCGTAACGACGCTTCATGGTAGCGAACTTGCGCGCTTTTTGCTCTTTGTAGGCCGGGTCTTCAAAAGCCGACAGCAACAACGATTGCGAAATATTGGCCGCGTTCGAGATGTTACCACGAACTGCACCTGCCGTTTTCGCTTCCAAAGCGGTGTAAAGTTCCGCATCGCCACCTTTCACACCGTAAGAAATAAAACCAACACGAAATCCCCAAACGTAGTCTTCCTTCGTCGGTCCGTCGATTTTAACAGCAAGCACGTGCTCGTGCAAATCCACCAGGTACGTGAAGATGCTTTGTTCTTCGATACCCTCTTCGTAAACCAAACCGAAATAAGCGTCGTCGCAGAATACCACGATCTTATTACCAGCTTCGGCTGATTCTTTGATGATTGCTGCGATTTCCTGTGCTTCTCCAATTGTTGGTGAATAACCGGTTGGGTTATTGGGGAAGTTCAAAATCACCATTTTTTTTCCAATTCCGCCTTCTTCCAAACTCGCTTTGAAAGAAGCCATATCCAGCTTCTCGCCGTCGAACAATCTATATTTTTGAAGCTCTGCGCCGTAACCGTGATTCAAAATGAGGTTGTAATTTCCCCAGAACAAATCGGGAACAATAATCTTCTCACCTTCGTCGGCAAACATGTAACCAGCCATGCTCACCCCGTGAGTCAAGGCATTGGTAACTACCGGCAAGCTGATAACTTTATCTTCCAAACGTGGGTTCTTGTCGTAAATCATGCTTTTCCAGCGTGCACGAATGTCCGGACGACCGAAACTTGGTGCATATGGAAAAACAAGCGAAGGATCGATATTCACCTTACTTTCCAGGCTTTCCAATCGCATCGGACTTCCATTATCTTCCACGGCAGCGCCGATGGTTGCATTAATCCGGGTGCCCTTAGCATCAGCCGTTTGTCCCAAAATTCCTTTTTTCGGGAAGAAGATGTTTTTACCGCGTTCCGAAAGTAATTCAAATACGACCGGATTTTTCTCACGAATGACTTTGTTTAACTCTTCAGCTTGTGGATTCATTATTAACCTTTTAAAAACGACAATCTATATTTGTTCTTCTTACTCAAAAAATCGGGGCGCAAGATATTAAAAAATCGGTTTCGAAAACCGCACTTCTTTTAAATTGAAACTTTTGTTGCTATTATTTTTTCAATTTATAAAAATATCCCGCCATTTTCATTCTTTAACCTAATAAATCGTAACTATCGCATCAAATCTTCCAATTCAACTCGCTCAATTTACCAACAGCTGATTACCCGCAGTGATAAACTTACCGAGATCTTACTTTTCAATCACTAAAGACATTGCAAAGATAATGGAAATAGCAGGTTGACAGATACTGCCGGCACCTTGAAATTGACGAATCAGTGCGCATTTATTTTGGGTTTATTGAAAAGCTATTCGACTAATGGCAAAGTAAAGGAAACTGAAGAACCAACCCCCAAAGTACTTTCGGCGCGAAAAGTTCCCCTGTTCTTTTGCAAAAACTCCTTTGCCAGAATCAATCCAATACCGCTTCCGGGTTCGTCGAGCGTTCCCGGAGTGGAAAATGCAACCTCGGAATTCACGCGGAATAGGTTTTCCTCCGACATACCAACACCGGTATCCGAAACCGTAATCCGCATCTGGTCTCCTTCTTCCTCTGCCGAAATCCGCACTTCTCCCCGCTTTTTCGAAAACTTGATTGCATTCGACACCAGGATGCGCAGAATCGCACCAGTCATATCCGCATCTGCGTAGATTTCGGAATTGCTTTTCATTTTTAAAAAGAAGGACAGCTTCTTCTCTTCGATCAACGGGTTAAAGAGATCAACAACATCGCGATAAATTTTTTCCAGTTTCAGAGGCTGCGGATCGTATGAAATGGTGCCCGTCTGGCTGGTCGACCATTTTACCAAATCGCGCATCAAACGGAAGTTTTGCTCCGAGAAATTCGCCAAACTGCGAATCAGTTCTCTCTTCTGATCGTCCGTCAGATGATCATACTCGTCATTCAACAGATTCGCAATACCTGCAAAACTACCAATGTGATCGCTCAAGTTATTGGAAATAAGCGAAACAAAGTGCTCTTTATTAACCGCCAGGTTTTTATAACTCTGCTGGCTGTATATCAATGAATCAGATAACTTTTTAATGCGGGTATAGAGGAATTCGAACACAAACTCGTTCGAATAGGCCATTACCGTAATCAGAAAAAATACAATCCCCAAACGGCCTGCCTTCGCCACGGTATAGTGCGGATACCAATCTTCGTTTTGAAAAATGATAAATCCGAGCAGATTCAAAAGCGTGAAGACAACCAGGAAAAACAAACCATTCCGCTTTCCCACCAATAGAATTGACGGCAATGGAATCAGAATCGCAAAATAAAGTCCGGTCTTGTTGATCCCCCCTGTTTGGATGAAAAAGGTGGTGAGCATCATGATGACCACCACGAAGAAGGTCGTCACAAAATGAAGCATCTGCTTTTCCTTGTAGAGGTAATAAAGAAAACCTCCAACACTCAGAGCTAATGAATTCGCAATCAGGAAAGAAAAATCTCCGGTTACCCCATTATAGATAATGAATCCGATCATGAGGATTAAAAAATAATAAGAAAACAGATGTAATAAAATACACTTTTTCTTATCCTCAAAATTGGAATAAGCATTAACGTCCGCACTTGTTATGAGGATGCTAAGAAGACTCTTGATTTGTTTCACAGCGCTTTGATTGAACAGCTAATTTAAAGCATTTGCACCAACTAACAACCGAAAAGCGACCAAAAGATATTAATATTCTCCTGACACGTCGCTCAGTACTTCATAACCATCTGAAGTAACTAAAATTGTGTGTTCGAACTGCGCTGAAAGTTTCCCGTCGCTGGTGCGTGCAGTCCAGCCATCGTACTTGTCAACGCGGGTGCTGGCTTTGCCTTCGTTGATCATTGGCTCAATGGTGAACGTCATTCCGGGAAGCATAACCGGCCCTGAATTTCTCCGGGCAATGTGGTCAACCTGTGGTGCCTCGTGAAAATCGACACCGACACCATGTCCGCAGAATTCGTAAACCACGCTGTATTTTTGAGCTTTCGCGTAACGACCAATTACAAAACCGATGTTTCCAAAATGGTTTCCGGGACGAACCTGTTGAATTCCCAAATCGAGACAGTGCTTAGCAGCCTCTACAATTTTTTGTGCTGCCGGGGAAGGCTCACCAACCATGTACATGCGGCTGGTATCGCCATAGTAACCATCCAAAATTGTCGTAATATCAATATTCAGAATATCACCGGGTTTCAAAATCGTTTCCGTGCTCGGAATTCCGTGGCATACAACTTCGTTGAGTGAAATACAAGACGACTTGGGATAGCCATTGTAACCCAGCGGCGCCGGAATTGCACCATTGTCCTGAATAAATTCGTGAATAATTTTATCAAGATATTCGGTATTCACTCCTTCCTTCACATAATCACCTATCATAACCAACGCTTTACCAGCCAGTTGACTACTTTTACGAATACCTACAATCTGTTCCTCTGTTTTTATTATAATCTCACTCATTGAAAAAAATTTGCGCAAATTTGGTTATTGCTTCTTTATTTTCAAAGCTGAACAATAATTTTGTGCAAAAAGTTTAGGACCGAACGGTTTATTTTTGTCCGGCTTTTTAGTCAACCAAAAGCATGAAAACAAAAAATGAAATGTAACCAATTGAATTAATTTCATTTTGCAATTAGCACTCCATGAACAGACACACAGAAACAATTCAGATTAATTCCTACCAAACCAATCATTTCGCCGAAGCTACCATCCCCTCCGTGATGAACTTCCTGCTCGAAGCCGCCTGGGCCCACGCTCAAAAGCTGGAATGGGGATACGACTTACTTCAAAAGAACCACATGTTTTGGGTGCTCTCCCGGTTTTATGTCGAAATTAAACAGCTTCCCAAGTGGCAACAGCAAGTTAAGCTGAATACCTGGTCGGCCGGAACCGACGGGATGTACGCCTACCGTGAGTTTGTTCTGCAAAACGAAGAGGGAGAAACAATATTGACCGCCAACTCGGCCTGGCTGATTTTAAACACCGAGACCAAAAAGATTGTGCTGTTGCGGGACCACAAAGAAACCTTTCCCCGGTTTAACGGCGAGGGTGTTTGTCGCGAACCGAAGCGACTGCGATTCAAAAAATCGGATGCCGAACTGCAGTTCAACCCGGTCGTTTACAGCGATATTGACGTGAACCACCATTTCAACAGCGTAAAAGCTCTGGAACGTGTACTGGATGAATACGGCATCAACTTCCAGGACGAATTTGAGCCGGCAAGCGTTGAAATCAACTATTTAAAAGAAGGGCTACCCGGCGACAATCTGGCAGTAACCAGAAATGCCGTTGGTGACAACAAATTTCAATCGGCAATAATTCGCGAAAGCGACAGTGCAGAGTTGAGCACTTTTGAAATTGAATGGCGCAAGAAAGCGACTACTTTTTAAGCCAGTCGTTAATCCGCTCCAGTTTCTCTGCCAATGGCATATAGCCGTCCAACCAGCGAATATCGGTTCCCTGGCGCTCCATGCGCCGGAACCATGTCATCTGGCGCTTGGCGAATTGATGAATGGCTGTTTCAAGTCCGCGGAACATTTCGTCAAAGGTCAATTCTCCGGTCAGGTGCATGGTCAGATACTTGTATTCCAAGCCGTAATAGATCAGCTGTTCGGGCTTCAGTCCTTTATTCAGCAAAGCCTGCACTTCGCCGAGCATTCCTTCATCCAAACGTTGCTTCAGGCGCTCGGTAATTCGCTTTCGTCGGCTTAACCGATCGTATTTCACTCCAACAACCAGGCTTTTTATCTCCGGAATCGTCCGTTCAATTTCCGGGTGCTCCAACATGTAGTCTTCAATTTCGATGGCCCGGATTGCCCGCTTTTTGGTTTCCAAGTCAACCGTGTTGTGCAAATCGTCTTTGTACGACTTTAAAATTTCCGCCAGTTCGTCCAGCTCCTTCGTCGCCAGTTTCTCGCGCAACTCCGGGTTAGGCGGAACCTGTATCAACTTGTAATTCTTCAAAACGGCCTCCAAATAAAGCCCGCTCCCCCCGCACAAAACCGGAAATTTACCGCGCATGCAAACATCCTCGTAGGCTTTAAGGAAATCACTTTGGTATTCAAATACATTGTACTCGTAACCCGCATCCACAACATCAATCAGATGATACGGAATTTGTTTTCCGTCTAAAATGTAGTCAGCTAAATCTTTTCCGGTTCCCAAATCCATCCCGCGATACACCTGTCTGGAATCAGCTGAAATAACCTCCCCGTCAAGCATTTGAGCCGAATGCGCGGCAACTGCCGTCTTTCCGGATGCGGTTGGCCCGAGAATCGTGAGCATCTGATATTTTGTATCTGACATTGGGATGAAATTTTGAGATTAGCAAAATAATGTATTTTTGTAACGCAAATAAACGAAATATGGATTTTAAAGCACAATTCAATTGGCTATTTCAAGAATCCTGGACCCTACTTGGCGAACCCAAAAAATTCTGGAAAAAGAAATTAGCTGAAGGATTTTCTCAATCGATTGTTGTTACATTTTTTATTCCACTGGTCGTACTGGCTGGTGTTGCGATCCTTTTAGGCGAAATATTCTGGAACGAAGAATTGCTTTGGTCTTATGCCATTTTTAAGTCGCTGCGCGAAATCTTCAGCTATCTGGTCCAATACTTCATCACTGCATTGGTGATGATCCGCTTGCTGGAGAATTTCAAGGGAACTTCGAATAAAACAGTCCTGTACAACGTGCTGGCCTACTCGTTGCTACCTTTCATCATCGCGTCGATTGTCACCGGGCTTTTCCCCGGGCTGTATGTACTTGGAATCATTGGATTGTACGGATTTTACCTGCTGGTTTTAGGTATTCAAACCTGCCTGGAAATCCCCAAGGAAAATCAATCCCGCTTTATCATCCTTTCAATCTTGCTGATTGTTTTTATTTTTGGAACAGTCAACGTAATCAGTTGGAAAATTTTACAGTCAATCTTCCCATATGGCGCATAAACCAGTCAATATCAACATCAAAAACAAACGGGCTTACTTCGAATTTGAAATTCTGGAGAAATTCGTTGCGGGAATCCAATTGGTTGGCACCGAAATTAAATCCATTCGTAACAGTAAAGCCAGCATTGTGGAAGCGTTTTGCCGCTTTGCCAAAGACGAGCTTTACGTGGTGAACATGAATATTTCGGAATACGACTTCGGAAACATCAACAACCATGCTGCACGCCGAGACCGGAAATTATTGCTGAACCGAAAGGAACTGGAAAAACTGCAGAAGAAGATCAAAGAGAGTGGTTTAACGATTGTCCCACTGAAGCTTTTCATTAGCGAAAAGGGAATCGCCAAACTGGAGATCGGACTGGCAAAAGGAAAAAAACTGCACGACAAACGTGAAACCCTGAAACAAAAAGATGCCAGCCGCGACATGGATCGGGCCATGAAGTTCTAGCGACATCTATCATAAAAATAAAGGACAAATCAGACTTTTATCGGAGATTACCTATTGACTGTCATAGGAATGATGTTGTATATTGCTTTTTCATTGAAAAAATCCGATCATAATGAAAAAAGCGATTCAACTCATGGCTGCTATCACAGCCCTACTCTTTCTTTCCGCACAACCAGCAAAAGCACAACTTTTAAAAAAACTCCAGGACAAGGTCAACAAGAAAATTGAAAACCGGATCGATCAGGAAGCTGACGAACAAATCGATAAAACCCTCGACCAGGTTTTTGAAGGCGATTCAACTTCGGCACAAACAAACGACGACTCCAGTGACCTTAGCGACCAGCAACGCATGAGCAACATCATGAAAGGCCTGGGCATGAGCGGCGAACCAGTGCCAATTGCCGACAGCTACCACTTCCAATCCAAGATACAGATGCATATTGAAAGCTACGACGACAAAGGTAAACTGGAGAGTGACGGAGAGTTTATCACCTGGGTGAGCCCGTCGATGAAAAACTTTGCCTACGAATTTGTTTCCGGCAACATTGCCCGCGACGGGAAAGGCCTGATCATTATGGATGTGGAGAATAATGCCATGATCATTTTGAGTGAAGAAGATTCAAAAAAGACGGGAATTGTTTACGGGTTCAACCCCGATGCATTTTCGAGTTGGAGCGATTCGCTGGCCGACTACGAAGATTATGAACCGGCAAATGTCAACCTGAATCCCTATCTGGAAAAAACAGGACGGACCAAAACCATTTCGGGCTATAGCTGCGACGAATACCATTACAACAACCCGGAGGAAGATACCGAAGCCAATTTCTGGCTCAGCAAAGAAGCCGATTTTTCAACAAAAGATATGATTAGCTCCATCTTCAAGACAGCCAGCTATTCGAATGGCATGCCGTGGGGCTTTATTATGGAATCGGAATCGTGGAACAAAAACACGAAGGAAAGAAACCTGATGAAGGTGACCGAAATCAATAAAAACGCCAATACCCGCTTTAACCTATCCGACTACCAGATTACAAACCTGGGAAGTATGAATATTCCCGCAGGGAACTAAAAAGAATGAAAATCCTCGTTTGTTCGAAAGTGCACAAACGAGGATTTTCGCCCTTAAGGAACGATTTCCATCTGATCCATCGAAATGATGTCCTCGCCCTTGTAACGCAACATGAGGTTGGCAACCGCCAAGGTATCCTTTTCGCAATAACGAATGATCCGGTCGATATCATTCTCCTCGAAATAAACCGAAGCCACCTGGCTTCCGTCAATATCATCCTTTGGGGTCGGAATGTCGAAAGCGGCGCACAACAAACTTAGTGAGGTGTAATTTTTAAAATCACCGAACTTCCAAAGCTGCAGCGTATCTAGCAACTTGTCTTTCACATCCCAGGGTTTCATGCCGGCAATGTTCAGAATTCGAGGCAAGCGCACTCCCAAAATCAACGAGCGTCGCGCGATGTACGGATAGTCAAACTCCTGGCCGTTGTGGGCACAAATACAACGTGACGTGTGCGAGGTAAATTTATCGAGCATGTTATTGAAGTCGGACAGCAATTTTCGCTCGTCGTCATCATAAAAAGATTTTACCCGAAACACCCGATCGCCGTTCTTCTGCACGACAAAACCAGCCGAAATACAAATAATACGCCCGAACTCGGCATAGATACCGGCCCGCTCGTAAACTTCGCCCGGCGTCTGATCCTCCTTCCGGAAGAAAGTGGACTTGCTTTCCCAAAGCTTTTGAAACTTTTCGGGCACCTCGCTGAAAGCCGGGTATTGAGGCACCGTTTCGATATCCAAAAAAAGAACGTCTTCAATATTGAGGTTGTACAGCATTGCTTATAAAATTTGCTTGATGAAATTGGTCAAAATACGAATGGCCACTTCGTTGTTTCCGCCCTCCGGCACGATGATGTCGGCGAAGCGTTTGGTCGGTTCAATAAACTGCAAATGGCTCGGACGCACCGTTTCTTCGTAGCGGGTCAATGTTGACTGAACGTCACGTCCACGTTCAATAATGTCGCGCTGAATAACCCGCGACAGCCTCAGATCCGAATCGCAATCCACAAAAACCTTGATATCCATCAGCTTGCGGAGGCTGGAGTTAGCCAGCACCAAAATCCCCTCGACAATGACAACGGGCTTGGGTTGAACAGTGGTTGTTTGTTCGGAACGGGTACAAGTCAGATACGAGTATTCCGGTTCTTCAATCGGCATTCCCTTTTTCAATTGCTCCAAATGTTTGTTCAATAAGGAAAACTCAATCGAATCCGGGTGGTCAAAATTCAGCAAACGTCTCTCCTCGAGTGTTAAGTGACTGTTATCTTTGTAATAGGAGTCCTGCGATAAAATGGCCACTTCTGACTCGGAAAACTGATTTGCGATTTTGTTAACAACAGTTGTTTTGCCTGATCCAGTGCCACCTGCAATGCCAATGATGATCATATTATCTTTTTACGCCAAAGATAAAAGATGAAATCTTAATTCGGGAAATGATTTTGCAGCTTTATGGCAGCTTGATTTGAAAGTATTAAATTCGCGCAGTAATTAATCATTCAATACAGCAAGATCATGTTGAATCACGTTGTGCTATTTAAATTCAAAGCATATCCTTCCGACGAGAAACAAGAAAAATTAAACCAACTAAAAGCTGCTCTGCTTGGACTGAAAGAAAAAATCGCTGAATTGAAGTACATTGAGGTAGGCACCAACTACGAACTCGATGCAAAATCATTCGATCTTTGTTTGATTACTCATTTCGAGAACGAAGCCGACCTGAAAACGTACGCTGTTCACCCCGAACACCTGAAAGTTGTTGAACTGGTAAAAGAGTTCACCGAAAATCGGGCTGCGGTAGATTTCGAATTTTAATTTTTAATTTATATAACCTATTCCATGCAGAACCTTTATCCTCTTAAATTCACACCACTTTACCACGACAAGATCTGGGGTGGTCATAAGTTGAAAACAGCCCTTGGCAAAGATTTCGGCGACCTGCCCAACTGTGGCGAAAGCTGGGAACTTTCGGGCGTTACCGGTAATATTTCGGAAGTTAGCAACGGCTTTTTAGCTGGCAACAACCTCGAAGAACTCATCGAAGTTTACATGGGCGACCTGGTTGGCGACAAAGTATATGAAAAATTCAGCGTTGAATTTCCATTGCTGATCAAGTTCATCGACGCCAACGACGACCTGTCGGTTCAAGTTCACCCGAACGACGAAATGGCCAAAGAACGTCACCAGGCGTTCGGAAAAACCGAAATGTGGTACGTGCTGCAGGCCGACAAAGGCTCCAAATTGCAGGTTGGGTTCAATGGCCCAATGGACAAAGAGACCTATTTGAAAAAGATGGAGCAAAAAGAAATCATGGACGTGCTGAACTTCGTTGAAGTTGAAGCTGGCGATGTTTTCTTCATGCCGGCCGGACGTGTCCACGCAATTGGCAAAGGAATTATGGTGGCTGAAATTCAACAGACATCAGACATCACTTACCGTATTTACGACTACGACCGTAAAGATGCCAACGGCAACGAACGCGAACTGCACACCGAGTTGGCAGTCGACGCCATCGACTTCACTTACAACGACAGCTACAAAACCGATTATACAATCGAAAAAAATAAACGAACTGATGTTGTCAAATGTAACTACTTCAATACCGGCATCCTCGAATTCGACGCCACCATTGAAAAAGACATTTACGGTTTAGACTCGTTCGTTATTTATATTTGTGTTGAAGGCGAATATGAAATCAGCACCGCCGACTACACGGAAAAAGTAAAAATGGGCGAAACAATTCTGGTTCCCGCTTCTGTACACCAGTACAAACTGAAACCACTTAGCCCGAACGTAAAAGTATTGGAAGTACATTTATAGAAGTCCTGAGTAGTGAGACATGAGTATTGAGTTCTTTGTACTCACGTATCGTGTCTCACGACTTTTACCAAATAAATCAAAGCTTTAACGCAGCCACAAATAATAATGGAAATAAAGACTGCCCGTTTTTTGATGAGTAACTCCAGCGTACAGAAGTGCCCGGATCCCAACATGCCCGAATTTGCTTTTATCGGACGTTCCAATGTTGGCAAATCCTCGCTCATCAACATGCTGACAAACCACAAGAAACTGGCAAAAACTTCAGGCCGCCCCGGCAAAACACAGCTCATCAACCACTTTGTCATTAACGATAATTGGTACCTGGTCGATTTGCCCGGATATGGCTACGCCAAAGTGTCTAAAAACCAACGCAATAAATTCCAGGCCTACATCTCCGACTACATCATCAACCGCGAAAACCTCTATTGCCTTTTCGTATTGGTCGATTGCCGTCACGAACCGCAAAAAATCGACATGGAGTTTATTGAATGGCTGGGTGAGAAGCAAATTCCATTCGCCCTGATATTTACCAAGAGCGACAAGCTCGGAAAAAACCAGCTGCACAGCAATGTAGCTGCCTACAAAAAACAACTTCGAAAAACCTGGGAAGAACTTCCCCCCATTTTCATGAGCTCGGCAGAAACCGGCTTTGGTAAGGAAGAAATTCTCAATTTCATAGCAGAAACCGACCCCAGCCTTGAAAACATGGTCTAATCGTGAAAATCAAATTCTTCAGTCGTGAACGATTCCGAAAAAAGCGAAAGTTGAAAGTCGATTTTTTCACGATAATTTGAAGTTTTTTTTACCTTTGCGACCATCTCCAAGGCACTTAATTAAAAACGTAAATATGGGAAGCAAGAAACCCCTTAAAATTTTTACAGGAACAGCCACAACGTATTTAACTTCAAAAATTTGCAACAGTGTCGGAGTAGATCTTGGTAAGTCAAGCTGCCCCGTTTTCGCTGATGGTGAATTTGAACCATGTTACGAAGAGACCATCCGCGGGTCTCATGTTTTTATTGTCCAGTCTACTTTTCCGCCAAGCGACAACCTGATGGAATTGTTGTTGATGATTGACGCTGCCAAACGTGCTTCAGCATACAAAATTATTGCTGTGTTGCCATACTTTGGTTTTGCCCGTCAGGACCGTAAAGACAAACCGCGTGTTTCAATTGGTGCCAAATTGGTTGCCGATTTGTTGTCGGCCGCCGGTGTCGACCGTGTGATCACGATGGATTTACACGCCGACCAAATTCAAGGATTTTTCAATGTCCCTGTTGATCATCTGTATGCTTCGTCACTCTTTATCCCGTTTATTAAAAAAATGGGCTTGCGCGACGTCGTAATCGCATCGCCTGACGTAGGTGGTACAAAACGGGCCAACACTTACGCCAAGATGTTGGGTACCGACATGGTTATTTGCCACAAATCGCGCGCTAAAGCGAATGTGATTGGCGACATGACCCTGATTGGTGACGTTCGCGATAAAGATGTAATCATCGTAGACGACCTGATCGATACTGCCGGTACAATTACAACTGCTGCCGGCCTGATGATCAAAGAAGGAGCGAACTCGGTTCGTGCATTTGCTGCTCACGGTTTATTATCGGAACCAGCTTACGAACGTATTGAGAATTCAGCTCTGCAGGAAGTTTATTTTACCGATTCAATTCCTCCAAAACGCGAGTCTTCAAAAATAAAATACATCTCTGTAGCAGGTGCTTTCGGCGAAGCGATTATGCGAGTATATAAAAATGAGTCAATCAGCTCGTTGTATTTCAAGTAATTTTATATCTTTGCACCGCTTTTTCCGCACGGCATGAAGTTATGTATGCTGTTTGCCCTTTCACCGAAAAGGGAGGACTGAGTACCATAATTATTAATTTAAGATTTATAAAAAGATGAAATCAGTAGCAATTAATGGCGAATTGAGATCAGCCATTGGTAAAAAAGATTCAAAAAAATTAAGAGCTGAAGAAAAAGTACCTTGTGTACTTTACGGTGGTGAAGAACCAATTCACTTCCAGGCTGACGCTGCAGAGTTCCGTAAAATCGTTTATACTCCGAACGTTTACCTGATCAACCTGACAGTAGACGGTAAAGAGCACACTGCGATTATGCAAGACATTCAATGGCATGCGGTTGAAGAACAAATCCTTCACATCGACTTCCTGAAAGTAGATCCTACAAAACCGATCAAAGTTGAAGTTCCTGTAAAAGTTGAAGGTTACGCAAAAGGTATGCGTGCAGGGGGTAAAATGAAATTGAACCTTCGTCGTTTGAAAGTAAAAGGTTTGGCAACAGATCTTCCGGATTCAATCAAATTGAACATCGACCACCTGGAGTTGGGTCAAAGTATTAAAGTAGGTCAAATTTCTGTGGACAACCTGGAAATTATGAACTCAAAATCAATTCCTGCTGTAACAATCATGATTACACGTGCTGCACGTGCTGCCATGAATGCTGCCGCTGCTGCAACTCCGGCAAAAGGAAAGAAAAAGTAATTCTTCTTTTCTGCCTCGCAGCCTGAGCTGCACCGTATCAATTTGATTTAAAAACTGATACTATTTGTAATGAAATATCTGATAACTGGATTAGGAAATCCGGGGAAGGAGTACGAAAACACCCGGCACAACATCGGGTTTAAAATATTGGACGCTCTGGCAGATGCGTCCAATATTGTTTTTAGCGACCGCCGTTACGGCTATGTGGCTGAATTCAAATTCAAATCCCGGACATATATTCTGCTGAAACCGACCACCTACATGAACTTGAGTGGTCAGGCTGTACGATACTGGTTGAAAGAAGAGAAAATACCAATCGAAAACCTGTTGGTGTTGACCGATGATTTGGCTCTCCCTTTCGGCACCCTGCGCCTGCGCGCTAAAGGCGGCGATGCCGGTCACAACGGGCTGAAAAGCATTCAGGAATGTTTGGGCCGCAACGACTATGCACGCCTTCGCTTCGGCATTGGCGACGATTTCCGCAGAGGTCAGCAAGTGAACTACGTTTTGGGCGAATGGAGCAAGGACGAAGCGCTCGACCTGCCCTTGAAAATTGATACCAGTATTGAAATCATCAAAAGTTTCGGGACAATTGGAATTGCCCAAACGATGAACGAATTCAACAAGCGTAAGTAATGGAGCACCAGGTACGAATCGATAAATGGCTTTGGGCTGTGCGCCTGTTCAAAACGCGCAGCCAGGCAACCGAGGCCTGCCGCAAAGGACGGGTCATGGTCGACAAAGTACAGGTAAAGCCTTCACGAATGATCAAGCTGGGCGACATTGTCCAGATCAAGAAATCGCCCATTACCTACAGCTTTAAAGTATTGGGGTTGATTGAAAAACGCGTAGGTGCCAAACTGGTGGCCGAGCACATGCTGGATGTGACTCCGAAAGAAGAACTGGATATCCTGGAGACACAAAAACACATGTTTATCCTGCAGCGTGATCGCGGAACCGGCCGGCCAACCAAAAAAGAACGTCGCGACCTGGATGATTTCTTTGAAACCGACGAACACGACTGGGAAGCCGATTGGGATTTTTAACTGACAAATCCCTGTCGCAAAACGAAGCTCAACTTTGGAATTTGGATTTTGAAACTTTGGATTTTCATCATATGCTGATTGCTCAAGAAAAAAGAAAAACAAATATCGCAGAATACATCCTGTATATCTGGCAGCTGGAGGACTTGTTTAGAGCCTTGAACTTCGATATGGAGAAAGTGGGCTCGGTACTGGTGTCTCAATTCAATGTTGATGAAAACACCCGCCTCGACATCTACCAATACTATAAAAATATGGTGTTGATGATGGAAAAGGAGCAGGTCAAAGAAAAAGGACACATCCAGGCCATTAAGAACGTGACCGACGATTTAAATCATTTTCACCTTTTGCTGCTAAAATCTCCGGACGATCGCCAATACAAAGCGCTCTACCAAATTGCCAAGCCGCTGCTCGACGAGTTCAGGCTGAAAAGCAATGATGTGAATGCGCATGATGTGCAGGTGATGCTTCAAGCGCTCTACAGTGTGATGTTGCTGAAACTTCAGCAAAAGCCGATTACAAAGGGAACCGAACAGGCAACCGGACACATCAGCAAGCTGGCCGGCCACCTGGCAGCACGGTTCAAACAAAACGAAGAAGGTGATTTCGATCTGTACGAATAAGTTTCGAGGGAACTACAAAAAGCGATCTTTCAGCGAATCATCGGGCAACCAACAAGCGCTGCGACGCCCGAACCAATGCATCCGATTGCGGGCAATCCAACGATAAATTGCATCCCGCCAGCTTTTGGGCAACATGTAGCCAATTTGAAAAATGCGCCAGATTCCTCCAAGCTCTCCGGCAATTTTCAGCGCTGCGTCGGCATAAATAAAAGCTTCTGATTTTTCGATGAGGATAATGGAATCGACTGAATCCGGAATCTGAAAATGGGCTCTCCATTTCGTTCCGACTTCACTTTCCAATGGAGCGAACACAAAAATTCGTTTTGAGTCGAACTTAAGGATTCGCTGAACGACTCCGCTGCATAAATGACAATACCCGTCAAACAAAATCAGACTCTTGCCTTCGGGTAGTTCAATCATTTGTTGTTATTAAAATCTTTGACCAAGCCGTCGCAAAGCCAGTTAGCCAAAGCCTGACGGTTGTTTTCCATCATGAAGCGCTGCTGATCGCGACCGTGGTTAATATTACCAAGCTCGATAAAAACCGCTGCCGGATAGGAGTATTTCAGCATAAACAAGTTCCGGTCAGAAACGGTTCCGTGGTAGCCGCGGTTGGGTTGATGATAATCGTATTTTTCTTTGAAGGTCTGCTGCAGGTTCCAGGCCAATTTACTGCCGGTCTTACTTCTCTTGTCGTGGTAGAAGAACACATCGATGTTCTCTCCTTTACTACGCGAATCCACGTGGATGACCACCAAACGTTGAAATTGGCCTTTATTCGCTGTATACAATTTATTCACCGCATCTTTACGCTGACGAAGCCGGCTCATTTGATTTCGCGGAATGGCATCTCCCGGATAACACACTTCATCCTTATCCGGCTTCAAAATACTTTCATCACGAATACCATCCTTTTTATCCTGTATAATCATATAGACTTTTGCGCCGCGTTCTTCCAACGCCTTCGACAAACGCAGCGTGACATCGTAAGCATATTCGTCTTCACACAATAGGCTGTTTCCCAAATGCCCGATTGCGCCCGGGTCGGGCCCGCCATGCCCGCTCACCAAGTAGAATATGGCACCTTTCAAACTGGAATCTACCAATTTGAAATTTTCGTACTTATCACCATATAAACTGTTACGCATTGATTTGCCGCCTGAAGACGATGTAGCTTTCACTTCGGTAGTTGACGTCGGAGCCGGAGCACTCTCCTCTCCTTTTACAATCGGTAGCTTGTAGGTTTGCCCAACAAAAACAGAATTGTCCTTTCCAATTTTGCCCTTGTTCAATTCAAGAAACTCATTCATGTATTCGCCCGGCGAAAGGCCATTTCGTCTCAGAATCGTGTAGATACCGTCGCCTTTTTGGGCTTTTACTGTCGGGTAATCCTGCGCATGCAGGTGGGGAAGTGAAACTAGATTGAATAAAATAATTGCAACTATCTTGGTTAGTTGGTTAACAGAAAACTCTAACTTTAACTCTTTCATGCATTCGTTTGTTTCAGTAAAAACCACGGGAATAATTGGAAAGTTTAAAAAATTCCCTGATTTTTCGGATTCAGTTTACAATTATTCAATTTTTTCGAAATCGATAAAACCAGATGCGTAAAATAGTTCTCCTAATTGCCGCTTTATCAGTCTTATTGTCCTGTAAAACTAAACTGATTGTACATGATTTCAAAGCTGATAATATTCCAAATTATCAAAACATTTCAACGATCGACTCGTCAATTGTGAATTTCGTACAGCCCTATTCAGCTGAACTTGACCGCGAAATGCATGAAGTGATCGCAGAAAGTAGCGTTGAGCTGATCAAGAAGAAACCCGAAAGTTTACTTACCAACTACCTGTCGGACTTAATCTTACACGAAGGACAGATGTTCGCTTCAAGGTATCCCGGACGCCCTATTCCGGACGCCGCTTTCTTAAATTACGGCAGCATTCGCATCAACCTTCCGAAGGGCAAAATAACTGTTGGTAAAATTTTTGAAATGATGCCGTTTGAGAATGAAATTGTTATTCTGAAACTGAAAGGAGAAGATCTTTGGAAGATGGCCGATAAGATTGCTGAAAACGAAGGAGACTGCGTGGCGGGTATGAAACTAACCATTAAAGATGGAAAAGTGGAAACCTTCGAGATCAACAATAAACCGGTGAACAGAGGAATTAATTACTGGCTGGTAACAATCGATTACGTAGCCAACGGAGGAGACGATATGACCATGTTTCAAAACCGGGAGACCATTATTAATACCGGAATCAAACTTCGGGATTGTTTTATTGAACACATGCAAAACGAATACGACGCAGGGAGAACCATTTCACCAAAACTGGACGGGAGGATTATGTATGAGTAACAGACGCAAATTTTTGAAACGACTAACCGCTGCCTCTGCTGGATTGGCATTGACCAACTTGCCCGAATTGGCTTTGGCGAAAAACGACTTACTGAAACTGACCATTCTGCATACGAACGACGTTCACTGCCAAATCGATCCGGTTTCGGCAGATGATCCCAACTATGCAGGCCGCGGTGGATTGGCGCGTCTTTCAGGTTTCATCAACCAAATCAGAAGCCAGGAAGAAAATGTGCTGCTACTCGATTCCGGCGACAGCTTCCAGGGAACGCCTTATTTTAACTTTTACAAAGGCGAATTGATTCTGAAAGTGATGTCGGAAATGGGATACGATGCCTCTACTTTAGGAAATCATGAGTTCGACAACGGGCTAGATGCGTTGAACCGGGCACTCGACTACGCCAAATTCCCCTTTGTAAACAGCAATTACGACTTCTCGCAAACCAAGCTCTACGACCGTTTCAACCGCTTCGTTGTTTTTCGGAAAAGCGGGATCAAAATCGGGGTGTACGGTTTGGGTATTGAATTGAAGGGCATTGTCAATAAAAAGAACTACGAAGGAACCGTATACAACGATCCGGTGGAGACAGCGCTTGAAATGGAATCCTACCTGAAACTGGAGAAGCAATGCGACCTTGTTGTCTGTCTCTCTCACCTGGGACTGCAATACAAAAACGACAAAATATCGGATATGACACTTGCACCCAAAACCAGCTACACCGACCTGATTTTAGGAGGGCACACACACACCTTCCTCGAAAAACCAATCGAACTGAAGAATGCGCTTGGCAACCAGGTACGAATCAATCAGGTTGGATACCGCGGATTAGTGTTAGGGCGAATCGATTTGATATTCGATAAATCAGGAAGCGGATCACCACTCGCTCTTAGTCAATCAACATACAATCACGTATGAAACAAGGCTTAAAGTATAGTCTTTATGCTTTCTCTGCCGCATTCCTGCTAAGTCTGCCCTGGCTGGGCTGGCTTCCGGCCTGGATTCTGTTGGTTGCTTTGTTCCCCGTTCTGCTGCTCGAAGACGAATTGTCGGCAAAAGTACCGGACAATCCTTACCTCATATTTAACTACTCGTTTCTCGGCTTTTGGCTCTGGCACCTGTTTACCATTTGGTGGGTTGTAAAAATTACAGTCTGGGGCTTCCTGTTTCTCTCAATCATGAATGCCATGTGCATGGCCTTCGTTTGGTGGATCTTTCACCGAATGAAACAGAAGTTCGGGAAAACACTGGGCTACCTCATTTTGATCTCGGGCTGGCTTAGTTTCGAATATTTTCATCATCGCTGGGAAATTGAATGGCCGTGGCTGTGCCTGGGAAACGGTTTGGCCAGCCAAAACAAGATAATACAATGGTACGAGTATAGCGGAATGCTAGGCGGAACCTTGTGGATCCTAATATCCAATCTTTTGGTCTTTTCAATTTGGAAGAAACTGAAATCCCGAAATGGAATCGCTGTCATTGGCAGGCTAACAATGTGGCTGCTGGTCGTGTTCATCCCTGTTTTCTGGTCACTAAACCTATATAATAATTACAACGAAGGAGGTAAGAAGGTGGAGTTCGTCTTGCTTCAGCCCAATGTTGATCCGTTTACGGAGAAGTTTTCCGGACTTTCGCCCGAACAGCAGCTCGATCGTCTGTTACATTTAAGCGACTCACTGGTTACGCCACAAACAGAATTTGTAGTAGGCCCCGAAACCTGCCTACCTGAAATTTCTGAAGATAGTAGCTGGAAGGACAATCCCTTTATCAAACCGTTCATGGCAAGAGCAAGGCATCAACAAAACCTCAAGTTTATCCTGGGCGCCATGACCCGAAAAAATTGTGAAGCTGGTGCTCCCCTACCCGATGCCGCTCGTTACGATGAGCTACAAAACCAATGGTACATGCTTTATAACTCTGCGCTTCAAATTGATAGTTTCGGCGTTCAGGTCTACCACAAAAGCATCTTGGTTGCAGGAGTTGAAAAGATGCCTTTTCAGCATTACCTGAATTTCATGAAAAACCACAGCCTCGATCTTGGCGGAACTGCCGGAAGTTTGGGCTCACAATCCGAGCCTTCCGTTTTTCACTCGGATTACACCGTTGCTCCGGTCATTTGCTTCGAGTCGATGTTTGGCCAGTATCTAACTGAATTTATCCGAAAAGGAGCCGATTTCCTTCTTATTATTACAAACGATGGCTGGCTGCAGCGATCATCGGGTTATCGCCAGCATTTGGATGTGGCCCGAATCCGCGCCATAGAAACACGAAGAAGCGTTGCCCGATCAGCAAATACGGGTTTATCAGCACTTATTAATCAACGTGGAGATATAACGGAGAAAACAGCCTGGTGTCGGGAAACCGGGATCCGTGGACAGATCCAGTCCAATCAAAAATTAACTTTCTATGTGCAGTATGGTGATTACTTGGGGCGTATTTCGGCTTTTACAGCCAGCCTTCTGCTTCTTTTTTACCTGGCCCAGTCGCGAATTCGAAAACGGAAATAAAAAAATCCGCACCAATTCGATTGCGCAAAATCCCTGAATAACAGGATTTGAGTGCCGAAACGCTCAGACTTCCACCGGTAGTAAACTACTCACCCCGATATTTATCGGGACTACAAGGCCTGTCTTTACATTCCAAAAGCTTTCTCGGTTTAATGTAAACTGTTGAATTTGCCAATTGTGAATTAATGCGGAAATATCTTTGTTTAGAACGTTTTCTGAATTCAAAGATAGAAGCAAAAGCCATTTACTCCAAGCAAAATCGCTGTTTTTACAACATCGGAATAATATGTAATTGATTTAGAACAACATCTGACAGGCCGCGGCTTTCAGCGCAAAACCTTCCCCATTTTTTGGCGTAGAAATGCCTTGAAAATTCTTTTTACACCTTTCATTCTGAAACTCAGCACATCACCAAAAACATTCAAAAAAAGAGCTATTTTTTTGCATTAATTGTTTTGCAGAAGTAAAAAGTAGTTCTATATTTGCACGCACGTTCAGAGGAGCTACAGAGACAGTAGCCAAACATATTGAGAAAAGATAGCGAGAGATTAGCTGCTTCAACGGAGAGATGGGTGAGTGGCTGAAACCAGCAGTTTGCTAAACTGCCGTACGGGTAACCGTACCGGGGGTTCGAATCCCCCTCTCTCCGCGTTAAAATAAAATCGGGATGTAGCGCAGTCCGGCTAGCGCACCTGCTTTGGGAGCAGGGGGTCCCAGGTTCGAATCCTGGTATCCCGACAGATTAGTAAACTAAAGAAAACTAAAAGCCTGTAAGTCATATGATTTACAGGCTTTTTTGTTTTTAGCATAGTCAGTTTATATCAAATAATATCAAGTTTCTGGTGAGTTAAACGGTGAGTTCAAATTTAGTTTACCTTTGAACTCACCAGAAGCACCTAATCACCGAATATACAATGAATTACAAAGCTCTATTTTTGTAATTATTTCCGTATAATTTGCTCCGTTTTGACTTATTCCGGTGAGTCTTTTTGACTATTTACACAATGAGTTGCTCCAAAAACAATTCAAATCATTTTAAAAATTATTTGACTATGAAAACAACTCACACATTCGGCATTCGATTCATTTTAAGAACTTTAAAGAACGACAAAGAAAGCGGGCTGGTCTACGCAAGAATCACCGTTAACACGAAAAGAATTGAAATATCGTTGAAAAAGACTGCCCTCGTCAACGATTGGAACCTTTCAAAAGGTGTTTTAAAAGGCAATGGAGCAGAAGCCAGAAAGTTCAACAGCTACCTGGAACTTATTCGTTCCCAGATCACAGATGCTTATCGGGAACTCCAAATTAATAAAGAGGACATAACCCCGGATAAAATCAAATCTCTCTTCCTTGGAGAATCAATCGATTCACATTCATTATTGGAACTGGTCGAGTACCATAACACGACCCAAGCCACAACACTGGCCCCCGGCACTCTGAAAAACTATTTCACGACAAAACGCTACCTGGAACGCTTTGTCAAAAAGCAATTCCGTAAAAGCGATGTAGACCTGATCAAGTTAAACTTCAAATTTGTCACCGATTTTGAGTTCTTCCTTCGGGATTTCCAACCAATGGATCACCAACGACCGCTGGACAACAACGGGGTGATGAAACACATGGAGCGATTCCGCAAAATGACCTCCTGGGGCATCAAGCTGGGATGGCTAAAGCAAAACCCGTTTGAGAACTATAAACTAAAATTCAAACGATCAGAACGAGGCTTCCTCTCAGAAAAGGAATTACAAGCGATTGAAAACAAAACGTTCAAAATTGAGCGCCTGCGTCAGGTACAGGACATGTTTATATTCGGTTGCTACACTGGCTTATCCTATACAGACGCCAGCAATCTATGTCCACACGAAATACAGGTAGGTATGGACGGGAATAAATGGATTATATCAAAACGGCAGAAAACAGACACCTCTCTAAAAATACCACTGCTGCCGAAGGCACTGGAAATCATCCGAAAGTACCAGGACCATCCCAAAGCCCTAACCCGGGGTAAAGTGTTTCCCTTAATCTCCAACCAAAAAGTGAACAGCTATCTTAAGGAGATTGCAGATCTATGCAATATCAACAAGAACCTAACTTTCCATATTGCTCGTCACACCTTTGCCACGACTGTTACCCTGAATAATGGTGTACCTATTGAAACGGTCTCGAAAGTAATGGGACATACTTCTTTAAAAACAACGCAAATCTATGCGAAGATTTTAGACCATAAGATCTCGGAAGATATGGGACTGTTAGGACAAAGACTTATGGAGAACAAATAACAAGCTGACACATTTTCGTTATCTATTTGACAGGTCTTCCAAGACAGTTCGAAATAAAAATCATCCGGAATACAAATTGACAGCCCCCTAAGACAGAGAAATACTTTCCGCCGCTAAACGAACAAAAAAAGCCCGATTTGGGCTTTTCTTATATCTCTCCATTGTCTGCCATGCTATAATATTCAAAGGATGAAATAATCAAGTGATCGAGAAATAAGATATCAATCACTTTACAGGCTTCTTTGAGTTTGGAAGTTATCTTCCGGTCTTCCTGGCTTGATTTTAAGTTTGCGGAAGGATGATTATGGACACAAATGATAGCACTTGCATTTGCTTTTAAAGCTCCCTGGAGAACAATCTTTACATCAACAACAGTCCCTGCACAACCGCCCTGGGAAATCCAATTTAAACCCAGAAGACGATTGGCTCGCGAGAGATACAGCACTGCAAAACTTTCCCGGTAATCTAGATCAGGCCATCCATCAACAACTGCAGAATAAACATCTCCTGACGAAGTAATTTGCAACTGCTGTTTTGGATCGACGCGGTGAGAATAACTGATTTTAATTTCTGCGATCTTACTTGTAAAAATCGTATTTCTATTCATTCTATTTACCCATGCCCTTGGGTTTTGTGTTGGCTACTGGCTCGCCGGTTAAACTCAAATCTGAGTTTAGTACCATTGAGCTGGCACGGATAAAGGCAAGGGAAACGCGCTAGCGGAGTTCATATACCCTTGCCTGTTCCGGGGAGCGATCAATAACTTTCGGTGGATTTGAGTGGAATGGGTGCCTCTACTTCAAATAGTAATTGACACTTTCATCAACGCTCCTGAAAACAGAGTTGGCTATTCTAACACACCGTCATAAAAAAGCTGTTTCGTTTTCTGTGTTCATCCCGGTTTGGCTCCCTGATTTGTCTGAGTGATCCCGTGCATCCGGATATTCTCTCTTAGCCTACTGATTCGTTCTGCCTGGTAAAAATTAATCGCAATTGAGACTATCATAAAGAACAGGAGAAAAAGCAGCAAATGAATAACCGATCTACGCCTGATCTTCAATTTCGATTGTTGCTGTTCTGCTTTTATGAAGTTGTCCAACTTCTGCTCCAACCTTATCTCCATCTGCTTTAACGTTGAGCCGGAAGCGCTTTTATCTTCCTTTATCATCTTCAGGTGCTCGCTTATTCGCTGCAAAATACGTTCAAGGACCTGTCGACTTTGTCTGAGCTGGTTTACTTTTTCATCATCTTCAGTAAAGCCGTTCGCTCCCGGATGGCTTATCTTTTCATCTATTTTTTGGAGCTTCTCTTTCAGCTCCTCAAACATTTCATTTATTGTCGCATTCGTTGTCATTTCGTCTCTTCTGCTTTCAAGTTTCTCGTTTTACATTGTCGGTCCTTTTCTGCGCTTGGCTTTCTTAGGAACGATTTGACGCTCCTTTCTTCTCTCACACTCATTCTGCTTGTCTATGGCTCGAATTAAACTTGTTAAATAGTTACCGGGCACATCTGTCTGGTTCCCTCCATGTTGCACTTGACCTCTTTGGTTTTGCAGCTCAATTTTTCGGTTGCTTTCCATTTGAGCTGTAATCATTGAAAAGCTGAATTGGCGATCCACCTTTGATCCGCTGAAGCTGTATCCGTTCATCGCAAAAGTCACTCCCTGGACTTCTGATGTCTTTCCCCTGAATTTGAATTCAACAGTGATTTGAACATCTTTAAGCTTATCGATTAGCTCATCCCAGTTTTTGCATCCCGGCAGACTTATCTTCAACGCTTCATAAATCCTGTACTTCGTTTTATCCGGCTCCTTTAACCGGTGCGAGTTGACCTGTTCTTTTCCCTTTGCGAAATAAAGACCAAACTGATGAGTCAATTCCTTGCAAATCTTCTCACTCCGGTAGCGATCATTCTTATCCGAAATTGTCTTTCCTTCATCATCAACCCGGTTAAACACAAGGTGAACATGGGGATGTTCTTTGTCGTAATGTCTGACCAAAAGGTACTGCGTGTTTTCAATCTCCATGGCTTTCCTATAAGCGTCCGCGATCTCTTGCATTCTTTCGCTGGTCAAAGTGGGTTTATCTTTCGGGGAGAAATCAAGGGAGATATGCCCTACCGGACTCTTGATTCGACTGTTCATCCCGGCCTGGATCCGAAAGCTCTCGATGATGCTCTGATGGTCCTTGGTTCGTAGTCCTTCAATTTGCAGAAGCTCTGCCTGCTTTTCAGGATTCAGCACGTAGTTGACCACCCCGCTGAAATCTTGCCCTTTGACAATCTTAGCAATCATGAGTGATCTGGCTTAGAAGCTTATCAATTCCTTCGGCCAGTTGCAGGTATTCTCCCCTGGCGCCATGGTAACCTCCTGCATTTGCTTTTTTGGCAATCTGGTTCAGGTTATTGGCCATCCCGGTTAGTTTCCGGATTTGGATATTCAGATCGGGACTAACTCGCTCTTTGACTTCAACCGTCCCAACTGCCTGGCGAACAAATTCACTCAGGTTCATCCCGGCGCTGCGTGCTTTTCCTTTCAACTGGTAGTACTCACCTGTATTCAGCTTGACGTTAATCCGGTAAGTTCTCTTTTCCGATTTTTGCTTGTGGGGGCGTCCTGTTCTTGTTGTTTCACTCATGGCTTTGTTCTCGTTTTAGACCAGCGGGATGGACTTTCCGGTTTTGGTATGACCAAACCATAAACTTGCTAAGCCCCTTCGCTCTGATTGGTATTCTCTCTTGTAAAGCTAGGTCGAAAAGAACAAAAACAAAAGAGTCAAAACAACTCAATATGAATCAATTGAAATGACATCCATTTTTCAAAAGAAGAAGAAAAAACAGTCAAAAAAAGAAAAAGAAAGGCAAAAAAAATGCTGCCTGGTTGAAAAAGCAAGGTTGTTCTGCTCAGATCAAATTAAATCGCATCAAATACAACTGACAAAAACAAACGGCTGAACACTCGCCCCCGACCTTGATTTTTCAAATTCCCAGGCGGCTAAATTGACTTTTCTTTTTGGTCTTTGACGGAAACAACCATCTCCGTGGTTCGAAAAAAAAACAGGTGGGGTGTTGGTGCAGCGATAGCGAAACCAAACATCCCGCCTTTGTCGCCGAGGCTTTATGCCGGACTGAAAGGGAAGGCATAGGGCCGCAGGAGAATCTCAAAAAAACTCCGTCTCCAATGTCTCCCAATTAGCCCCGAGGAAAATCAATCGGACTTTCAGAAGAAACGCCCCTACCCGAAGGCTTCTTTCAAATCCTTCTTTTTCTTTTCAGATTTTCTTTTTCTTCTTGTTTATATCTGTTTATTCTGTTTATAAAGAGTGTATCACTTGCTGTATCACTTCCAATATCACTATTGATACAGGCAAGGTGAATTTTTCCGTCTCCGGTATCACCTGCGGTATCAGTTCTGCGACCACTTATGATACCGGTATCACCAGCAGTATTTCCTGCCGTATCATTTTCGAGACAGCCGGAAGTACCGGTATTGTTTGCTGTATCTGTTGCTGTATTTCTTGAAGTATCATTTCCGCTATTCCAGGAAGTACCAGTATCAGCAGCAGTATCACTTCCGGTACCGCCAGTAGTTCAGATACAAGCTCGTCTGTCTTAATATTTTACTTTTCTCTGGCAAACAGCGCTCAACTCGAGCTGAAGTGTCTCCAGAATCTCGTCCAATATCGCCAATTTCTCTTCTGTCAATCGGGAAATATCATGATGGAACCGGTTGTTGTGCGCGACCAGTTGAAAGAACTTTTCTCCTCCTAACTTTTCAAAAAGGAATTCCATCTTCTCTAGTTTTGGTTCAGCGTAGACACAAAGCTTCCAAAAACTTAGGGCAGGAAGGTAATTGGGCAGATAGCTTAGTCTTGTGTAAACAAAAGTCCAGAGAATTCTAAGCACGGACTTGCTAAACAGGCCTTCCAAGCCAAGCAAGCTTTTAAACAATAAAACAATAAGCCCGACCTATGGGCCGGGCTTGCTTTCTATTTGGTTTTAAATTTACGGTTGCATTTCAAGTCTATCGAATTGCGCACTGATCAAAGATCAGCGTGAGCAGTGGAAATCCCAACGAAACCTTTAAAAAGGAGTTTTACGGAAACCGGAAAGTTCAGCAGCTATAGGGAGCCCATCCGTTCCCATATCACCCATCTTCCAGTTCCTACAGTGGAGGAGCCAGCATAGATTAATACCCTCTCTTCTATTTTCCACCAACGTATCATAGTCGCACACTTCGCCCGACTACTATTTTCAACGTTTTTTTTTATTTGATTGAAAATCGGGTTGATAAGATTCAACATACTCCTTGTGTGCAAACCCCAACTCTGGTTATGCAAAAAGACTATCACTAGTTGGATTTTTCTTTAATACCGTTGACTATCACCAAGAGGAATTATCTCGATAATACCTTCCTTGGGTAACAATTCAATTTGATCTATGTCGATATTCCTCATTGTTTCAAAAAACAAAAGTTGATTCCAAGATGCATCCTCATTTTTTACGACCATAGTAACATCAATAATATCATTTGATATAGTAGTGTTCAAATTGTACACGTAGAGTGAGTAGCCGTTAACATCTAAAACAAATCGATTGAATAAATACTTCTTTTCGTCTATCTTTATCAAAAATGAGTCTACTCCTAAAACAATCCAGTTTTCAACAACGGTACTTTTATATCTACCATTATAGTTTGCAAGAGCATTTTCTTTAGTTAAACTATGCTTCATTACCGTAAAGTAATCTTCAGTTAATGCTTCCTTCTCAACGCGTGGTTGTAAATCAAAAGTCACTATCCTATTACTGTCTTTGACCTCGACTGGATTCCAAGCTTCAGGATAAACAATATTCAAATTAGATGAACTAAAAACATCTTTGTTCCAGTTAATTTCTATTTCTCTATTGGGTGATACATTATATCTCCATTTTCCAACTGCCTTTCGATGTGAATAATATCCTTTCTTACATAAATTTCCATCAATTTTATAGATAAATTCACCGTTGAAAATTTTATCTAACTCAATATTCGTTGAGTCATTGATTACAACAACCTGTCCATTATTTATCACTATATTATTTAATGTAATAATTTGATTTTTACAACCAACAACAACTAAAATCAGAATGGCAAAATATTTTAATTTCATATTATTAAAAATTAATTACTGCTTCTTTCACTGTACCAACAGAATAAGTAGTCTTTCCGTCTTTTGCAATTGGGATTTCCACAGCCAATCCAATTGCTGCTTCGTTTGTTTTCTCTCCGCTACTTTCAGTGGAAGAAGAAACTGAAATATAAGCCTTTGCGCTCACATTCTCGTTGTCGACTCCAACACTTACCTCCCCTTTAGTTGACACATCTCCGTTACCATCAACTTCAGTACTAAGTGTCGTATTTACAGGCATTCCGTCACCTGTCTCGAAAAAAAAAAAAACGGCTATTTTATTGCGGCACACATCAAAAGTAGGATGATCATTAACAAACCGACGTCAAAGGTCTATTTAATTCCTCAAAATCCCGCCCCCTTTCAACTAAAAGCTTAGAAAGGTTTGTATTAGACCACGAACATTAATCAATCCACATCCAGGAGATTCACCCATTAATTCAATCCTCTGGCCTTGTAATACTCAAGAGGTCCTATCCACCTAAATACCAGCAGCGTTATCACCGTTATTGTCGCTGCCCTCATCACAACAGATAAAGGTGAATTGAATTTTTTTAATTTACCGATATCCCCTACCAGAATCATTTTCGATACCGACAAAGTAAGCTCGAACACCCAAAGATAGAACAACTTAATCTGAGTATGCCCTATCCTATCGCTTTCCTTTGACAAACAGATTTTAACTCGAGATTAAGAATCATTAGAATCTCGTCCATCAACTCCAATTTCTCTTCTGTCATTCGGGAGATATCATGATGAAACCGGTTGATGTGCGCTAAAATTTGAAAGAACCTATCTCCGCCGAGTTTTTCAAAAAGAAACTCCATTTTCTCGAGTCTCGGTTCAGCATACAGACATAGCTTCCACAGACTTCCGGCTGATAAGTAATTGGGCAGATAGCTGAGTCTTGCAAAAACAAAGGTTCGAAAGATTCTAAGCATCGATTTGCCAAACAGGTCTTCCAGCCCTTCCATATTGTCCTGTGCTGAGTTCTTTCGAAGCGTAAAATACTGGGACGTCATCTTAGCTGCAGAGCTGTAGTAATATTCCAGGTCCGGGTATTCAGGCGTATGTCTATGTTCCCAATGAAGAAGGTTGGAGTGTGATGAAAACAGAAGGTTCTCCGGTCGCATTATTTCCCGGAAGAAGGATTGATAGGCAAACAGGTTTGTTTGAATCCAAATACGACTATGACCGATCAAAACCAGGTCAAACTTATCCCCCAGCTTTGCGGTCGCAGTTTGTTGTAACCGCCCCAGGTTTTCCGTGCCAAGCCCTTCCCCAATTAGCAGTATGAAGTAAGTTGTCCGTCGATAACTATCTAGCCGGTCAAAAAAATAGATCTCTTCAACCTCCTTTGTCTTTCTAATTGTTACTACAATCTCTGATAGCTCTTGCTCGATTGGCGAAGCGCAACTTTCTTTGTTGTCGGTCTTCACTTTCCCAAAGGCTTTGATCTTCTTTTTAAGTGCCGCAAATCGAACTGCTACCAACTCATTCATTTTTAGCTCTGTCTCAATAATACTCTCCTGAAGATTCTCATTAAGCCGTGTTTCGTCACCATTTTCGCCTGTTTCTTTTGCTCGCTCCAGCTCTGAAACCAGGTAGTACTCTCTCCCATTTTTTTTGACAAATAGTCCTTCAATTTCCGGTATGTACCCGGTTAGTTGTTTTATCCGTTCGTGTAGATTCACTTTTTCAAAATTGCATCCTATGTAAAGCATCTCCAGGTGACGAACAGCATGTAGAAAGATAGAAAGGTAAGTTAGAAATACTCCGGTTAATGAATCGTGCCGACCAAAGCCATTAGCCTCTGCAAGCAACGTATCGCGATCGTGATAATAGCTCTCCTGGTTTCGCTTGAATTTCTTTTTATAGGATGACCAATCCGCATTTGGACATTCTTCGATCAGTTGAGACCGGTAAATAACGCCGGATCTATGGCAACAGGAAGCAATAAAAGGATTACCCATTTTGTATTCGAATTCCATCTTCCCTCTGAAAATAACATGAAATAGACAATTACTATTCTCCCGACTGTTTCGAATCCATTTTCGGGATCTTATTGTTTGAACGTCCTTAAGTTCTGATGTTACAATGATAAGATGTTCAGGTGTTAGCTCGCTCTCCTGATGATAGAAGATATAAGCAATCTGAAACTCACGGGTTAACTGCTGCAGTTTTTCACTGATAGCTTTGTTCTCCAGTTTCGGGATATCCAAATTTAATATTGTTCTCATGTGTCGATCATTTTAAGGGTACAACACTAATTTCAGATAGTACATGAGCATAATCAATTCTGCATGAGGATAAAATATCTCATCCAACGACAGAACCTACGCAGATTATGAATCTGAATTCACCCAAGAATTGCTTAGAATCCTAGAATCAGGAGCGAATCAAGTCATTCAGATGTTAGGTATATTTTACCGATCCTATTAGCCACCTCCATCTTTTAGTTAACCAAAATTGTTTTATCTTTGAGATAGTTGAAAATATCAAGGTAATATGGAAAGTAAAGTACATGAAGGTCGCAATGTGAAAAGGTTTCGTGAGATGCTGGGAATAAAACAAGATGCGCTTGCTTACGAACTTGGCGAAGGATGGAATCAAAAGAAGATCTCGCTCTTGGAACAGAAAGAGACCATTGAACTGCCCCTTTTGCAACAGATCTCCAGTACTTTGAAAATCCCGGTAGAAGCCTTTCAGAATTTTGACGAAGAAAAGGCTATAAATATCATTTCCAACATCGTGAACAATCATGACAACGCTACAGGAAATTCTTTATTTAGCTACTATCCAACTGTCAATCCAGTTGAGCAAATCATCAAGCTTCACGAAGAAAAGATTGCTCTTTATGAGCGGATGCTGAAAGAAAAAGATGAGATGATGGAACGATTAGAAAAGCTGCTGAAAGATAAATAGTCATTTTCCCTTCATTTAAAAGCTTTCTTAAAGCTTCCGGACCTCCAATACGACAAATGCCCCGAAGCAATCCTGTTCAAAAAACGCAGCAGGTATCAAATACGCGTTTAGCTTTGTTGATAGGCCTAATAAAACCTTAATCATCGCCGGAATCCTTTATGCTCCGATCTATTTCGAATACTATTCAACTGTTGAATATCTAAAAAATCTTTCGGCCGCCCTGCTTTAATCTTACTTGTAATAAGATCCTCATAAGACAATACATTCCACTTTTGGACCTCCGTGCCCTCTATACAGGCAACAACACTATCTTTAAAAGCTTGCTCGAAAGACTTGTTTATTGAAAAATTAGTGATAAGCTCCAAGTCTAAATCAGTTGGTGAAAACTGGACGGATATGTTCTGTCTTTTTTCTTTTACCTCTTTCGGAAAATCGTCAATCTCGTAGCCCATTTCCTTGAAAACCAAAAGCAGATTCTTGAGATTTTCATCCTTCGTACTTATCCAAAAATCAACGTCTGCGGAGTGCCTTTGATAACCATGAAAATTGACCGCTCCACCGCCAACCATTATCATTTGAACCTTATGCTTACTTGCCAACTGGATAAAGGTTGAAATTTTTTCATCCCAGTTATTTTGCATCATACAAATGAATTACGAAGTCTGAAGAATGGGATTGTTTCTTATTTGTTCTGTTAACCGGCAATTTTAAGATCTTCCGACTAAGGCTTAGGAAGGACAAAAACCTTTCTTCCGGAGATAAAGCCAGAAAAGCTTTTTCCTGTTCCTCGTTTGCTTCTTCCTTGGTACGGTATAGAATCTTCATGTTAAGTCCATTTATTCTACCCTGCTAAACTAACAGAATTAACCGATTTATTAACCCATTTATCCCGAAAAAAGTTGGTTCACACGACCTCCACTGAATGCAACCATCTTAAACCATCTGATAAATCTAGTGAATAAGTCCGGACTGGCGGGGTCTAGCGGAGCTTTGCCCAACAGCGAAGATAAAACCGAAACCCGGCTTCCGAAACACAAATCCGCCTCAAAAACAGACTTTTTTTAATAGGAGAATTATGTGTCTAGACTTGCTTTTTAGCTCAGTTCCTTGTTACCAACCGTTTTTATTTTTTTATTCCAAAACTTTCTCCAAATATCAGGTCATCATTGTCATTCCAAGAATACGTGAAATAATATCGTGGAATATCATTTGATTCCTGATGAGTTATATCAATGCAAATCGAATCAGATTTATCTCCCTGTTCATCTATTTGAACACGCACGTCATAAGTCAATCCGTATGCTCTTAACTTTCCATTCACGAAATCTTTCTCAAATTCCTCTTTTAGTGCTTCAATCACTGTCTGGCTTTCAGGAAAATCAGTTTCAGTGTTATTGTAGCCAACAGCAACTAATTTCCCATCATTTCCGATTTTAGCGCCAAATGGATAAAATTCTTTTTCATCATTCAGCATGTGTTCTGCAAATCGATGAGAATAGTCGATTATGGCTTGTATGTCCTTTTCAATGTTCATTCGTCAAATGGTTGGTAACGGGAAGTATATGCAAAGTAGGCGATTGCGGGCTTCAATCGTATCAAACCGTTACAACTTTGAAGCGGACTACAACCCTTGAATTTACTACAATCTCGCCTATTTTGTATATACATTGTTAGGCTGCGTTTTTAATTTAAATTCATATAACTTTTGTACTTTATCTACTCTTTGATACCAATCATTAAAAACCAAATCCAATGAATCAACTGTAAATGTACCAAATTCATAGTTTTTATATTGCTCAATTAAATCAATAAATTTATCCTTTGCAATTAAATTGTTCCGTAGTCGAAATATTGTAGAATGAGCAGTCTGAATAGCGTAGCGTTTGTCTATAGAATGTTGCAAGTCTGAGCTTTTGAAATTGGTTCTCAAATTATCCCGAATTTGTTTTAATGTATTATCTATTAAAAAGCCTTGCACCATTACACAAGATGGTGATGCTGTCAGTCCTTTAAATTGTATTGAAAAAGAAGGAATACCTGATAAACATTGATGAATCATTTCAACATAATTATTTGTTTCAATTTGCGATAACTCAAATCCCTGATAACATGAAATTATAGACATTACAGTAATGTGTATGTCTGATTTGGGATGATAATATTGATTTGGTTCTATCTTTTTAAGATTCGATAAAAAATTATCTATTTCATTCTTTATTTTTTGAGGAGGCCTAATCAGTAACGTTATTCCAAATCTATTATCAGCAGGTGAGTCAATTAGTTTATCAAGGTCATAATTGTCATTTTTATATTTTGTTATGGATTCTTGATATAGATTATTGTAATGTTGCTTTAAATCCATTAGTTATTATCTATTTTGCGAATTACTTTACAAGGATTACCAACAGCTACAGAGTTCGCTGGAATTGATTTTGTAACAACACTTCCTGCTCCAATAACAGAATTTTCACCTATTGTAACTCCAGGTAATATTATTACACCGCCACCAATCCATACATTATTTTCAATTTTTATGGGTAGTGCAAATGTTCTAAAATAAGGTAATCTGGAATCTGAATCCCAATTGTCAACAAGTCTTTCATTTACATCGGTTGAATGCGTTGCTGTATAAATCTGAACATTTGAAGCAATTAAAACATTATTGCCTATTTCTATTTTATTGCAATCAACAAACGTACAGTTGATATTTATAATAACATTATTTCCAACTGAAATATGTCGACCATAATCACAATAGAAAGGAGTATCAATATTTACATTGTTTCCAATATTCCCAAATAGTTCAGTTAATATCTTGCGACGTTTCCCTGAATCAGTACTTATTGTAGAATTGTAGTCTTTAGCTAATTTTCTAGCGTTATGTATTATTTTTTGAATTTCTTCATCAGATGTATTGAATATTTCGCCATCTAAACATTTTTGTAATTCAGTCTTCATAATTCAAATTCTTTTAATGCAAAAATAGAATGGTTAATCCAACATTTTTTTCATCTATCTTAAAAATTAACCTTCAGCCCGAATTGCACTAAGATGTTGCTGAGTCATACCCAAATACGAAGCAATATAACCAAGATTAATACGATTTATTAAATCAGGATTTTCGCTTACAAACTTTTCATATCGTTGTTTTGATGTTAATGTCAAACGGTCAATTCTTAAGTTCTGCATTTTTAATAATACCTCTTGATGAATCGTGCGAGACCAGTTGGCAATATCAATGTCTGTTTTATATAATTCGTTTAGAGAATCAATTGGCATAGAAAATATTATTGAATCTTCTAAAAGTTCTACTAAATCCAATCCTGCTTTTCTGTGATATAAAGAACTTGATGAAAATGTAATATCACCTTCCTTACTAAGCCAATTTGTTACTTCCTTTCCATCAACTAGAAAATAAGTTCTTGCACATCCTTGTTCTATAAAATAAACTGAATTGTCTTTTGTCTCTGCTTTAGTTAATAAGTGATGTTTTGGCAAATGATTTTCTCTTAGTGAATTTGATAATCTTTGAATTGATTCATCAGATACAGGATAATATTTTTTAATTCCTTGAATGATATTTTTTATTTTACTCAAATCCATACACAAAAATATCGAATGATTCTGGTTCGTTCAAATGCAGCCTAACGGCCACTTGCAAGTTGTCGTTGCGGATTTCGAAGAGCGTCAGTGTCCGCCAGGACATGACGGTCAAGAAAGGTGCAGAGACAAAGCACACTACTGCACCCGCAATGCAATTTGCAATTTGTTGGGCACTGTTTTTTTTTAAATTCTATTCAAATATCAATTCAATTAAATGTAGAACTGTCAGTAAAAAACAGGTACTTTCTTGTAAAAACATATTTCTATTTCTTTTCCTCTTTTTTCTAGGCCAATCAAATTCATTTTTTTATTAATTAATTCGAAACTAACAACTGGACTGTCATTAATAGCTATACCTAAATTATTTATATGTACAACATTCCCAATTTTTACAACATCTGCTAGTCCAGTTGATAAATCTGTTTTTACAGAAAGTTGTTTGTTTGGTTTACCATTAGTGTAAATCTCTAACACGTCATTGTTAAAGTTTTCTTCAATAAATAAGTATAACGTATCAATAGAATATTTATCTCTATACACATCTTCTCTCAATGAATCAGCACTTGAAAATTCATATAAGATGGAAAAATTATAGTTTTCTTTATTTATTCTATTCGAATCTGTCTGGCACCCCCATGCACCAAATGCCGAAGAGATTATTAAGTAAATAAGTTGTTTGTACTTATTTGTCATTTTTCGAATCTATTATGTATTTATCAATTGTCATTTTCTTGGTCAAAATGGTGCCCAACGGTTGGTACATGTTGTCGGGGCGGATTTCGGAGAGCGTTCCTGTCCGGAGGACACGGAACTGCGATGCGAGAATCCGCAGTTGGCGTACCACCAAACCCCGCGCTGCAATATGTACTGTGTTAGCGGTAGTTTTTCATTTTATTTAAGGTAGTTCTCCAGACTTTTTAAATATGAATCTCGGAACTCTTCTATAGCAGTTGAGTCTTGAATTCTCTTTTGGGGAGAAAATGGATAAGCCTCATCATCGATAACTATTTCGTAATCGGCAATTTTTGAAGGATTATTAATTTGTTCGGGACCAAATAAAACTCTCAAGCAAACGCTATTCTCAACCTTGTAATTCACAACCGTATCTTGCCCGATAAAAATTGGAAAATCAACCTTATACGGGTAGATAAAGTCATTTTTGTCAACGATATAATTACAATGAGAGAAGTCGGGCGTTCCATATTTATCTATAATTTTCTGATAAATTTTAGATTCAAACGTGATTCTTTCTGTATCTCTCCCTGCACTGTTTCCATTTACTAATAATCTATTTAAATTTTCAGATTTCCCCTCGTCAAGAAGATAGTGAACTTTTTTCGCCGTTTTTATTTGCTTGGATTCGAGTGAACCACAGGATTGCAATACAACTAAGCATAAAAGTAAGATTCTAAAATTGGTCATGTTGTTCTGTTTTTAAATTACCGCTAACGGTTGGTACATGTTGTCGGGGCGGATTTCGGAGAGCGTTCCTGTCCGAAGGACACGGAACTGCGATGCGAGAATCCGCAGTTGGCGCACCTCCAAACCCCGCCCTGCAATATGTACGTTGTTACACACAGTTATTTCTTGCTATATTTTTGGATTAGTCTCTCTAATTCTGGTTGACTCTCCGATTTTATATACAAAGTGTCATTTGAAAGCATATCCACAAATTCTGTTGCTTCCGATTTGTTTTGGCTTTTGCAGTCTTTAAAATATTGGATAAAAACATCATAACTGTCATAACCAAAGAAATAGTCGTAATCACCAATTTTGTCTTTATATTTTTCATGGACAGCACGACCAAAAAAAGAGTTGATTCTATCTAATAAACTCGATTTCTCTTTGTTGTATAATTCTTGATATTTCTTATTTAGCTTGAATAATTCTTTTACAAAGTCGGCAAAAACGGGATTTTCAAATTTTGTCTGCGCGACTTTAAAATCATTCATTGATAATGAAATACCAGCTTCTTTTTCATCTCTTAATGGGGTTGAAAATATTAGAGAAATCTTTTCGGAGTTCTTATTTTCGATCAATTTATATTTATATATAACATATTGCCCAACCTGTCCAGCAATGATGTGGTTAAAGTATGTTGAACTGTCAGTAAAGTAGATTTTAATATTTTGCTCACTGTAAGTTATTGAGTCAATTTTTATTGAATTAAAATCTGTTTCGTAAGTAATACTTTGTCCATTTTTTTTAATATTCTGATTACATGAAATTGTCAATAAGAGAACAAGCCCAATTATTATATGTCCAATTTTGTCTTTCATAATTGTGTGTAACGTTCGCGGGTATGAAACGTACCGGATTGCGGAGCTGCGAATGTATCCCCCGTGATAAACCACGATGCGGGAGGAAACGCTTGAAAACCCACTGAAACCGGTATGTTTTATGACCCGTTGTTGGCGGTATGTGCATTTTTATCCTTTTAATAATTCATCAAATTTCTCCTGATAAACAGTTTCTCCAAAATCACGTGGAGACTTTCCATGCTTATTTTTTGTCTCAATGTCAGCGCCTGCTTTATAAAGCTTATGAACTATACTAAAATCACCTTTTGCATTGAAAATCGCAGTCCAAATCGGTGAATTACCATGTTCATCTCGAATATTTACATTCGCTCCTTTTACAATCAATAAATCAGTTAAATCTGAATTTTTATTTAAGGCGCAAAAATGAAGAGATGAATAACCTGATTTGTCTTGAAAATCAATATCAGCTCCATTATCTATAGCAAACTTCGCAATCTCAAAATTCCCTTTGGCAACAGAATTTATCAGAATTGTTCGTCTGTATTCGTCAAAAGCATTGATTCCATATTTATTAATCAACATCTGAAGCACTTTTTTATCATTCTGAGCAATATAACTATCAATATTACTCAATTCTGAATCTACTTTTAATGGTCTACCTGCTCTTGCCATATTTAATTTTTATTTTTTTTCTGGTGTGGAGGAGGGGAATCGAACCCCTCTTGCCCTAATCCTAAATAAGATTACCTGTAATCAATAGTCTCCATGCCATTCATCGGAGTTAATCCTATCTCCACATGAGGGCAAATGCTCCAACTACTATTAAATTAAAAGAATCTTTCATAGTCATCAAAATTAAATCAATTAGCAATATTGTATTTGCAGAGAAAGAAATAACTCCGACTATGGACATAGCAAAACTAATTGTCATAGTAATCTTTAAATTTAGGCTCCTTTATCTCTTATCGAGATTATTTTATCAAAGAACTATCATATTGCCGAGGCATTTTTTGCATTACCGCCAACGTTAAATGTATGAGTAGTAGCGGACTTCAAAGCGGTTTCGTATCAAGTTACAAAGTAGCCAAAGCTGCACCTTAGCTAAATAGTCAATTCGGCAGATTTGGCGGGGATGATTAAAGCTACAAACGCCCGAATACCAACAGAAACCGCTATTACTTATACATATTGTTGTGCTTTCGTGCTTTATTATTTGTCTTTCCATCGTTTAATAAACCATGATTCAAAATAATCATTTGTTTCTATGATTTCATGAGAATCAGGTTTGGTTTTATATAAATCAATCAGTCCTTTTGGAATAATTGCATAATCAAATTGCCATAGCTTTGTTGGGTCAGGTATTCTAATTCCGTCAAAGTCTTCACCGTCTTGCGCTTCGTCAGTGAAATATGTCCCTGTTTGGCAAAATTCGGTCGCTAATTCTTTCGTCAGGGATTTTACAAGTCCGTATGTTTCAGCATTAAATTCTCCAGTCCTAAAATCTCGTAATCTCTCAGCCTCAATTAATAAGTCAGCAACAATCCAGTTGTCTCTGAATGTCTTGTCCAGTCCTTTTGTATAAACCATAAAAAGAGGTCGAACTGGAATGTCCGAATATTTTGTTTTATAAAATCCAGTTTCCGTTAATGATGAATACACAAATCCATTATCTTCTACTTTCCATTCAAAAGAATCGAATGCAGATTTCACTTCATTATTCCATAAGTCAATTCGCTTTAAAACATTAGCAAACTTATCAAGTGTTGGATTGTAATTTTCACCTGATAGTTTTTCAAAAGTCTGTATGTTACTCAATTCTGGCATTTCAATTATTCTGTTCTAAAGTGGTCAAATTCGACCAATTTACATATCAAATCCGAGTTGTTTATTGGTTTGCACTGTCTTTCTTGCATGAAGCACAACGGTCACTTGTATGTGGTCGGGCGGGATTTCTGGAAGAAATCATGTCAGACCTGCAGGAAGTAGCAACACTGGTTTGACAAGTCAAACCGAGATGACACCCGCCTGCCATATTACAAATTGTTATGCATTGTAATTTATTTTCCAATCATTTTTTATCATTACTTTCTGTTGCAGGGTCTTGGTCAAATTAAGTAATTGCTTGGCATGTTCAATTGATACCAGCTTGAAATAATTGCTTATCAATGTGTCATCAAAAAGGCGAATGGTAATTCTGTTCGTCTCGCCATTTTTCTTAAAATTCCCTTCTGAGAAATTCCAGTCTTTTGAACCATAGATGTTGTCATAGACAATTTGAATAGATTTTATCTCATCTAAAAAATATTTTCTGTCTGAAATTTTTACGCCAGATTCATCGATTACAATTTCATCTGTGAAGAAACCATTCAAATCTTGCTTTCTTCCATATTTAAAGTCTCCGTAACGATTGTACCAATTTAGGACACCTACTCCTACAGCACAAATCATGTAAATCCAGAAATTGTTAAATCCCGAAGCATAATTCAAAAGCATAATCCCTAATAGTCCAACGATTATCCATATTAAAGGAAACTTCTTTGGAGGCTCAACCTTCTCAAAAATGTATGATTTAAATTCAGCCATTATTTATTCCTGGGTGTCCTTTCATTATTATGCATAACGGTCACTTGTATGTGGTCGGACGGGATTTCGAAGAGAAATCCTGTCAGACCCGCAGGAAAGTGGGCGAAAGGTCTGACTTGTCAGACCGCTAAAACCCCCGCCTGCCATATACAATTTGTTGTGCGTTCGTGCTTTTATTTTTAGTCATTTAGTTTTATACTTTATTTTTAAATCGTTTGGTAATTTCACCCATATATGATTTGGAAGTCCAATTTCTTTCTTTTCATTCAACTTTTTGTCTCCGCTCCAAGTAGTTACAAATTCCCAGTAAACAAGAAAAAGGTTTTCGTTATGTATAAATTCCATCCAACCTTCTGCCACTAAATTTTCCATGTTGTCAAAGACGGAGATACCAGAAAAATTCTCTACTTTCCCATCAAGAACATTTGTGTCATGCCCTTCAATACAGCTTTCTGACCAATCGAATTTTAAGTCAGGTTTGTCCACCCCGTAAAATTTTAAGTCATTAAGAAGCTGTTTTTCCACTTCATTTTTCAGTTTAGGTCCCATTTTATCTGCAAAACCTAAATCCATGTAATTGGGTTTATTATGGTTCATGAGTTAGGAATTTGATTTATAAATTCAATTCCTCCAATTCTTCCGTCTTTAAGTATATCAAGTACAATAGTTCCTTCCTTTTCATGTTCGAGGACTATGTTTTCCTCAATTTGCCATTCAGAACCGGGTTGATTTGGTCGCTCTCCTGACACAAAACTGATATATGGTTGCCTTATCCATTTTTTTCTTTCAGACTTTTTCAATTGGTCAATCAGGTCAACTCTGTCAGGTTCTTGTTCCTTTATCATTTCAATTATCCATTCAATATCAAAATAAGGCTCAATCATTTGCAGTTCTTTTTAGCATGACGCACAACGGTCACTTGCAAGTTGTCGTTGCGGATTTCGAAGAGCGTCAGCGTCCGCAGGACGAAGACGGTCAAGAAAGGAGCAGAGACAACGAACACCACTGCAACCGCAATGCAATTTGCAAATTGTTATGGGCTGCTTTTTCATCTTGTGTAATAAAACCAGTTACTTTGATAGTTATTGTCAAAATTTTCTTTACTGTCAAGTTTGATTTTAAAATCTTCTCTTTTGATATAATCAAATTCATCATACTCTTTAAGTAAATCAAAATAGCAGTCAGCTAAATATTTCTCAATTCCTTTTTTCGAATATTCTTCTATTTGTTTGTCTGTGTAGAAAAAGAATGTTGTATCATACCAAAGTCTAAATATCTTCCATAAGTCATTGATGTCAAGGTTTTTTATCAATTCCTCAATCCTGTATTCTGGAATCAGATTGTTGGCTTCGTCTTTTGCAATACTCTCAAAATCTTTAATTACAATGAACAGGTTGTCCAAATCCAGTTTAGACCCTAAATTAGTTTTTAACCAGTTAACTATTGTTTTCTCTTTCTCGCTGTCGAGGAAGTACATATCCCGATAGAACGCATTCTTTTCCTTTTCACGTTCCAAAATTATCATGACTCGAGGTCGCTTTGTGACTTCAATTATTTCGTATGTCACATTGAGGGGACTTATAGAATATGTTAGAACCATCCAATTCGCAAATTGAATAAATTCCTTCTTTATACTCGATTTTCCCTGTCTAATAAGTTTCGATTCAATGTATTCTTTGTCAGAAGAAACAATCATAGTTCAATTCATTTAAAGTTGCCCATAACGGTGAGTATATGCAAAGTAGGCGATTGCGGGCTTCAAACCTATCAAACCGTTACGATGTTGAAACGGGCTACAACCGTTGAATTTATTACTATCTCGCCTATTTTGTATATACATTGTTGTGGGTAGTTATTACTTCAATCTTCATTTTTCATAAAGTCTAAAACCTCATTAAAGTACTGGTTTAAATCATTATATGGTTCTTCTCCTGGAATCCATGAAGCAAATTTCCAGTATCTCCAATTAGTGTTTTTTGAATCAGGTGGAATTATTAAAAATAGTTGTTCTTCACCAATTCCCGCAATAATAATACTTTGTTCTAATATTTCTCCGATTTCTACATTCCCTGTCTGCTTCCAGATTTTTATCAATTCTGGGTCAATATTTTTTAGATAATCAATCTTGTTAACAGGGTGAAAGGTTGGTTCAACTGTATTGAAGGCATGGAATCCATTTGCAATCAATAAGAAATCCTTGTAATCTTCAGGTAATTTTATTTCTAGTCTTTTTTCATTCTCCTCAATTATATTCAGTGTAGCTGGTTCATTACCAAACCACTTTAATTTAATTTGGCTTTCTGAATATTCAAATTCTGCTAATCTTAGCATTTGTTCAGCTATTGAATTTAAAGTCATTTTCATACCTTTCGAACTGTTTTTTTGGAGTTTAAAACTGCAGAAACTATTAAGCTTATTGGCTAAGTCTTGACATTCCTTAAATTTATTAAGTTGACATCCATGACAAGGTTTTAAAAAGTAATAAAACCCATTTCTTTCAAAACTTTGAAAAAAGGGCTGATTTGTATTGATAAAATCAAGACAAGACTGTACCAATAGAAATTGAAATAGATTCTTTGTCAAAGTTGTGTCATTATGGGAATAATCGAATACTATATATCTCACTTTATGGTCTATTGAGTCATTCTCATAAATAAAATTCAATACACCAACCATCTCTCGGTCAGCATAAGTTAAGTATTGAATCTTCTTCTCAATGTTAATATGCCAACCAATCGGGAGCTTATAATTAGTCCAATCAGATTCAAAATCCTGTCCTTTTGTGGTGAGGACAAAGGATGTAGAAATCAAAAGTAGTATGTATCGTAGTATCTTCATTTTAATTACCCACAACGGTCACTTGCAAGTTGTCGTTGCGGATTTCGAAGAGCGTCAGTGTCCGACAGGACATGACGGTCAAGAAAGGAGCAGAGACAACGCACACCACTGCACCCGCAATGCAATTTGCAAAATGTTAGCCTTTCGTTTTTTTATTTTCCCATTCAAGGTCTTCAATTTTCCAAGTATATTTTTTTACCTCATCTGCGACTTCTTTTAATTCCTTGTCATCGTTGACAGTCATTAAAAGCTCGTCACTAATTTTGTAAAGTGTTTTGTAGGCATAAAACGCTCTTTTTCTCAATTGCTCAAATCTTTCTGAGTCAATCTCTGAATTGATTTCTTCAAAATTTTCATCGTCCCAATTGAAATCGGTTTGTCTCAATTCAAATTCGCTCTCCGCTTCGTTTGTTGCCTTAAATCCGAGTTTTATAGCTACGCTTTTAGAGTTTATATAATTTGTTTCTCCAATTGCACCTTTTTCAATTGTTATTCTTTGAGTTTCTCTTTCGTCATAAAACAAATACGGAAGAATTGATTCTTTTAATGCGGTTGTCAGATAACCTTGTTTTCTCTTTTTAGGAACTATATACCAATGTAAATCATCATACATGTCAAGCACTGCTCCGACATATTCATTTGTTTCATTTCTTATGAAAAAGAAACGATAAGAACCAAAGTTTCCTGTAACCTTGTCTGTCATTTTAGGTTGTTTCGACCATACTTTTGCAACGTCAACAGTTTTACTTATTTGTCGAGTGAAAATTGATTCACCTGCTTTTCCGTTATTAAGTCGGTCAATATATTTTCGAATTTCTCTTTCTGTCATCTAAGTGGCTGTTTTTCTTTCTTTTAAAATGAAGGCTAACGGTCACTTGCAAGTTGTCGTTGCGGATTTTGAAGAGCGTAGTCCCGACTCGTCGGGATGACGGTCAAGAAAGGAGCAGAGACAACGAACACCACTGCACCCGCAATGCAATTTGCAATTTGTTAGCAACCGTATTTTTTTATTTATCAATTATTACCTTAAAATATTTCATCTCATATTTAAAATCACTACCAACATTTAAAATCTTTCCTTCATATTCCAAGGAATCATAATTCTGCATTTCTGTAATTTTAATATTGAGAGTTAGTTTTCTCTTTTGTTTACTAATAATTTGCCCTGTAATTACGTAATCATAATCTTCTTCCGTGCAGTCTTTACAAAGTGAATAATGAGTACTTATTCTTTTTCCTGTTGTATCTATTCCAAATGGGATTTTTACAATGTCTCCTTTATTTAAAGCGTTGAAGTCTTCTTTATTCATTTTTCGTAATTCCTTCAATTCTCTACTAATGTTATCAAGGGCAGGTTTGTCAGGTGTAAATTCTCTGTCATAACAAATTGCATTTGTTTTAAAGATTCCTTTCGAATAAGCATCAGAATGAATAGTAGGGATTTTATCATATCTTTCTTTTCGAAGTCTATCAATTTTTCGAGAGGTCATAAAGTCATAAATAACATAGTTCATCATTACAACTTCGACAGTATCACAATCTTTCCTCAATTTAATTTCAGCCCACTCCATACCGATATAGCCAAACAACAAACTTTCTGTTTCTTGAGGAATGCTAATTATAAATCGACCATCCATATCAGTTTTTCCAAGAACTACATTATCGGAGTTTTGAATATTAGCCATTGGCAGTGGTTCTAAATCCTCAGAAATCACTCGTCCTATTATAGTTCGGGTTTGTCCATTGAGGTTTAAACTTAAAAGGAGTGAGGCTAATATCAATATTTTAGACATTCTCATTTTCGATTTCAATATGGTTGCTAACGGTCACTTTTATGTGGTCGGGCGGGACTTCGAAGAGAAATCCTGTCAGACCCGCAGGAAGTGGCAACACTGGTTTGACTTGTCAAACCGAGACTCCCCCCGCCTGCCATATTACAATTTGTTACCGCCAGTAATTTTATTTTTTAATTTCAGTTCCTTTATATTGTCGAATCGTTACACAAATTACTGTTTGTCTGACACTTGTTTTAGTCAAATTTATATTCGCTATTATTCAGAGGAGCAAAGAATTCCACTTTTCCACATTTGGGGCACACATATAAGTCAAATGACTCTCGATTAACAAAAGCCTCAAATATATTTCCCAAGATTCCAATTTTTGGTCCCTCATGAAATTTGTATTCTCTAGTGAATAACATAGGCACATTGCACCTTAAACAGTCAATTTGTTTTTTATTCTCGTTTAAATCTTTTATGTCAATTATTCCTTGCTCAGTCAGGCTGTAGTTACAATTCCAACATAGTTCGAAATTATCTTCGATTTCCGCGTTGCAATTTGGACAGTTCTTCATTGGTTTATTCGTGTTTGTTTATCGTATTTTATTCATTATTGGCGGTAACGGTTGGTACATGTTGTCGGGGCGGATTTCGGAGAGCGTTCCTGTCCGAAGGACACGGAACTGCGATGCGAGAATCCGCAGTTGGCGTACCACCAAACCCCGCCCTGCAATATGTACTGTGTTACCGCTAGTGTTTTATTCATTTGTTATGTTACAATAAAATGCTGCCTTTCTTAAAATATGTCACGTTACAATCTTTTATAAACTCTCCAAGCGAGAAATCTTTTTTTGCTTTCTCGTTAGTCAATTCAATAAAGCAAATTTGAGGGTTCATGAATCCAAGTCTAAACAAGTAGAATTTAAATCGTCTTTGTTTTGGTGACTTTTCAATGGACTTTAGTTCTTCAAAGTCTGATATTCTCAAACTGTCAGTTCGAGACATATTATAAAAAAGCCTTTGTGATTCAGATAAAGAATCAAGTTCCTGTTTTGTTTTTGTCACAGTATCAATATTCCCAGTTATGATGCCTGGATAGAAAATTCCGTTCTCTAAAAGATATTTTAATTCATCGCTTGGATTATCAATGATTAGAGTCTTTTCGTCAAATTTGTATGAGTTGCTGTCAAGTTTGATAATCTTTCCAGTAAATCTTGGATATAATTGAGTTTGATAGTTTTCTTTAAAATTTTCCTTTGCCCACTTTAATTCCAACTTCGCCTGAGTTTGAGCATTTATTTCATTGTCGAGTCCAAATAAAGTCAGACACGTAAGTAGAATTGCTGGCAATGTTTTAATGAGTTTATTCATCTCAATATGCTTTGGCTTTTTTCAACATTAGCGGTAACGGTGGTGGTATGAGGTCGTGGTGGTCAGACGAGAGTCTGACAGTCCGACCGAGACGGGGCAGAAACGAGATTCGACCGTGTCGAATCGAGCCGAACCCCGCCATGCCTTATACCGCGTGTTGTGCTTTCGTACTTTCATTTTTTATTTTTATCAGTCAGGGTATCTTCATTGTCTGAGATGTCAAATCCCTTAAAAAATCCTTTTTTTATTGATTCTAAAGTCTTTTCCTTCGTGTGAACAGGTCTATCATAATGCTCTGATATAATATTTGCAAGCCTATTAATTTTCTGGAATCTACTTGATTTTGCTATTTCAATCATATTCGAGTTTTTGTCTAGCGCCACCAACTCGAAAGTTTCATTCTCAATTAATCTGTCTGCCTTGCTTCTAGATGCAGTACCAGGAATACTCACTAATCTTTTATTAGTTGTGATTTGAAATTGGTCAATCTCTTTCAAATGGATTATTGACGAATCAGTTTTTATCAAATGGTATTCAATTACCGAAAGTTTCTCACCGTCAATCCGAATTGTCGTAAAATTTCGAAGAACAAAAAGCAATACAATTATTATCCACAAACCAGTCCAAACAGATTGTCCTTTGTAAATGAAAATAATGGTCAATATTATTAATGTCACTATGCTAAAAAGTAATAGTGGAAATGATAGATTGCTAATTCTTCTTGTCATTTTGTCTTTTTTCAGTATGAAGCACAACGGTGGTGGTATGAGGTCGTGGCGGTCAGACGAGAGTCTGACAGTCCGACCGAGACGGGGCAGAAACGAGATTCGACCGTGTCGAATCGAGCCGAACCCCGCCATGCCTTATACCGCGTGTTGTGCTTTCGTACTTTCATTTTTTATTTTTATCAGTCAGGGTATCTTCATTGTCTGAGATGTCAAATCCCTTAAAAAATCCTTTTTTTATTGATTCTAAAGTCTTTTCCTTTGTGTGAACAGGTCTATCATAATGCTTTGATATAATATTTGCAAGCCTATTAATTTTCTGGAATCTACTTGATTTTGCTATTTCAATCATATTCGAGTTTTTGTCTAGCGCCACCAACTCGAAAGTTTCATTCTCAATTAATCTGTCTGCCTTGCTTCTAGATGCAGTACCAGGAATACTCACTAATCTTTTATTAGTTGTGATTTGAAATTGGTCAATCTCTTTCAAATGGATTATTGACGAATCAGTTTTTATCAAATGGTATTCAATTACCGAAAGTTTCTCACCTTCAATCCGAATTGTCGTAAAATTTCGAAGAACAAAAAGCAACACAATTATTATCCACAAACCAGTCCAAACAGATTGTCCTTTGTAAATGAAAATAATGGTCAATATTATCAATGTCACTATGCTAAAAAGTAATAGTGGAAATGATAGATTGCTAATTCTTCTTGTCATTTTGTCTTTTTTCAGTATGAAGCACAACGGTTTGCCGGTATGAAACGTTGCGCATTTCGAAGCTCTTTCGTACCAAGCCGTTGCTGCCGTTGATTAATTGTTATGTTGTTCAAATTTACCACAATCCGCGCAATGTTTTATGACCGGCTGTTAGGGCGCGTTATTTATAGTAGCTGCAATCACAAATGAAATTATTAGTAATCCTGTTAAAATTAACAAAGCAGCAACCGTAATAATATTATCCCAAACACTTAATTTTTGTTTATGCTGATTTAACCAAGATTCTAGGCTGGTATTAAATTGAAAGTCTCTATTTTGATACTTAAAACTAATAAACATAAAAAATCTGTCAATTGCTGTAAATATTAATGGAGTTATCAATGTGATACTAGCTGTTGTATTGTCAAAATTAAGTTCATTTATTAAAAATAATCCGAATAGTCCAATTACTGCAAGACCAATAGAAATCTGCCAACGAAGTCTGTAAGTAAACCATTTTGCATTACGTAAATGAGTCGCAAATAGATTGAAAAAAAACGCAATCATTGCAACTATGTATCCAGGTATAAAACTTTCCATTTATTTGACTTAAATAAAATTCTCTTCTTTCATTAAATTATAAGCAATATCTGTTTCCGATTTACCTCCAGTTAATGTACCAGGTAGCATAATCAAGCGTTTTTTAGTTTTTCCTTTATCATCAGTAAAAATCACTACAAATCTGGCTCTTGTCAAACCAGTAATTCCTTTTACAAATTTTGTATGCTGAATCGATTGTCTTTCAATTACTGGTGTTGCAGAATTATTCAAACTATTAAAAATCCCATAAATCAGATAGATGGAAAATAACAACAATAATATTGCACTAAAATCGTCATGTTTATTAAAATTCTCAATCGCAAAATAGATTAATGCAATCGAAATCAATACGTAAATTATTAAAATCCGATTTATAGTATTACCAACCGTTACATTTGCAATATTTCCTATAATCCCGTCCCTTGTTAAAACAATCTTATCCGCTAAAATATGACAATATCCAGTTTTCGTCTTAAATCTTTTCTCTGTCTCCATAGTTGCAGTGTGTCTGTTAATGCGCCCTAACTAGTATATAAATACACCCGTAGGTGTTGTTATTTTGTTTATCTCGAAGTCGTAGGTGTTGTTATCCCCCCAAAAACGGTAGTATAACAACACCTATTATGTTGAGTCGTTGAAAATTTCATCTAGTGGGTTTTTGATTCCTTCAATATGCTGTTTGGAAACGTGAGTGTAAATTTCAGTTGTTTTTGATGACCCATGCCCCAACAGTTCTTGAATATATCGCAAATCAACACCTTGCTCCAACAGGTGAGTTGCAAAAGAGTGTCGTAGCATGTGAGGTGTTACGTGTTTTCGTATACCAGCTTTGTTGCATGCCTCTTTTAAAATTTTTGCTATACTAGAGGCACTGTATGCTTGCCCTGGATCGGGACCTTCAAATAACCAATATTGGGGGCGGTATTGTTTGTAATAATCTCTAAGATGCTTTATTAATCCTGCTGACAATAAGGAGTATCGATCTTTTTTCCCCTTGGCTGCCTCAATCCGAATAAGTCCGCGGTCTGAATGAATATCACTTAGTTTAAGATTAATCAGTTCGCCTCGCCTTAAACCGGCTGAATAAATTAGCGACAAAATACATCGATGTTTTAAATTGTTCGATTTGCCAATGATTAATTTTATTTCGTCTTTGCTTAATACCCGGGGTAACGGCTGCGATTTTCGCGGGCGATCAATCGAAAATCTCATCCGTTCTTGATCTAGAACCTTTTCGTAATAGAACTTAATGGCATTGATGCGTTGGTTCTGTTGGCTGGCCGAAATTCTACCATTTTGAACAAGTTCAAGAATATAAGCATTTACTTCTTCTTCCGTAATTTGGGCAAGGTCATACTCCCGAAAATGATAGGCGTAGTCTTTAAAATATGCCTCATAAGTTCGAACAGTACTAGGACTGTACCGTCTTTGTGCTAACTTTTCTAAATAACCATCGGGGAGGCTCACTAATTTTCGGTAACTGTAATCAAAAGACGGCCTCGGTTCTACTTTTTTAACTGACAGAGTCTTTAACGCCTTATATTCCAACCAGGCTTTCCCCCGAAACACGTCAAAAAACCGGTGCAAATCAAATTGTTCTTTGGGGACATACCAACAACCCAATGTTTGGCTCCAGCTAGCATGATCAAACTGTTTCACAATCGCCACAAGCTCCGCATCGTAAGCAAAATCAATCCGAACAACGGACTTGCTCCGATGCGTTGCAAAGCTCAGCTTGATGTTCCTTTCTAGTGGCATGTTGATGATTGGTTTCTATCACTAATTTACAAAAAATACAATTAGTAACTACCATCCAATCATAATTCTAACTGAATACAAAAAACAGTTTATACACATTTTTCGTACAATAACAACTGGAATTGTGGATTTGAATTCAAGCTTCGTCGAAGATACAACAATGTCACGTTGTTCTATGTGTATTGCCTTTAACACTAAATATTACTACTTTTGAAAATAGAGTTCAACTCATAATGAAATAAACCGAGTCAAATCTCAGGTGAGTTAAACGGTGAGTTCTCAGCTTGAAATATTCGATATACAACTATCAATAAACGACTTACAGATACCAAAATCAATCCTGGTATCCCGACAAAATTTAAACCCGCTGTAAATCAAGCATTTGCAGCGGTTTTTTGCGTTTATACCCCTATTATACCTTGTTTTTACTGTTGTTTTTTTACTGCAAATAGTGTAATATTGTTATCAGATTGTGTCACTTTTGGTCTTTTGGGAGCATTGACTGACCTAAAAACTGACCTAGAAAAAGAGGCGTTTTTAACTGGCGAAAAAAAGGACTGGCGCACGAATTACACGAACACGACACACTAAATAATAGTATTATGGCAACAGTAAATAATTTGTGTTACTGTTACTTTTCATTGTCTTCAGATTCAATTCCGACGACGGAATCCGGAGCATAATAAACACCGATTTTATCCCAATGCATCTTCATTTTTTTCAGTGCCCGTTCGAATTCCCCAAAGTTCTTGTTTTCGATTTGTGTCCATCCAACTTCAGCATAGGCTGCTATTCGCGGAAAAACCATAAAATGCATGTACCCGTTAGTCGGAATCCATTCACCCCACATTTGACATCCCATACCAATCACTTTATCATGATACCGAGAATCCAGCTCTTCAGGAATTGGATTAAAAGAATATGCCTTTTGCAAAGGAATATCGACATAGTCGTAATCGAGGTAAGTGTATGAATGCAATGAATTCACAATTTCATAGCCCTCACTGGCAGCTTGGCTAATAAGCTCCACGTCTCCCTTCCAAAAGTGGATTACTGTTTGACGGGCCAGTTTCTGTTTTACCTGAGTATCCGCCTCATCCTGATATTCGTGGAGATTATGCCCCAAAATTTCATTCCATCCCATCATTCTTCTCCCTTTTCCCTGTAAATACCGAGAAATACTATTGGTGAAATAGACTTGCAGGTCTGCCGGAGTTTCCAGATTATTCTCATTCATGTAAGCCTGCACAGATAAAGATTGCTTCCAATGATCGTATTTAACTTCATCACCACCGATGTGTATTACCATTGACGGGAATAACTCAATTACCTCATCGAGCACATCTGTAAGAAATTGATAGACTTTCGGATCGCTCAAATCATATACGTCCGTACCAACGCCAAAACGAATTGGCACCTCAATTTCATCTTTGGCTGTCCCCAGCCAAGGGTATGATGCGATCGCCGCAGATGAGTGTCCCGGCATTTCGATCTCAGGAACGATTGTAATATGCCTCTGCGCTGCGTAGTTAATAATTTCCTTGATTTCATCCTGAGTGTAATATCCTTCGTGCGTTTCACCCGACTGAATCGGGCTCTCCCACTTCAGCGGTCCCACTTGCGTACTTTCCCTCTTTGAACCAATTTCGGTCAGAAGCGGATACTTTTTTATCTCGATACGCCACCCCTGATCATCAACCAAATGCCAGTGGAAAATATTCATCTTCAAGGAAGCCATTTCGTCAAGTAGCATTTTCACCTGATCCGCGCCTTTAAAATATCGGCTTTCATCAAGCATAAAAGCCCTCCAAGGGAAACGAGGTGAATCTTTGATTGACACTCCGGGAATCGAAATATCGTTGACCGCAGAAACACCATCATTCGGGGGAAGTAGCTGTTTCAGGCTTTGAATCGCATAGAACCACCCCGTGTTATCAGACGCACTGATTTCAACGCAATTGGCGTTTACATTTAGTTCGTATCCTTCGGAGGGCAAATTCCGCTTGAGAGTGAATCTGATACACTTCTCTTTTTCTGTTGCCAACGATTTTAGTTCGAGTTTTAAACCATATTCACAAGCAAAGTATTCCCGTAGGATCAACGCGGTACTTTGGCTCTCGACTCCAGAAACGATAAATAGACGCGAGTCTAATAGAAAATTGTCATTGGTTTCAACCATCTCCTTCGGCTGTGGTATGATCCGAATATTTTCTGCGGAAACGGCAAAAAAGCCTAATGTAAACGATAGCAAAAACAAACATAAAACCTTCATTTTATACACTTTTTATCATTATTAGTAACTCTTAAAAGAAATAGGCGGTTTGCTAGGTTTAGCCACGAATGCAATTCATCAATGACAAGCGATTATTGCATACATCCTACAACCATTTTTAGAATTTATAACTCAACGTTATCTTTCTTTCCTGTGGATATTTCGGTTCACTTCGATTGGATTGCTTACTTTGCATGTCCAAATATCTTTTGCTAGATTATTTTTTGAGCAATCGGATCCCATTTGACAACTCGTTTCTCCACATAAGACTTATGCGCCATTATACAAGCGATACCTTCTTGATAGGCCATTTCGATATTCGCACTCGGCATACCTCCATTTCGAATACAGTTTAGCCATTCTCTTAAATGGAGGTGAGTAACATCCACGTTCTGTCCATTAATGGCAGTTGTCGTTAATCCCCGGGCTGCATAGTATTTTTCGGATGCGGATGAGACAGCATCAATTTGTTGCGCATTGGAACTAAAGGAAATAATCGGAGAGTTAGGATCAATTACCCCTGATTGGATTCCTTTGCTATAGCGCGTTGAGTTCCTATCTACTCGAATAACAGCATCACTTCCCAACTCCAAAGAGGCATCATGCCCCATAAATATTCGTCCGCGATTGTGGCTGGAAGCGAGATTTCCGCTATAAACCATCGTTAGGTCATGATTCGGATACTCAAAAACACAGTGAAGTGAATCTGGCATCTCTCGGTTATTCTTCCAATAATAAATTCCTCCTGAGGATACTACTGAATGTGGAATTCCTATCCCCAGCAACTGATTCACCGCATCAAACTCATGGGTAAACAGTTGCCCAATCATCCCTGTATCATAAGCAAACCACTTAGTCCAGTTATAAAATCGGTCGACTGAAAATGGTGCATATGGAGCATTTCCGAGCCATTGCTCCCAGTCAATCATTTTTTCACTACCGGGTTTAAGATTTCCATTGGCATCCAAATGTCTTATCCAGGCTTCACTCGCGCTGTTTCTGTTTGAGGTTGTTTCAACCAAAGTTATCTTTCCCAGAATGTTCCTTTTTATTATTTCTTTCGCCTTTTTAAAAACAACACTTTGGGTTATCTGATGTCCCAGTTGATAGACTATTTTACTCTCTTTTACAGTCCGGTAAAGTTCATTTAATTCCTCCTCGGTGAGTGCCACACTTTTTTCACAGTAAACATGTTTACCCGCTTTTACTGCATCAATTGCCATGCGGGCATGATGATGATCCGGAGTAGCTATAATCACCGCATCAATTTCTTTATCTGCAAGCATGTCTTGGTACGTCTGATAACGTTTAACAGGCAACGATAGCTTACGACCCCCATCAGATATGTCATTTGATGCGGTATCCAAGCCATTTTGCGCGTGCAAATCAAACACATCACAAATACCCGTTATGGCCACGTTTAATGACTTTTGTCCGAGAATAACATTCTGTTTTCCCAATTTCGTATCGCATGGGTGCACAAAACCTAAAGCTTGCGCCAATGAGGTTGCACGGGTACCGAAACCAATGAAGCCCACCCTGACCAATTCACTATTAGCTTTGGTATCGCCATAATCCATTTCGGAGAAATCAGCTGTATCCAATCCGAGCTCTTTTAGCACGGATTCTCTGGCTCCTAAATCATAACTTCTTTTCTTTAATATCTCAAATCCCAAAAGACCAATAACAGGAACCCCTGCCAAAGCTTTCAATAATGATCTACGTGGCATTTGGGACCGATGACCATCAGATTGATTTTTAGAATGATTCTCGTTTTCAGCAGTCATCATTTCGTATTCTTTAAAGTTTTCAGTTTACTGGTAAAAGCATCTAATCCAAAAATCCTATTGGTAGGAAACAGCGCCAACACGCAAAGCGACAATGCTTCTATCAATGTTTCATCAATCAAGAGATTATTCCCATCTACCGGGCTAGAATATCCGCTTCCGATGAGGGGGGGATTACATAGAAAATAAAACAATAGAATAGTAGCACCTGAAATAACTGCCCCTCGGAAGAAAAGCCCAAGTACAACTCCTAACCCAATAGATATCAGTCCCCATGTATTTAGAAAGTCGACGAGATTTAAAACCACGGGATTCGATACTATCCAATCGCTCATTCCAGTGAACAGACCTCGAGTTTGTTGCAAGAAGACTAATGATGACCACTGAGGAGATAATGCTTTTGCCAGGCCTTCATATAATATATGCCAGCCAACCGAAAAGCGTAACAACAATAAAAATGTCAACTGTAAGTTTGAAAAACTGTCCTTGGAATTATTCATAACACGAATATTTTCATTACTCTACTATTTCTAATAATAAAACGATAGTCCTCAATATCTGCAGCTTGAAGGTTGCATTGTTTTATATTGAAATCGTCTTTATTCTGAATAGACACAAACAGCAATCGACTAATCATCTTTATTATCAATCAAATTACAACTATTCACCCGCGCAGTTAGCGTTCTGTATCAGGTCATCAAAAGGCCATTGACAATCCCTGTAAAAGAAGCATCACATCACAGTATTATCGGGAAAACATTCGGATAGTGTATTTCCATATCGAATATATTCTGAATTGTAAAGAGAAAGAATTACATCGCAGACGCCGTCCACCAATAACTACAAAACCCTCACTATCTACAACATATGCACAAGCATCGTTGATCTATCCGTCTTTACTCATAAATTTTTTTTACTGTTAGTTGTTCTCAGATGCCTCCATCGAAAAAGATTTAACTTCTTTTGTGCCTATTTTTTCGATCACTTCTCGATTTAAATCCTCCCGTATTATCGGGAGGATTTTGACTTGCCAAACAAAAAACAATCAATGAAAAGTTACCCTATGTGATACTTCAATAGGTAATAGTATTGGGAAGACAAAATCTAACGGGAAAAAGGAAGTTTTTTTGTCGAGATCTAAAATGACCCGAGAGAGAGATTCTACTTTAGCCGAGCTTATTCTGTGATAAAAATTGCAAAGAATAGTAACATGCCAAGGTTGTTGGGTGAAATATGCTGACGTAGGAACTTAATGGCAGCTGAGATATTATTGTCAACGGTACCGGGAGCGAGATTCATTTCTTTGGCAATCTCTCGCGTAGATTTCCCTTCTTTCCGGCTTTTTATAAAAATGGCCTTTTGTTTTGCCGGTAATTTGTCGATAAGCTTATCCAGTTCTTCAATTGTCGCTCTGTATTCCAATTGCTCTTCCAGATCAACAATGTTATTTTCGGAGATACTTTTTTCTAGAAGAAATCTGGTATGCCTTCTCTTTTTCCGAAAATGCAGACATATATTATGATATGCGATAGTAAAAAGATACGATTTTAAAGAAGCTTCTTTTTTTAAGTTCTTTCTGTTTTCCCATATCTTCAAAAATACATCCTGAACCAACTCTTCAGTTTCTTCTTTAGACTTCAAATACCCCAACGCAAATCCAAATAGTCTGTCTCCATACTTCGAGAAAATTTGATCGAACGCATCAATGTCTCCATTGCAAAATTTTTCAACTAACTCATAATCCAAAGTATGTTCATTCGATCTCATTGCTACACAGTAATGTTTGACGAATATAAAAAAATTAATCAATCGTGTTCACTTCTACTCCGGAAAAACAAAATTTGTAAATTATAATCTTCCAAACCGAACATTTAGACACAAAAAAATTTAAGAATCCTTTACTCTCATTGTAAAAAACAATGAATGCTGAAACGGAATTCAGCATTCATCATAAACCAAATCAATAATGCACATAATGGTATATGCAATCGTATTTCTTGCTTTTCAAATAAACAACATCGAACCCCTTTAACCAGCGAAAGTTAGTTTTACAAGACTCGAAGACTTGTGTGAAAGCTAGCAGTCTATAGCAAGATTGCCTATTTTAACAGTGATGCTGAAAATGAATCGAGAAAAAGTACACAATCATTATGTTTTCGAAGAATAGTTGAAGGATAAGCAGTAGAAACCTCTGCGTTCAACGTGTCATATACAGCTTGAGCTTTCCTTGCGTCAGGCACAGCACAACTAATCGTATCACAACGCATAATGGCTGGAATAGTAAGAGAAAGCGCATGTGTTGGAACCTCCTCGAATGTAGAAAACCAACCTTCTCCGAGTTGTTGTCTACGGCACGCTTCATCTAGTTCTACAACTTTCACCAAATATGGGTCGTTAAAATCAGCTACAGGCGGATCGTTAAATGCAATGTGCCCATTTTCCCCTATCCCAATACACGCAACATCAATAACAGTATCTTTGAGCAAATTTTCATACTTCAATATTTCAGCTTCTACATCCGGCGCATCTCCATGCAGATAGTGTACTTGTTTTGGCTGAACTTGCTCAAGTATCCGCTCCTTCAAATACTTCCTGAAACTGGCTGGATGATTATCGCTTATGCCTTCATATTCATCAAGATGAAAAACTGTTATTTTACTCCAATCAATAATCTCGTTCTTAAGACATTGAATAAAAGAAAATTGAGATGCACCAGTGGCCAAAATTAAATTAGCTTCTCCTTTTTTCAGAATCGCACTGTTTAACTTTTCGGCTACAAATTTCGCAGATGCTACGCCTAATTCACTAACACTTTGATAAATATTTACACTAAGATTCTCAACTTTCTGTTCTTTAACTTCATTCATTTGTTTTATATTTAGATTTATACTTAACATATTTACACCGAATACTAGATCACAATACACGCCGCTTTATTCCCAACTCCTTCAAAATAGCAGTTCTGAGATAGCGAACCATGTGGTTACTAGTGAAAATAGCACGACAGCCCCAATTCCAAGATTCTCCCAAACCGATGCCTTATATTTCCCCATAAACTCTTTACGATTAAGAAGTAATAATACGGGAACAGCCACCGCCGGAAGAATAACTGCCTGAAATGCTTGGGAGAAAATCATCAATGCCGGAGGCCGTTGATTCAGGAAAACGGTACCGAAAGCAAACAGCATCGCCAAAAGGATCAACGTACGCGATTGTTTCGAATGAATATTACGTGGCTTACCAGAATAATCTGCAATTAACCAGGGTGCAATTAAAACGATTGGAAAGATTGTCGAGAGCCCAGCCCCGACTATACCAAGTATTAATATAAGAACTGCAATATCCCCCCCGATCGGTTCAAATAGGTGGATCATTTCAACGGTATTCTCAAGTTTCAACCCCATTACATGTAGAGTTCCTGCGGCAACAGCCATAATTACCCCACTTAACAACAACATGACGGACGCAGACACAAAAGCATCCTTCTTCTCATCTTTTAAGTTTTGAATAGTCCACCCCTTTTCTGCTACGACAGTGCTTCGTATTATGAAAACCGCTGCAGAACAAGTAGTCCCTGCAATTGCAGCAGCCAAACCAAAGGCTCCACTTTGATTAGGCATTCCAGGAATTAGCCCACGGGCAATTACTGAAAAATCGGGTTTGACCATAAAAAATACGACAATGAAAGCCAACCCCATGAAAATCACAAACACCGTCAAAACTTTCTCGAAAGTTTTGTATTGCCCATACAGAAGCAATAGGTATAAACCCGCTGCCAGGATCAAAATAATCACCCACCTATCAACCAGAAAGTCGTTCTTTAACAGACGAAAAGCTTCTTGCAACAAATCAGCGACTATACCCATAACTCCCATTAAAGCCAGCAATTCACCAATTATTAGCGCAATTAGGATATACAAAGCAAGTATCCATCCATACTTAAACTCTTTTTTGATATTCGAAAGAGCGGTGTTACCAGAAACCAATGTAACTTTTCCATAGGCTACCATCAGGATAAATGTAAAAATGCAGGATAACACAAGTGCCCAAAACAATTCCATGCCATACTCTGCACCTGTTTTAGCCATCGTTGTTACACTTCCGGTTCCTATATTGTAACCAATCAGAAATAAGCCCGGCCCAACTGATGCCAGGGCCATTAGTATTTTTTTAACTACTTTATTTTTCATCTTATGATCGACTCATTCAGCCTGATAGACTAATTTACCTTGGACATACGTTTTCTGAATTTGCAACTGGTTATTCTCCATTTTGAATAAAATTATATCAGCGCGTTTGCCGGGCTCCAGTATTCCCCGATCAGATAAACCATACAAATTGGCTGGATTTGTGCTTGCCATTTGAACAGCATCTGCTAGCGTACAGCCTGTTACATCAATAATATGACCAACACCTTTGGTTATTGGAGACGCCGAGCCATACAATACTTTTTGCTCAGGATATCGCAACATTCCTTCTTCTGTCAATTCGATGATTTCCCCCGTTTGAGTATGATATACCCCAGGATCCAGTGCCGCGTAACTTGTTACATCTGATGTTAAGATTGTTTTATCGATCCCTTTTGCTTTATAAAAAGTTTTGATCTCTTCGGGTAAAAGGTGAAAGCCATCACAAATAATACTAACCATAAAACGATCATCTGCCAATTGCGACCAAAAAGGATTTTGATGACGGTTAACCATATTAGCAGCCCCATTTCCAAGATGAGTTGCAATTTTAGCTCCCCTATCAATAGCCTGACTAACAATTTCTGATGGAGCATTATGATGCCCCAAAGCAACAACAACACCTGCTTCGGTACAGTTTGAAATGAAATCGAGTGCCCGATCCATTTCAGGCGCTATCGTAATTTGTAAGATTTTATCATTTGCAGCTTCGTTTAACTGCACAAATTCCTCCCAATCGGGCAGTCTTACATATTTCACTGGATGTGCACCTCGGTAACCGTCTTCAGGATTAATATATGGGCCTTCTAAATGGAACCCGGGAATTGAGCCCAATAATCTTTCGCTTTCCGAAGCCCTTGATAAAATACTCAGGTTTTTTATTAATAACTCTTTTGTATTTGTAGTCAGCGTTGGTAAATAGCTGGTGACGCCGGTTTTCCACAGTGCGATAGTAGCCTTTTCAACTCCTTCGTATGTTAAATCACTCCCACCAAAAGCAAATGAAACCCCGGCGAAACCATTTACCTGATTATCAATAAACCCCGGAGCTATGTACAGCTGCGGAAAATCTTTCGAAACCTCTTTTAGCCTCTTTATCTGTTTTATTCTACCATTTTCTATTTCTATCGATATCGGGCTATTGTCGTAATAGAACAATCCTTCTATCGTTTCTTGAGCATAAGTTGACAGTGATAAAAGAGCTGCAACTCCTGTGATAAAGAGATTTTTCATCCTTTTTCTATGCATCATACCAATAAATTTATTTTATAACTGTTTGTCTGCGAACAGCAAAAATTGAGTGAAACACCACATTCCGGTGATTCTTCGTTTTTGTGTTACCGAAAACTCTAACTTGTAAGACGGGGATGAACAGGGATATTCTTCCGTTTACGCTCTCAGTTGAATGCTTGAAATCCCTGAGTCCAGAACAAACACCAGTTCCCTATTTTTTTACTAAATAGCTTATTACCCAAAACGAGATATGCTATTTTACCATCACCGATTTATTGAGTACATTTTCAACACTTCGACAGCAGCAAGGAGAAATTGCCCTTGTCCGAACCAGTCTGTATCTGTCTCCTTCACGTTTCCTGGCTGATGCGCAACTATTTGACAACGCCCCATGCAACCTTTCGAATCAATATTTCGAACTAAAGCTGCCCATGCTTCCCTCAGGTGGGGTTCATACTTTTTCTTACTTAATATTCCATTATTAATTCCCCATGCCATTGTATAGCAAAACAGCGCAGAACCACTGGTTTCGGTGTCTGGAAAATCTTTCTGATCTATGATGTTAGTGGTCCAAAGCCCGTCAGGCTGTTGATATTTGACGATTGATTTTTGTGTATTCCTCAATGTTCGCAGATAAAATTTCCGATAAGGATGACTTTCGGGGAGATAATTTAATAGCCGACATATCCCAGCTACTGCCCAGCCATTACCTCTTGACCAAAATATCTTACCTTCAGAAGATGTACGGGCTTGCGGATCCCCAAGACTGTAGACCCAGTTTGAATCGCGGTAAAACAAATTTGCTTTCTCATCATACAATTCACGGTAGGTACCTTGCCATTTTTCGTGCATAAACTCCAAATATTCGGTATCACCGGTCACCTGCGATAAAAGAGCAAACGATGGTGGCCCCATATAAAGGGCATCAACCCACCACCAGGAATCACCTCCGGTAAACCGCCCCTTCATGATCCGCTCTATTTCCAATTTAAGATCTTGAAAGTATACGGTATCTTTATTCAGCAAGGACATGTTCAGATAAACATCACCAATCAGAAGGTTATTTGCAGTCGAATTTTGATGCCCTGGAAATAGTTTCCAGTCAAAACATTCACCAACAGCCTTTAGCTGTTTTAAGTAGTTCTCATCATTGGTGTATTTCCAAGCTTCCAGCAAACCTGAATAATAAGTAGCTCCATTCCAGGTTATTAATCTTGAATTGGCAGAGTCCTGTGAAATAACTTCATCATGAAACCATGCCGTATTCTTGTCGATCAAACCTTTGATGAATGAGGGGTCGAAAAGGTCGGCCGGCTGTGCTGAACCTATGTGTGTGACTAATAAAAAAATAACAAAAACATATATTTTTATTTTCATCTTCTTCAATTTTTATCGATTGTAAACTTATCAGACCAGAGGTCTTCAAACGTTTTTACACACCCCTGGTTGGATGCGGTTTTATATCTGTCAGTTCGTCAATCCGAACAGGGCGCTTTTCTTCAATTGACTTTCGCGCAGCAATTCCAATCAGTATCGACATTGCGCCATCACGACTACCTGCAGAATGCTTGAACGGGTCAGCAGCATTCGGATCAAGAAAAATTTTGTCGAGTAATCGCTCATCTCCTCCGCCGTGTCCGCCACCCGCTTTCGTAATTTTATATTGCTGGTAGCCTTCCCAATTTTTCATCACCATCACCTCATCGTATTGATCTTCCAGATCCTTCTCACCCTGCTTCATTTCCTGATCATGTAAATTCCCCTGATTAATCTGTTCCTGGGTTCGCCACGGAATATCTTTCCATGAGTCTATTCTTCCGTCTGTTCCATTTAAGGCCATACGCCAGCCTTCATAAGGCGAATAAGTTGTTAACGAATAGCTTACCTGTACATTATTGGCATATTTTATTTGAACCGCCATCTTGTCGTAGATGTCAATCTCTTCTCTCCAAAGACAGTTATCCCGTATATACCCATCGTATTTTTCGTTTTTAGCATACAGGTCTACAGCCACTGGGTCTTCATTAATATCCCAGTAAAATTTGCACTTACTTACATAGGCGCAATTCCGGCAGTTAGAGCCCCGGAAAGAATTGTTCCGACCATAATGTTCCAGAGAACCGTATGCAAAAACTTCAACCGGGTCTGAGTCAAGCAACCAATTAATCAAATCGAAGTGATGGGTTGATTTGTGCACAAGCAGGGTGCCGCTTTTATCTTTTTCACCGTTCCACCTGCGGAAATACGATGCCCCGTGGTACGTGTTCAGATACCAATGAAAATCGACTGAAGTGATTTTGCCGACAGTATTTAAGGTAAGTAGCTCTTTGATTTTTGTTGGATGAGGTCCGTAGCGGTAATTAAAACCTACGATCACTTTATTTCCGGTTCTCTTCTCTGCATCAAGAATAGCTTGACAGCTGTCCTCATCAGTTGTCAGTGGTTTTTCAGTAACAACTTCGAGCCCGTATTCCAGTCCTTTGATAATGAATTCATGATGAGTTGAATCTACCGTCGTAATAATAATCATATCCGGTTTAGCAGTCGCCACCATTTCATCAAAATCGGTAAAAACAGAACAGTTAATGCCAAGGTATTTTTTAGCAGTTTCAAGTCTGCCGATATTAATATCGCACAACGCCACAAACTCTACCAAATCCTTATATCTTGCAATTATCGACTTTCCCCAAAACATGGTTCCCCTGTAACCCGTCCCAATTAAAGCCAACCTTTTTTTTGATTTTGAGGTATTAATTGCAAACGCTGGGTTCGCAATAACACTGCCCGCAATCGCGGCACCTGTTGTTGCCAAAAAATTTCTTCTCTTCATAATTATACTTTTATTACTAATTGAATTACTGACAAATATGCTGGAGCCAATAATCGTGGTTCGATTAAAATTCGTCTTGAATCGTATCCTGTGGTTCTCCAGAAGGTAAAATCGGCTCTAAACAGTTAACATGATTTTCCTTGCCGATTGCGTAAAAACAAACCAAGTGATTATCAAAACTCTCGCGCTGAATTAAAAATCTGAAAAATTGATTTTTTTGAACATTAACTCCAATCAATCAAGCCTATACGGATGAACGGAGCTGTCTTCGACAAAGGAGCATCCGGTTTTTGATCCTTCCCGGGCCCTAAAAGTTCTATGGTAACTGTATTCTCCCCTACGCGCAAAGTTTTAACAGCAGGTTCTGGGATGTACCAGCCAGCCTTGAGATCAGGCAAATTGTACTTAACAATCTTTACCGGTTCACCATTCAATGAAACCTGAAATTCGCCACTCCAAGTAGCTTCAAAATAGGGTTGTTGTAACGCACTAAGTTGTTCCGCTGTCAAAGAAAAAGTAAAAGTACCTTCCCCGGTTACATCGTCATTTGTTACTTTCAACGTTACATCCTGCTGCTCAATAACCGATGACCTTTTCTTTGACCAATGAACCTTATTGCGTGCCTTTAGGCCATATTTACCTACATCGTAGTTCTCATTTCCGAATATCTCTTCCGCATTCTTAGGAATTACATTAACCCAATTACCATATGGACCTACGACAAAGCGCCATTTCATTGTACAACCTTGCTCAAAACGGAACCATTGATTAAAGGCCAGATCGTCAGGCAAATCCTCCCAATTCAGAAATAATCCGATAATGCCTGATCCAAATACACAGTAAACGCTGGAAGCAGTTTTCTTCCATTTTATTGAATCTTTAAAACCCTGAAGACATAATTCCATCGCATCAAGCAATTCATCATGTCGATAATCAGTAAGCATCAGATAATGAGCCATTGTCTCTCCATAATTACGAGCGGTTGTCTCATCTGTATAAAGCTCATTTTTATGTGCTAGCATATTATCTACTGCTACATGTACAAGTTCTTCCGGAAAATTCTCCATACCTGCGTAACCACAAATACGTGCTATGATTTTGAACCCACTGGATGGCTGATATTCCTCCCAGGGAAAACTATCAAGCGGTTCAGGCCGCCACATACCGGTTTCCCGATTATAAGCCCTGACCAAAGCTGCCATTCCGGCTTCTACCTGTGGTATTTTTTCAAAGTTCCCATTGTCAACCTCAACAGCTGCCTGATATGGATATGCTCCTGCTTTACTTGTCATCCACTGAGGCATCCATCCCCACAAATCATCAAATGTATCAACCCCCGCATCAGCCCTGGAAGTCACATTTACAGGCAATGACAACGTATCTCCTAAAATTTTTAAAATCGAAGGAATGTATTTGGTATTGATTTCCTCTGCCGAATAATCATTTCGATTACCAGCCATGCTTCGTTTTACTTCAGGATTTTGAGGATCCTGATAAAGTGGATTGTAAAGTTTTCCGGTTTCAAGGTTCTGCCAACTTTTCCAGAACTTTACAGCTTTTTCCCTATTATTTTCCGAATAGCCTGGAAGAGTTTCAAGCCCTCCAAAAAATAAAAGGTCACCCCATACTGCCATCGTTTCCTGCTCATCTGTCCCTCTCCCGGCTCCCCTTGCAAAAAACCAAACTCCTGTTTCTTCATATGACTTTTGAGCCATTTCAATCATCCGGGAATGCAAGATCTGACGGTTTTCCTTTAACCAATCAGGCATCTTCGCCGCTTGAGCCCGCTTGTTCTCTCTTACCCGTTGTTTTGCAAAAACAACGGCAAGATCAGACTCCGACTCTACTTGAGAAGTCTTTTTACATGATGACATTAGGCCCAATAATATGAAAATCAGACATACTGAGCCCTTAAAAAACAATCGATTCATAACGTGAAGTATTTTGCGTAGGCATAAGACGATCTCCCAATCAGACAAATACTCAAAGTAATGATCTGATCAACAAAACATTAAGAGACAACATCCGCATAAAGCAGAACTCTTAAATAATTTCAATTACACTTGTTTTAGTGGCTATTCTTGAGGGAGATTATATTATTCCTGATTTAGGAAGGAAACAGTCTTTACAATTCCAAGGCAGACTGTTTCCTTCAATGTTCGATTAACGAGAATTCTATTTCTTAAAGCTGAATCTCAAAAAATCAATAGCCTTCGTTTTGAATTAATAACTCATCGGCATCCAAAATACTTTGAGTTATCGGCAATAGCCGATCTCTAGGATCTTCCAAGCTGACAGTCTCGTAAGGTCCAAAATGAAACCCGGTATCACCATAGCCAGACCATTTCGCCTGAATCTCTTGAAAATACGAGAAATACCGTTGACCATCGAACCAAGCTTGCCCCTCCATAACAAATTCCTTTTGTCTTTCAATGTATACTGAGTCCTTAAACTGAGTATAAGTCAATCCTGCTTGCAAATTTGCCAATCCGGCTCTATTTCGCACTTGATTGATTGCATTATAAGCTTCAGAAGTAGGTCCAGTATTTACTTCATTTAAAGCTTCTGCTTTCATAAGCAATACATCCGCATAGCGAAGAATAATCTCATCGCTTGCATTATTGACAGTATTAACATAGTATTTGGCAATTGCAGGAGTGTCATAATAATAACCATCATTGGCTGGATCGTCCATATCATAAGTGATGGTATCCCCATTCAGAACATATTGCGTGTAAAAAATAACACTTTTGCGAATATCGTTATCACTAAACGATTTATAAAAATCAAGAGAAGATTGCATGCTGCCATAAGATCCGCCAACCAGGTCCGAATTGGGCAAGTTAAGATAATAAGAGAGGTAATCCATATAAGTTACGCCCGCAGAATGTTGAATAGTGTATATAATCTCACTGTTATTTTCAACCTTGTCAAAGCTCCATAAGTCCTTGCACGCAACAAGCTCATATTCATTGTCGTCTATCACCGCCTGGCAGTAATCTGCAGCTTGCTGAAAATCCGTAGACTGCGCAATCAGCCTTTCTCCTGTTATTCCATTATTTCCGCTTAAGCTACCTCTTTGTAAATATACTTTTGCAAGTAGCGCCTTAGCAGCCCCTTTTGAAGCCCTCCCAATGTCATCGCCGGAATAAGAAGAACCTTGAGGTAAAAGATTGATTGCTTCGGTCAAATCAGCAATAACCTGATCATATACTTCTGCGTCAGTATTACGTGCCATACTCTCTGCATCTGATATCGTTTCGATAGCTTTAACTCGCAATGGAACTCCACCAAAAAAACGAACAAGGGTAAAATAGCTGAGTCCTCTCAAGAAATAAGCTTCGCCCAAAACGCGATCTTGTAAAGTAGAGTCATCAAATTTGCTCTCGTCCATTTCCCCCACGTACTTCAGAACCCAATTGGCTCTGTTGATGACAGCATAATAAAGCTTCCATTGCACTCCAGGGTTGCCTGAATTGTAGAGAAGAAGGCTGTTATCGTAATCTCCAAGCCCGTTACCTGAACCAGTAGTCTGACTTCTGGTCGTCATGGCTTCTCCCATCAAATCCGCTATAACATAGTAACGATGTTCCTCTCCGTTAATGAATGAACTGTAAACAGCGTCTACTGCGGCAACAGCATCGTCCTGGTTTCTAAAATAGTTTTCCGTGCTAATAAAATCCGCAGGAATTTCTTCCAGAAAACTTTTATTACACCCGTAAAAAGTCATTATTCCTATAAAGAATATAATTATTTTTTTCATTTTTTTTCGATTAAACGGATTAATACTTTCTCTAAAATTCCACTTTAACGCCAAACAAATAAGTCTTTGCTAAAGGATATGCCCCCATATCTACACCTTGTACCAAGTTGCTTGAGCTAACGCTATTTACGTCAGGATTATAACCACTATAACCAGTTATGGTTAACAAATTTTGTCCACTTACATAAACATAAGCGCTCTTCAGGACCGACATTTTCTTAACCGGTATGTTATACCCTAATTGAAGAGTTTTTAATCGAACATAAGATCCATCTTCGATATTCAGGCCAATTGGAGTAAGGCCTGTAGTCCATCCTGCCCGAGGTTGGGTTCCATTGGGGTTATCTTCACTCCACCGGTTCTTGTACCGCTCGTATGACATATTCAAATCTACCGGTCCGGAGACACTTGTCCTTCTGGCATCTGTAATATTAAATACATCATTACCAACAGTACCCATTACGAACGCTGTTAAACTGAAATTTTTATAACTGAAAGTATTGTTCCATCCGAAAATAAAATCGGGATAAGGATTGCCAATCCAAGTACGGTCATTTGAATCAATTGCCTCATCTTCATTAACATTAACAAATCTTACATCACCAGGTACAGCACTGGATTGGACTGAGGCATCAACTTCGGCCTGACTTTTGAAAATACCATCTACTTTATACCCATAAAATTCGCCAAGTGCATGCCCTTCGTCAACATATGTAGAAACGTTATCAACACCAGCAAAAAAAGGCTCACTATCACCAAGATCCATCACCTTGTTTTTATTCATCGACCCGTTTATTTGGGTATCCCAGGTGAATGGCGCTTTTAGTATGGTTGCGCCCAATGCCAACTCAACACCTCGGTTTCTAACTTTCCCTGTATTCTTTAACGCAGAGGAGAATCCAGAACTTGAAGGAAGCGTTACTTCCAATAGTAAATCGCTGGTATTCTTTTCGTAATAGTCAGCAGTAAGGTTTAATCTACCATCAAACAAACCGATATCGAAACCTGCATCGAATTGTGCTGTGCTTTCCCATTTAAGATCACCATTAGGCAAGCTCCCCAGATAATAACCAGTTACTTTTGTATCATTGAACGAATAAGAATTTGTAGATAGGGCTGCCAGGGAATGGTAAGAACCAATATTAGTGTTGCCCGTTAGTCCGTAACTTACTCGTAATTTTAAATATTGAATAGGTTCGGCACTTTTTAAGAATTCCTCATTATGGACGTTCCAAGCCAGCGCTCCGGAGGGGAAATACCCCCATCGATTATTTTTACCCATTCGGGATGAACCATCGGCCCTGAGGCTCATGGTTACAAGGTATTTATCTTTATACTTATAATTCAACCTGCCTAACCAAGATGATAACTGCCATTGAGACTCTGCTGCACTAACAGTTGGACCTCCGTCACGAGTACCATTACCGATACCATTATTTTCCAATTCGTCATCCAGGAAATTCGAATTATACATATACTGAGAATTCACATTCTCTTTTTGTCGCGTAAATCCGACCAGAGCATTCAAGTGATGCCCTCCGTTAATATCTCTTGAATAATTAAGTGTGTTCTCGGTGAGGTATGAAAGATAGTGTTTATTACTAGTCGTGGCCACCCCGTCAAGATACATACCGGTTCTGGTTTCCCTACTATAATATGCTTCGTACAGTTGTTCCTCGACATCAGCACCTAAACTCGTTCTAAAAGTCAATCCCTTAAAGATGTCAATTTGTGCGTATACATTACTTAACAACCGATTACCGGTAATCTTATTTGTTGTCTCATTAAGCAGAGAAACCGGGTTATCCACTTGATAGGTTGAGCCTAAGGATTCTTCGGTATTCTCAGGCATTAACGTGTAAGTACCATCTTCATTATAGACATCAATATAAGGATGATAATACAAAGCTGCTCTTACAACGCCGGTAGCACCACCGTTTCCTTCTTCAGTCACCATCTGATCATTAACGGAATGACTCGCAGTCAAATTCACCCCAATTCTTATGCGATCACTAAGTTCTGATTCTACATTTGTTCGCAGAGAGTAACGTTCATAGCCTGAATTTTTTATGATCCCATCCTGATTGTAATAGTTCCCGGAAACATAATAAGTCGATTTGCCTTGACCTCCAGAAACACCCAGCTGATAATTTTGGATAGGTGCAATTGTATATATTAAATCTTGCCAATCTGTTCCTTTCCCCAGCGCTGAGGGATTTGAGAAATAATTCGCTACTCCATTGTATTGAGCTGCCTCATTTGCATAAATTGCAAATTCTTCGGCATTCATTACGTCAAGTTTATTGGTAATTTCCTGCACTCCATAATAAGCGTCAAAAGTCAATTTTTGTGCACCGGATTTCCCTTTCTTCGTTGTAATTAAAATAACTCCGTTAGCTCCTCTTGCTCCATAAATGGCAGTAGCCGATGCGTCTTTTAATACCTCAATAGATTCAATATCATTCGGATTTATAGACGACAAAGAGTTGGGAGACACGTAACCTGAACTACCGGCACTTCTGGTTTCATTATTACTTGTAACCGGAAACCCATCGATTACATATAAAGGTCCATTGTCTCCGTTCACGGAATTCCCCCCACGGATTGTAATAGAAACACCGCCACCGGGAGATGAGGACTGTTGGTTCACCTGAACCCCGGCAATACGACCAGATAACGCCTGATCAGGAGATAAAACCTTTGTTGTCTGAATGTCATTCGATCGAACAGAGGCAACCGATCCAGTTAAATCACTTTTTTTCAGTGTACCATAACCAATTGCGACAGTCTCTTCTAGCTCAATAGCATCCTCAATCATCGTAACACTAACAATAGTCTTACCTGCAACTTCAACTTCCTGGGATCTCATTCCTATAAAAGAGAAAATAAGTGTCGCATTATCCGGGATATTTGCCAAGAAATATTTCCCTTCGCTATCTGTAACCGTTCCTTTACCAGTGCCTTTTATCGATACCGTCACCCCAGGTAATGGTTGCCCGTTTGCTTCGACCACCTTTCCGGACACTGAGCCGTACTGTTGATTCTCTGACAAATAAGAAGGGGCAACAATTATCTTACGATCGGTAATTGTATACTTCATCTCGCGCCCAGCAAACAGTTGATCAAGAATATCTTCAATTTTTTGATCTTTTACTTCTATAGTCACAAGACGATCTGTATCTATCAATTTCTCGTTATACAGAAAATAGAATTCCGACTGCTGCTCGATTTCATCAAATACATCAGTAATTTTTGAATTAGTCGCATTGATGGTGAGATACGTTTTTTGCGAATACACATCGCTGGCGTAGGTTTGAAGAATTACAGCAAACATCAAGATAAATGTAATCTTCATAATTTTTAAGAGTTTAGTACAACAATGGAAATAGCATCCATGAAAAATTCCATTTTTTTCCATACATTTGAATCATTAAAAGGTTAAAAAAATTATAGAAAGTTTTTTTAAGGAAATCGGTAGGACGGTTTCCTTTTTTTACTTTTTACAGGCCATCTCTTTATTTCATTCTTCCGTTTTTATTTTATGATTATTAAGTTATTTTTTCAGATATAGATAGACTTTCTTTTTATCGAAAGTTCCATCCTTGAGAATCTCCCTATTTTTTACTTTATAGGTTATCGGTGAAGTCATACTGAGATACTGAAGCACTTCTTCCAAAGAATCATCCTGAAATATTCCTCTAATGGCATATTGCTCCAAATCTTTATCAACGATCTCTATTTCTACATCATACCATCTACCTATTCGCTCTGCTACGTCAATCATAGGATCGCCTCTGAAAATAAGCTTACCTTCTTTCCATCCTGAATATTTTGTTGCATCTGCCTGACTTATTTGTATAGATGAATCTGTATAAACAAGCCTTTCATCAGGTTTCAAAATAACTGGTGTTCCTGAGGCATCGCTTGAGAATTCGACTTTCCCTTCCTCTAATACAACCTCAATATAATTTTCACCAGGGTAAGCATTAACGTTAAATTTTGTTCCTAACACTTTTACTTTTGAAGAACCGGCAGTAACCTCGAATGGATGAGATGCATCATGTGCGACGTCAAACCAAGCTTCCCCTGAGACAACCACCTGTCTGTTATCCTGAAAGGGAATTTCGTATTGAAGCGACGAACCACTGTTCAACCAACCACTGGAACCATCGGGAAGAGTGAAATTAATTCTCGCACCCATTGGTGCGAATAACGTAGAACTTAAAACACTTTCCTGCCTTTCTGAAGTACCTCGATTTTGGCCTAAATACCATAAGAATCCTGCAATTAACAATGGAATTAAGATAACTGCAGCACTCGCTGAATACCAAGTGTAAATCCGTTGCACTGTACTCCGCTTTTTCCGATTTTCTCTTTTGTGAATTGTATGATGAATCCGGTCGAGTAAATAATTCAAATTAAAATTAACAATAGGAGAATCGTCAATGTATTGTTCGAAATCAGAATACACCTGTTGCCTCAATTCCGAATCATTTTCGCCTTCTGAGAACCTACTCGAAACATCCTGCATTTCTTTTTCTGTTGCCAGATCTTCTCGAAAACGCCTCAAGTTTTCTTTACTTGTGTTATTTGCCATTTCAATTATATTGTTACTATCCTTATATCCTGTTTAAAGAAAATTCCGTCGGCCCCTAAGCCAAGGTATCGTCAGCTATTAGGTTGTTTTATAGGTAATAGTATTGGAGGAAAAAAATCTCACGAAAAAAATTAAAAAAAAATACTCAACACCATCGACACCATCATAAAACACTATTATAGTGGAGCTTAAATAAACATGACTGAATAACCCTCGGTTTTATTCAATTATCTGTTGTCGTGGATAAACAAACTCAATTAGACTAGAATATTAACTTCGCCGGAGCTTAAGCTCAATAGCTAGAAACAATTGGAATTGATTTTTTTTACGCTGTCCCTCTAAGTCTATACGCAAGAATTAAAGCATTCTTCAACCTGCGAGATATTCAAAATTCGATCAAGAAGTTTTAGTGTTTTCATTCTTCTCCCGCCGATATTCGGTGGGTGTTTTACCAAAGTGCTTTTTAAACATTTTATTCAAATGGCTTTCATCCACAAATCCGTATTCAAAAGCGATTTCGGAGAATGACAACTCGCTGTTTGCCACCCGGTCACCAATCACTGTCATCCGACTCGAACTGATGAACTGCTTCACGGTATGACCGGTCTCTTGGCGGAAATATGCTCCCAATTTATTGGTGCTCATTTTAAATTCATCGGCGATACGGGCCAAGGTCAATTTTTCCGGATCCCGTAAATTACGACTGATATGTTTTAAGATTGAGCGAATAAGTTCCCTGTTTCGGGGAACATCATTCAGAGACGGAGCAAAGCTGAGATTGCGCTCGGTAAGCGTCACCAGGGTAATCATCTGCAATAAAATTTGACTCTCGTTTTTTACGTGGTCTTCGCCCAAGAGCAGCAAAAACTCAAACAAGCGATCCGCCAATGGTCTATCCTCCTCACTGAAACTCACTTTGGCATTCACCGGCGATTTGGTTTTTACAGGCGGACCGGCAATCTCTTTCAAACTGCCGCTCATTTCCTTCAACTTTAGACGCGTCTTTTCGGCAAACTTCACCGAATAAACCACCGAAGGCTCTTCAATGCGAAGACTGTGTACGTTTCCTTTATTCACCAGAAACAAATCGCCCGCCGAAAACGTGGTATTGACCTGCTCATAGCAATACACGCCACTCCCCTTTTCGAAATAAATGAATTCGTGGAAATCATGCTTCAACAAACCAGTTTGCTGTTCCTCCAACTGGAGCCTTTCAACAGCGACAGCCACAGTAAGCTTTTCAATATTCATAATCGGCTAGTTTGATTCTACTGAAAATCGGTATTTAATTACACCGACCTATTAGTCTTCGTTAATAGACATTTCGGATAATAAAATTTGAAACACTATGAAAGAACAACTTTTAAATGAAAAAGTAGTCAAAGTGCAAAGCCCTTTACTCTTAAAAAGCGAAAATTTTACAGCACTCACCGGTTGCAAATCAAATTGAATGGTACCAAAGTTGAAAACGTTAAAAGAGTGCAAGCTGACGACAACATCAAATTGAGTCCCGATACAATTGATTCACTTGGGCTTCTCAACGTAAAAAAGCAACAATACTTTTCCCCTACATCCTGCACGGTATTCTGAACGGTCGAATTAATTTGTTAAAACACGGCCATCAAAATGCTTTTTCATCCAAAATATAATCAAAACAAAAATACTACATGCCGTTTCCAGCGCCTTCTAGAATCATCACTTAGTTTATATTTGAGTCAAACAAATGCGTGTTGAACGCTTATCAGTTGCGTCATTCCGGCACACAAACAGTCCAATTATTCTCAATAGTTCATATCAAAAATCAAAAAGATAATTCATGACCAAAGATTTCATTTCAAAAACGCTGCTTATCGCGGTATTTTTAGTGGTAAGCGGAGCTGCGATGGCAACTTCAAAAAAAAACAACGAACCTGCAGCAACCTGGGCAAAGTCGAAAGTTGCACAAATGACCATGGAAGAAAAAGCGAATCTTCTTTGCGGATCATCGGAGTACAATAAACTGTGCGACGAGTTAAAGGCATCCGGTACGACTACCGAAATATCACGTTTGGGTATAAGACCGATGATTGTTTCGGATGGGCCTGCCGGTTTGCGCATCCTTACAATACGGCCAAACGATGTAAAAACATACTACACAACCGCCTTTCCGGTTGGTACGTCACTGGCTTCGACATGGGATGTTGACCTGGTAAAAGAAGTTGGCGAAGCCATGGGAAATGAAGTGAAAGAATATGGTGTAGATATTTTGCTGGGACCGGGAATGAATATCCAACGCTCTCCCTTGTGTGGCCGTAACTTCGAATATTACTCCGAAGATCCTTATGTGGCGGGGAATATTGCCGCTGCAATGATCAATGGAATTCAGGAAAACGGCGTGGGTGCATCCTTGAAGCATTTTATCGCCAATAACCAGGAAACAAACCGTCACTCAATTGACGAAATTATTTCAGAACGAGCCCTGCGCGAAATTTATTTACGAGGTTTTGAAATTGCAGTCAAAAAATCGAATCCCTGGACAGTGATGAGTTCTTACAACAAAGTTGACGGCTATTTCACCTCCGACCGCAAAGATTTGTTAACCGATATTCTTCGCTATGAATGGGGCTTTAAAGGATTTGTCATGTCTGACTGGTGGGGAGGAACCTACGACAACTACACCAAAAGTAATGTTGTTGCTCAAATTTCAGCCGGTAATGATCTGTTGATGCCCGGTATCGACTCGCAACGGGAAGATCTGATGGAAGCGATGAAAAGCGGGGAACTCAAAATGGCAGCGGTTGATTTGTCGTGCGAACGGATTTTAAAAATCGTCTATAACAGCATTAGTCAAAACAATTACGCTTTCTCGAATAATCCGGATTTGAAAGCACATGCCGAATTAACCCGGAAAGCCGGAGCTGAAGGCATGGTGCTGTTGAAAAATGATTCCCAGGCACTCCCGCTGTCAAAGCAGAATAAGCTTGCGCTGTTTCGCGTTGCATCCTACAAACCCATCAGCGGGGGACTTGGTAGCGGCGATGTGTATGAAGCGCACATTGCATCATTGGACGAAGGTTTGCAAGAAGCCGGCGTAGCACTTGATAAAAGTTTGACCGATTTTTACACGGCATATCTCAATTATCCTTACCATGATACGGTTGATTATAACTACATCAGCGAGAAACAAATCGCCTTTGATGATAATTGTTTAAAAGAACTGGCAGCGAATAACGATGTGGCAGTCATTACCATCGGGCGAATTTCGGCAGAGGGATTAGACCGCAAAATAGAGGACGATTACAATTTAAAAGATGATGAGCAAAAGATGATCGAAGATGTGTCAAAACATTTTCATGCTGCCGGCAAAAAAGTAGTCGTTGTATTAAATATTGGAGGGGTCATCGAAACCGAAAGCTGGAAAAACAAAGCCGATGCCATTCTTCTTGCATGGCAACCGGGCCAGGAAGTTGGACACTCTGTTGCCGATGTATTGACCGGAAAAGTTAATCCTTCGGGCAAGCTCACCATGACCTTTCCAAAAAAATACGAAGATAGTCCTGCCGCAGAATATTACCCGGGAGAACCGGCAAACGACCCTCAAAAATCGTATTACAAAGAAGGAATCTTTGTGGGATACCGGGGCTTTGAAAAAGAGGAAATTGAGCCCTCTTATGAATTTGGGTTTGGCATGTCGTACACCGATTTTAGCTATTCCGATTTACACTTAAGCAGCAAGATCTTTACCAACGGAATAACGGTATCGGTTAAGATAACAAACACGGGCAAATATGCCGGACAGGAAGTTGTTGAGCTATACATGAAAGCTCCGGAATCAAGCATCGAAAAACCCAAAAAAGAACTGAAGGGCTTTGCTAAAACCCGGTTATTACAACCTGGTGAAAGCCAAATTGTGTCGTTAAAATTAGAGGTTAAGGATTTGGCTTCATTCCATTCGAAAGAAGAAGCCTGGATTGCCGATAAGGGTTTGTACCAGGTCATGTTGGGAGCTTCGTCCAAAATTATAAAGTTGCAGGACGATTTTAAAGTATCCAAACGAATCGTTGTCGAAAAAGTCCATCCTTCATTTCAGGAAGCGACCATAGACTAAAAAAACAATTCCAAACAGATAAGGAGAACTATTCGGCGAATGTTTCTCCTTATCTGTTTTAACCCCGGTCATTATTCTGTTGGCATTCGCCCCAAAACCAAATTATATTCAACGAAAATGACTCCATCGAACCAGGCTATTTTCGAGCCTGTTATTTTGAAAAAAGAGTAATTTAGAATGCAAAATCAGATAAAACCATCGAGCATAATTGTTGTAGCTAGAAAATGGTTCAGGGAGAGATAGCTCTGCCTGCAATAACTAATTCCAAATAAATGAGATTTCATTTTGTCATACGCCAAAGCCTGCTGATCCTATTTGTCCTGGGCAGTATTGCTGCCTTTTCTCAATCAACCGGAAATACGGCGATGGGGAATGAAAAGCAATCGGGCTTTGTGCACATGAACGAACTGATAAAGCTTTACGAACAGAACCGGAACTCCTATCCATACAAAGCCATCGACTACATCAAGGAAGCCATTTCGATAGCCGAACTATCCGGTACCGACGAAATCCGGTGCAGCGTTTACAATAAACTCGGGAATGTTTATTCTGATTTGGGGCTGAATTTTTTAGCAATGGACGCCTTTTATTCCTCGCTAAAATATGCCGAAGGATTAGACGATCCATACGCTGTGCCCTTTTGCTTTATTGATATTGGCAATGTGTACTACACCATCGACAACAACGAGAGGAGCCTTGAATATTATCAGAAAGCAATCGAATTGCTGAAAAGCAACAATATAAAAGATGGGCTGGCAATTCCGTATAACAACATCGGCTTGATAAAAATCAAACAGCACGATTATGTCAGTGCTTTAAAAGAATTTGAACTGAGTTACACAATTCGGCAGGAGCATGGAGCCACCTCCGATATGGCACACTCAAACATGCTAATGTCTGAAGCGTATCTGGGGCTGGAACAATATAACGACGCCATTGCGCATTTAGAAACAGCAAAAGCCTTATACGAAAAAGCCGGTGATCCCAAAAATCAGATGATTACTGTGTCAAAAATGGGCGAAGTCTATGAATCCGAGAAAGATTATCCCAAAGCAATTCTGCTCTATCAACAAGCATTAGACTATTTTGAAACCACGAATGATTACATGTGGATTGTAATTGAAAACCGAAACCTCGCAAAAGTTTATCAAAAAACCGAACAATACAACAAAGCCATCTCCCACGCTGAAGCAGCACTGCAAAGCTCCCGGGCCAATCACTACAGTCAATATCTGGTTGAAATTCTCAAAATTCTGGCTGATACCCATTATAAAAATAAACAGGAAGATGACGCTTATTACTATCACGACATGCTAATTAATGTGAGTGATTCGCTACAACAGGTCAATGACAATTTGCAGTTTGCAAACCTTCAGTTTAGCGTTGAAACGCTCAAACACAACATCGAAAAAGAGCAGCTGGAAAACGAAATTAACAAGCGAAAAGCCGTCCGAAATTACATCATCCTCATTTTCATTTTTATCTCACTCATATTCCTGTCTGTATTGTTCAGATTCTTAAAAAAACGGAAACAAGAGCGGAATCGCTTTCTTCAAAAAGAAAAAATTGCAGCCGTGAAATTGCAGGAAAAGGAAGTTGAGAATGACGAGCTGAACAAGGAATTGGAACAGCGGAACAAGGAATTAACATCCAAAACAATGGGTATTGTAAAAAATGCAGAATTTATAAATAGTGTGATTGAGGAGTTGGATGATTTGGTTGTCAACCGGGAAACCAAGGCAAAAATCAGAAGCATAATTGATAAGCTAAGTCATAATCAAAAAGAAGACAGTTGGGAAGAATTCGAAATTCGTTTTACGAACGTTCATCAGGATTTCATCGAAAAACTCAACCAAAAACATCCGGACCTTTCGCCCAACGAACGAAGGCTCTGTGCATTTCTTCGCTTAAATATGACGACCAAAGAAATTTCATCCATAACCTATCAGAATAGCAAGAGTATCGACGTTGCCCGATATCGGCTGCGCAAAAAGATGCAACTATCCCGGGAGACAAACCTGATTTCATACCTTTCCTCTTTTTAGGCCCATCATTCACCTGATCCGCCACCAGCCGGCCGGTCTCGAAGGCATCCCTGTCTCCTACTAGCCCAGCTCTAGTTTTTCAACTGCAACTGTAAGTTTCTCAATCTTCATAATCACCTTGGTGTGAATTTACCGAAAATCGGTGTTTAATTACAGACGTATTGGTCTTAATTATTGGACATTTGTAGTCATAAAATTTGAAACACCATGAAAGAACAACCTTTAAAAGAAAAAATGGGTAAAGTGCAAGGCACATTCACCCTTAAAAGCAAAAGTTTTACAGCGCCCCACTATTTGCAAATCGAATTGAGCGGTGTCGAAGTAGAGAACTTAAAAGAAGTGCAAGCTGGTGACCGCATTAAATTGCGCCCGGCTAACACCGAAGAAAAAGAGCAACGAGGCGATCGCATGAACAAAAGCAAATCAGCTTTTATTGTGACAAGCGTTGATATTGAAAATCAAATTCTGAACGTGGCCGCGATTATCGTTGATCAAAATGATCCGAAAACCCAAGCAATTTTAGAGGCTGAAGAAGGTCTGAAATTGGCAGTTAAGGTAAAGTCAGCTCTGTTCAAAGGCAAACATCATCAGAAACACGGTGAAAAACACCATGGCATGAAAGAGCACGGTATAAAAACTCACGGTCATCACGACAAAGAAGGACAGCCTCATGGACGAAGTCATCGTGGAGAATCCGTTGTGTTTGCAAGTCCTGAGCAAATTGCCGCAGCTGAGGAACGCCTGGCAAAATTGATGGGCGGGAAAGAAATCGCAGGAAAAGGATTTGGAGGAAAAGGTCACCACAAAGGTCATGGCATGAAACACGGACATCACCACGGCAAAGGTCGCAGTCATTAAATAACCGCTGTGAGTTATCAAGTTTCCAGAAAACGTGAAAACCGCATCGGCCCCAGAAATTACTAAAAGCGAAGCTCTGAAAAAAGCTCAAAAACAATCGAAAACAAGAAAATGCAAACAGAAAACACACAAACGATAAAAAGCCCCAAAGATGGCAAAACTGATTTTCAGTTTTACACCCTTGAACTGGTCGAACGAAAAGCGGAATATGCCAACATCCACACTTTTAGGTTCAAACCAATTGAACCACTTGAATTCCGTGCCGGACAGTGGGTTCACCTGGGCTTTCCAATGGGAAACCGCGACAAAACATTTATCCGACACATGTCATTTGCCTCTTCTCCGAAAGATGAATTGCTCGACTTTACCATGGATTTGGCATCGGTATCGCCTTACAAACAGCGCATGGCTGCTTTGCAGCCCGGTGATCAATTAAAAGCTTTCAAAATCAAAGGGGAATTTCATTCGGCCATTAACTCCGAAAGCGAAGTTGTATTTTTAACCGGAGGAATCGGAGTCACCCCTGTCCGATCTGTCCTCCGCGAACTTCAGCACCTGGGATCTAAATTGAACTGGACACTTTGCCACGTATCGCGCGACAAGTTCCTGTATGAAGAGGAATTGACAGCTTACCGCAACCAACAATGGAGAACCAACCGGGAAGGCTTGGAAACCGTGTGGCCCCAGTTGATCAGCAAACCAGCAGGCACCCGCTATTTTATTTCCGGCTCCGATCGCTTTGTTCGGGGCATGGTTGACCGACTAATTGCTGAAGGAAAATTACCGGAAGACATCATCACGGAGAGCTTCCATTAATAATAAAGCTACATGTCTGAAATATGTTAGCCCTGATCAAACCAAATTACAATGGGCTTATCAGGGCTAATTATTTCAGCTATTGAAATTCTTTCGAGAGGGCAATTGGTCGTCTTTTCCGACAAGCAGAGGTCTGCCTCAAAGCTCTAGTCGTTAGAATCCGAAAATCAATCTTTTTCCATTTGCCCCAGCCGTTGCTCCAGACTTTTAATGGCTGCTAATACTGTTTCCATTTCAGAACGGGCTTCCGGAAATTCGCGGCTCGTGTAGGCATAAAAGCGCCAGATCTCCATGACATCGGCTGCCTCAACCGTGTAGGGTTCATACACCGGGTTCAGCGACTTTAGCCGAATGGTGCCATCTTCATTCAGCGTGGTTAGTTTGAAAACAAAATCCTGCTGCCCCTTCAGAATCACAATGCAAGGCGTATCGGGTTTCAGGTCGGTCCAATCGGCGATGTATTGCGCCACAATATCAGCCCCCTCAGGCACTGGCAACATCGAATCGCCCACCGACGGAAAGATGCGAAAAGTGCCCTGTGTCGGTAGGTTCGGAATCGAAAATTTGGGAAGGCCCGCGATAAACTCAGGGTCGTTGTAGCCCGCCATATAACCGGCTTTCGCCTTCACCGGCACATATTCCACATTCTCGTTATTCGACTTGTCCACCGAGATAGCCAGCACCCGCAGGTTACCACCGCGAATGTACACGTCGTTACCCGTCTCCAGTTCCCGCAACTTCAACTCGCCCAATTTCGACAAATCAATTTTCAATAGAGTGTCGATACTAATTTTGAAGAAATCGGAAAAATTGAGGTAGTCTTCCGGCTGTGGCGATTTGGTATTACCAGCCTCAATGGCAGCCAGTTTTGCCCGGGTCAGCCCCAAAGCGGAAGCCAGCGTTTCCTGGCTCAATTTTCGTCGCTCCCGTAAAAACTTAATGTTCGAAGCGAAAAATATTTTTTGTGTTTTGCCAGCCATTTGTTATAATTAGAAACAACTAGTTGTTATTATTCGTAACAAAAATAGAAACATTTCGCAGATATGGAAGCAATTGCGGGCAAAAAAGACATCATCTCCCAACTAAAAAAGCAGATTCTTTCGATGGAAGGATTCAGCACCGGCTCTGTCAGCCGGCAGCTCGATTTTGGTTTGGGCCCGGTGAACGACGCTTTTCCCGAGGGTGTCTTTCCGGTTGGAACCATTCACGAATTTGTTAGCCCAACCGAAGCACATGCTGCTGCTGCCAACGGCTTCCTGTCCGGACTGCTCAGCACCCTCCTGGGGCAAAGTGGCATTTGCCTGTGGATTAGCGTTGGCCGGAAACTGTTTCCACCTGCACTGAAGTTTTTCGGTATCGAGCCGCACCGGGTCATTTTTGTCGATGTAAAGTTGAGAAAAGACGGGCTTTGGGTGATGGAGCAAGCCTTGAAATGCACAGCCCTGTCGGCCGTGGTCGCTGAGCTTCGCGAGGTGAGTTTTGCCGAATCGCGTCGTCTGCAACTGGCTGTCGAAAACAGTCGGGTAACCGGATTTCTGCATCGTCAGCTTCCCAGCAGCAAACATACGCTGGCCTGTGTGTCGCGCTGGCAAGTCAGCCCGTTACCAAGCCACAGCAGCGGCCTACCCGGTGTTGGCTTTCCACGCGTGTTGGTTGAACTGGAAAAGATTCGAAATGGCCGCCCCGGCAGTTGGACCTTCGAGTGGCGCAACAGCCGGTTCCATGCATTGCCCGATCAACGCCCGGCGGCACTACCGGCTACTTCACCCTCAAACACACGCTCGTATGCCTAAACGTTATTTACATATTTGGCTGCCGTTTCTCCCAACCGAGCGCATGAGTAAAAACCATCCGGAGCTGCGCGGCAAGCGTTTTCTGCTGTACACTCCCGAGCACGGTCGCATGGTGGTTTACGCCGTGAGCCCGGCATTGGCCCAAGAAGGCATTCGTCCGGGCATGGTGGTAGCCGATGTTCGCGCGATTCTGCCCGGGGTTGAAGTATTCCCGGCCGAGCCTGAAGCAGATGAAAAACTGCTGCACAAACTGGCAGAATGGTGCTTTCGTTTTAGCCCGATTGTTGCGACCACTTCCCCCGACGGGCTGGTTCTCGACATCTCCGGCTGCCCGCATCTGTGGGGTGGAGAATTGCCGTACCTCAACACCATTATAAACCGTCTGCGAAAAGGCGGCTACCGGGCACGTGCTGCAATTGCCGATACGGTCGGCACAGCCTGGGCAACAGCCCGCCATGGAGAGAATCTCATCATCGAACCGGGCAAACAGCGTGAAGCTCTTCTTGCCCTTCCGCCAGTGGCTCTTCGTCTCGAAACTCCCACGCTGCAGCGTCTCGACAAGCTGGGATTCCAGGAAATCAGCCAGCTGATCGACATTCCACGAACGAATCTACGCCGTCGCTTTGGCAATGGCTTGCTGCTTCGGCTGGGGCAAGCCATGGGAACTGAACGCGAGTTACTGAAACCAGTTCAGGCAGCACCAATTTACCTGGAACGTTTGCCCTGTCTGGAGCCAATCCGAACAGCGAAAGGCATCGAAATCGCTGTTCAAACTCTGCTTGAAATGCTTTGCAAACGACTTTCAAATGACGGAAAAGGCGTGCGAGCTGCTACCCTAAAAGGCTACCGACTGGATGGCGAAACGGTACAAATCAGCATCGGAACAAACCGGGCCTCGCGCAACACCGCCCATTTATTCAAGCTATTCGAGTTGAAGATTCCGGAACTGGAACCGGCACTCGGTATCGAGCTGTTTGCCATCGAAGCTACTTTGGTGGAGGACGTGAGCGAAGCGCAGGAAGCTCTGTGGAGCCTGAGCAACAATAACCAGTCTGCTATTGCCGAGCTACTCGACAACATTGCCGGCAAGGTGGGTCAACAATCGATTCGGCGCTATCTGCCGCAGGAAAGCTATTGGCCCGAGCGTTCGGTAAAAGCAGTGAGCTCGCTCGACATTCAGCCCGAAACAGCATGGCGCATCGACCGATCACGCCCCATGCAGCTACTTCCCCGCCCCGACCCCATCGAGGTAATGGTGGTGCTGCCCGACTACCCACCTATGCACTTTCGCTACAAAGGCGAACTGATCCGAATAGCGAAAGCCGACGGTCCCGAGCGGATTGAGCAGGAATGGTGGCTTCAAAGCAGTCCGCCACGCGACTATTACCGGGTAGAAGACGACACCGGCGCCCGCTACTGGATTTTCCGACTTGGACTTTACGGCAATGGCAAACCGCAATGGTTCCTGCACGGGTATTTTGTTTGAGGTAGCTACGAGTATTCAGCCACAGGTTTCAAGTTGAAATTATAGAAAGAAAAGCCTTCTGCATTTGGATTTTGGTTATTGAATTTTAGAATTTTATAAACATCGAATTTTGAATCAGGTAAGTTACACTGAATTACAGGTCACATCGAATTTTACGTTCCTCAGGGGAGGTTCGGGTCCCGACGAGCTGGTAGAACGAGCTGAAGAGCTGGGCTACACGGCTATTGCCATTACCGACCGAAATTCGCTGGCCGGCATTGTTCGGGCACATGTGGCTGCCCGCAGCAAAAAAATTCGCTTCATCCCGGCCTGCCGCCTCGACTTACTCGACGGCCCCAGCTTGCTCGCCTATCCCACTTGCCGAGAAGGTTACTCCAACCTTTCCGGATTGCTATCAACCGGTAACTTGCGAACAGAAAAAGGAAAATGTGAACTATACCGGGCCGATGTGTTTCAATATGCCGCAAACATCCAATTCGTACTTTTGCCACCCGATTCGCTGAATGCAGATTTCGAATTTCAGCCTGAATTTATACTTGCATTGAAAGAATACCGGCAAGTTTTGGGCAAATCGCTTCATTTGGCAGCCAGTTTTACCTACCGGGGTGACGATCAGAAGCGCATGTACCAGCTTTCGCAACTGGCCAAACGATATCGGGTTCCGCTGGTAGCCACCAACGACGTGCATTATCACGGGTCGGAGCGCCGCGAGCTGCAGGATGTACTCACCTGCATCCGCGAGAAATGTACCATCAGTTCGGCTGGTTTCAAACTACACCAGAATGCCGAGCGCTACCTGAAACCGATAGACGAACTGAAACGCCTGTTTCTGCAATACCCCGAAGCCATTCAGAATGCACAACGGCTAGCCGATTTATGCAATTTTTCGCTCGATGAGCTGCGCTACCTATACCCTGAAGAAATTACCAGCTCGGGCCGTAAACCAATGGAAGAGCTGATCTACCTATGCTGGAAGGGTGCACATGAGCGGTGGGGCGAAACGATTCCGCCGAAAATCAAAGCCACGATCGAAATGGAGTTGGAGTTTATCGGGCGGAAAGACTACGCATCCTATTTTCTAACCGTGTACGACTACGTGCGCGAGGCCCGCTCTCGTGGAATTCTGTGCCAGGGACGTGGCTCTGCAGCCAACTCAGTGGTTTGCTACTGCCTTGGGATCACTTCGGTTGACCCGTCGAAATTCAAACTATTGTTTGCCCGTTTCATGAGCGACGAGCGCAATGAACCACCCGACATTGATGTGGATTTTGAACACGAGCGTCGCGAGGAAATCATGCAATACATTTACAACAAGTACGGACGCGACCGGGCCGGCATTGTAGCTACAGTAACGCAAGTGCATTGGAAAGGAGCCATACGCGATGTTGGAAAAGTGATGGGATTATCGACTGATTCGATCAACCTTTTGTCGAAATCAGCTTATGAATTTACCGAAGATTGGTTTACCGGTAAAACTCCTGAAAGTACCAGTTTCAACCCGAACGACCTGCACCTGCGCAAAGTACTGGAGCTTACCGGGCAATACATTGGCTTCCCGCGACAACTGGGACAGCACACTGGCGGTTTTGTTATTACCCGTGGCAAACTACACGAGCTGTGCCCTATTCTGAATGCCCGCATGGAAGACCGCACCTGCATTGAGTGGAACAAAGATGATATTGAAGCACTCGGCTTTTTAAAGGTTGACGTGCTCGCGCTAGGCATGCTCACCTGCATCCAAAAGGCCTTCAAGCTGGCCAAACAACATTACAACTTAGACCTTACTTTGGCCAATATTCCTCAGGACGACCCGAAAGTCTACGAAATGATTAGTCATGCCGATACGTTGGGTGTGTTCCAGATTGAAAGCCGTGCGCAAATGTCGATGCTCCCCCGCCTGAAGCCCACCGAATTTTACGATTTGGTAATTGAGGTAGCCATTGTTCGTCCCGGCCCAATTCAGGGCGACATGGTCCATCCATATTTAAGACGCCGGGATGGAAAGGAGCCGATTGAATTTCCGTCAGAGGAGCTGAAAGAAATTTTACACCGGACCAAAGGAGTTCCCTTATTTCAGGAACAGGCCATGGAAATCGCCATTGTTGCAGCAGGCTTCACGCCGGCCGAAGCCGATGGTTTGCGCCGGGCCATGGCAACGTTTAAGTCGAAAGGGAAAGTGAGTTGGTACCACGACAAGCTTGTTAGTGGCATGATCAGAAAAGGCTACACTAACGAATTTGCTGAACGAGTTTTCAAACAAATTGAAGGTTTCGGGAGCTACGGATTCCCGGAGAGCCACGCCGCTAGTTTTGCGCTGCTGGTGTACATCTCGTCGTGGATTAAATGTTACTACCCCGATATTTTCGCTGCAGCCCTTCTAAATAGTCAGCCTATGGGATTTTACCAACCGGCGCAAATTGTGATTGATGCCCGTAAGCATGGAGTTATGGTTCGCCCCGTCGATGTTAATTACTCTGATTGGGACAACACCCTGGAAGAAAAAGATGGTCATTATTGTGCTGTCAGACTTGGATTCCGCCAAGTAACAGGGTTGAGGGAGGAAGAAATGAAACTTTTAATCCTTCGTCGAAAATCACCGTACAAAGATATCGATCGACTCGTCGAAATTGGGATAATGCCAGCAGCACTGGAGCGCCTTGCCGATGCTGATGCTTTTCGTTCCCTCGGTCTCGACCGACGCCGTGCCCTCTGGGAAGTCTCAGCCATGAAAGACCACCCTACCGGGATGTTCACCGGCACGCCATCGGCCAGCTCCTCCGAGCAACAAACTGAATTGCCGGTTATGAGTGATGGCGAACACGTCATTCAGGATTATGCAAGCACCACCCTTTCGCTAAAAGCGCACCCGGTAAGCTTCGCCCGCGCCACTCTTAACAATTTTGGAGTGACCACAACTTCAGCCCTAAACCAACTAAAAAACGGCGATCGGGTAAAAGTCTGCGGGCTCATCACCGTGAGGCAACGCCCGGGAACAGCCAAAGGCGTGCTCTTTATTACGATTGAAGATGAAACCGGTTTTGCCAACCTGGTGGTGTGGGCAAACACGTTTGAAAAATATCGCAAGGTGATTTTGCAATCTCGCCTGTTGATGGTGGAAGGCAAGCTTCAAATTGAAGGGGAAGTTATTCATGTTGTGGTAAGTGCATGTTTCAACCTAAACAAGCTCATGGACTTGAGAGCAGAAGGCCGAAACCTGGGGTCGATGAATAAACCGACCGGAGCAAGTAAAAAATATCCGGCAGAAGTACTGAAAAGCGAAAAAGCCCGCCCCGTACAAACTGTACAAGGCGAGCTTTTCCGATCGCGCGATTTCAAATAAATTATAACGGCACAAAAAAAGAACGGGGCACACTTCTAAAGTGTAACCCCGCCCCATCGATCTGCAATCAACCAGATGGTTGTATCTTTAAGCTTTTTGCTTGCTAATTTTTGAATAGATCTCTTCCCATGGAGGCAAACCACCCAGGTTTCGATCGTCTACAAAAAGGTCTGCAGTAATCTTACGACTTATGTTCTGACAGTCATAGACCTCTTCAGGATGACTCCGATTAACGGCATGAAATTCGAGCCCCCGGCTATTACAAAATTGTAATGCATCATCAAGTTCCTTTCCATCACGAACGGTCCAAAGAATAAGTGTATGACCATCCTGTTTCAATTGCTTCAGCATTTGAACCGCCATTGGGATTTCCTTTCCCAACTTCGGATATTTATGCTCTACAATTGTTCCGTCAAAATCGATCGCTAAAACCATATACTACTATCTTTTTTATCGTTTAGGCCTTGCTCACTTCAAGTTTATCATCAAAATACCCGCCCGATTTGAACGAACTTTGAGCATAACTTGCGTAAGAAGTTGCATATGAACCGTATTTCTTCGGATTAACATCATTGATTACAATACCAACTTTCTTCAATCCATACTGTTCAACGTTGTAGTTCAATACTTCAATCATCTTTTTATGAGTATAGCCCTGGCGCGCAACAAACAAGTTCACACCTGCATGCTTACCCACGATTGCGGCATCAGCAACTAACGTAAATGGTGAGTTGTCAATTACTACAACGTCGTAACGGGATTTTAGCTCTTCAATCAAACCGTCAAACTCTTCCGAAGCCAAAAGGTCGGCCGGGTTTGGAGGAATTACTCCACAAAGTACAATATCTAAATTTTCAATTCCTGACGGTTTAATAATCTCATCCAGCTTATGAGTACCAATCAAATAAGTACTGATACCAATGTCGTTTTTAAGATTGAAGTATTGATGAGTTGTCGGTTTTCTCATATCTGCACCAACCAATACTACTTTTCGGTTATTGAGAGCCATTACCGACGCTAAGTTAGCAGCAACAAACGTTTTTCCCTCACCTGGAACCGATGAATGTATTGCAATTACATTCTTATTGTCTCCTTTTTGCATGTAAGTTAAGTTTGTTCTCAACTTGCGGAAAGACTCAGCGATAACCGATCGTGTATACTTTATGACGGGAATTGCATCTTTAAACTTATTGTGAATAATGTCGGCCACAATAGGCAAACTTGTTAATTGAGCCAACTGCTCTTTCGAATAGATACTATCATCAAAATAATCAACTGCAATTATCACGAACAGCGGAATAAAAATCCCCAGTAAGAATCCCAATGCTAAATTGATCGTTGATTTAGGCCCAATCTGTGATACTGTGGCCGATTGAGCCGGATCGAGAACTTCAATTTCAGGTAAGTTTGAAGCTTTTGTTATCTGCGCTTCTGCCCGACGTTGTAACAAGAAATTATACAATTCATTATTCAAATCAACCATTCGCTTGATGTTCACCAAGTCCTGTTCTGTTTTTGGAACATCACTTAATTGGCTTTTTACTTGATAAATCTCGCGATTCAACGCATCTAACTCTCGTTGTGTATTAAACACCAGGTTATTCAAATTTTCCTGCAAACTCTTGCGGGTATATTCCAATTCCCGATCGATAACAACCAAACTCGGGTTTTTGGCCTGAAGACTGTACGACAGCGCTTCCTTTTTACTATACAACTCACTCAATTTTGCGACCAAATTGTTTAATCCAGAATCTGTGATTCCGACAACTGATGGAAAGGTAACATTCTGCATCTTCTCCCCATCCTCCATATACTTCTTGAGGTTCTCATAATAGCTCAATTGCATTTCCGCCATTGACTGTCTCGAATCGAGCTCGTTCAATTTTTGCATAATGATTTCAGCCTTCTGACTCAAATCATAAACCCCTTTATTGGATCTGTAGCTGGTAAATTGATCATTCGTTGTTTTTAATGTATCGACAACGGCACTCAACTGTCGATCAATGAAATCAATTGTATTCTCAGAGATTTGATTTTGCTCTTTTAGTGTATACTGCATATACACCGTCGACAACATGTTTATAAAGTCTATTTCTTTCTGCGTATTATCACCATTAATCATGACGTTCAGTAAATTTGCATCGTCATCAACTGCTGTAACATCTAATTTCTTCACATATCCTAATGCCAGCTTATTTAAATCATTGAAAATAAAATAGTATGCATCTTTGCCGATAGTACCGCTTGGGTTCACGACGAAACTGAAGTAGTTATTCTCAAATTTCTCGCCGTACTTACCTTTAGACTCAAAATTAATTTCAAAATCATCGCCACCAATATTAACAACTGCATCAACTTTCGCGGTATATGTAGAATCATTTATTTGAGAAATGTAAACGGGTACATTCTTCAAGTTTGAATCTTCGGGACTAAATGCAACATGAAAAGGCTCTTTACCATACAAGCTATAATCACCTAAAGGCATTTTTTGATACCAAGACACATACCAACCTAAACGCTCTATAACCTCCAGATTCAAATTATAGGAAGTGAGTATTCCAATATGGTTTGCTAAAACCATATTCGACTTCATCGAATATGAATCAAATATTCCCCCCAAAGATGCTCCATTATTGTTGTTATCTTTTACCAACAATTTACTTGTAACCTGGTAAACAGGAGGAGTGAATTTGTTGTAAACAAAAGCCGCCCCAACACCGATTATAACTAAAATCACAAACCAATACCAATAATGCATTAGTTTGGTAAGAAACTCTTTAAAATTAAATGACTTATCATCCTCATCTAAGAGCATTTTTAAAATATCATTATTTTTATCCATACCAGTAGAATTGCAAATCGATTTATAGAAATATACCTTTAATCTTTCAAATAACTGACAACAACAATGGCAGTTGTGATTGTTGAAAGCATTAACGAATAGATGGATGCATTTAATCGCATATTTTTAAATCCTCGATCCGGAGAAACGTAAATTACGTCATTGGGGTGAATATAATAGGCCGGAGAGGTCAAAAGAGACTTATCTGTCAAATCAATATCAATAGAATAAGATCCGTCTTTGCCTTCTCTGACAACTTTAGCTTGTTTAAGCTTTGACGTATCTGTCGTTCCACGCGCGTTACTTATCGCTTCCAAAATAGTACAAGTGTTATTGTAATTATAGAATACACCAGGATAACTTACCTCACCCATCACTGTATATTTAAAACTTAACAATTTAACAGTCACCATTGCCTCTTTAAAATATTCAGCCACTTTCGTATCCAAAATTTTCTTAGCTTCAGTGATTGTTGCTCCTTTCAAATAAACATGCCCTATAATAGGCAATTCAACACGACCGTCACCATCTAACTGGTAACCATTAATATACTGTGTTGCCTCATTCGCAAATTGCTGTCCTGCACCGCTGTTTCCGCCACCTGCCATTGATGGATTAAACAATTGGTTAACTTCCGGATTCATTGAGGTCACCTGTATAAACAAGTTGTCACCAACGCGCAAAGCATAGTCATTGGTTGAGTAAAGAATCCCCTGTTGAACTTCACCTTCCGGTAAATTCTGTAGATAAGTTATCTCTTTTGTTGATGCGCAGGAAACCAATAGGCCAGCGCATAAAATAACTAGTAACTTGCAAATCGATACTTTTTTATTCATGAGAAATAAATTTTAGTTGTAATCAGAAAACATACTCTAAATTATTCTTATTAATGATACACTTTGCTTTCTCTTCTTTGATAAAGCCCTAACTTATGCAGGAAGATATCAACAAAGAAGATTGGAGTAGAGAGAATATAGCGTCTCCACATGCGCTTGGGCTCCCGAAGAAGTCTTCCTAACCACTCCATTCGAAGATCAATCATCCAACGGGGTGGTCTTTTCGTTGTGCCAGCATAAAAATCAAAAACAGCACCAATTGCGCAAATTACGTTTGCATCCAATTTACTTTTGTTCTCGTGTGCCCACTTTTCCTGTTTCGGAGCGGTCATTCCAACAAATAAAACATCAGGTTTAAACTCATTTACTTTCGACCTCATCAACTCATTATCCTCTTCCGAAAAAGCTGGTTTATACGGTGGAGAATAAGCTCCAACCCGAACATTCGGGAATTCCAAACGTAGCCTCGAAGTTATTAAAGAAAGTGTTTTTTCTGATGCTCCCAGAAAAAAGCAGGATCCACCTTTCTCCTGTAAACTATTCATCAAGTGATAGAATAGATCAAACCCTGCAATTTTATGCAAATCAGAAATACCAAGAAATCTTGCTCCCAACACGACACTCTCTCCGTCAGGAAGAAGAACATCTGATTCTAACAACGCTTTCTTAAATTCAGGATCTTTCTTCGCAACATTATAAGAATGCCCATTAAGTGTGTTTATTATTTTAGGCCCATGTATCGAAATGTCCGATAGATCATTCATATAAACATGGTAGCCTAAGACTGAAGCAAATTTGGAATTCATATGGAAAATTTTCATGTAAAGTAAGCGCAGGCTAAGTTCCTGCGCCCGAGAATATATTATCTAAAAGCAAACTGTAACTTTAATTCGACAGCGGCCGACTGTTTTAATTAGAACTTTCAAGATCTAAAAGTTCACCGATTTTCTTATCGTATTGTTTTGGGGAGAAGTTTAGCATTCCGTTGCCGGAGTATAACGTGAGCTCACCAAAGTAGATTTTTTCGCCTACCAAATAAAGATCAACCCTTATGAATTTAAATCCTTTACACAAAATCCCGGCAATTTCAAGCATTTTTTTAAATTGAGATGGCTTTGGGATTATCGAAGAACTAGCCTTGCATCCGCCCAGTTCGAAATGAATCTGTTGCCACTCCAAATCAAAATAAGTTCGGGTATGATTCTCGTATCGATCCATATCTACTTGAATAAATCGGGGAGTATCATTGAAACAGTATATTTTATAGTCGGTTAAGCCTGATTCATTGTCGTTACGTAAGAATTTTTCACAAATTACTCGCGGTTTCAATTCTTTATAGACCCATTCTCCGTAAAGATCATAGAAGTTCTTGTTAAGCCATCCTGCCATCTGCTTTCTTGCAGAGTCAATATCCAGTTTACTTTTATCCTCACAAACAATAATCCAACCGGACCCATGTGTCGCTTTTAGCACAAAATCGTTTGGCAAGCTTTCAAAATCGATATCATCTACTCGCTCGTAAACCCCATACAACTCGTTCAAATATTCAGAGCCTATTCGATCAGAGATATACTTCCTAACGTCGTACTTATCGACAAATGAAGCGTATTGTGGATTCCGATCATATAAATTCAACCATATCAATTTCGAGTTAAACGTTTGCGGCTTTTTCAGATGAGCTCGTCCTCGATGCTTAAACCAGTGCCTGAGCTGATAATACAGTTTATCATTTGTGGTTTTTCGCAGTATGTTTAAAAATAAATCTTTCATAAAATCAACTTCAACACCACTTTGTCGAATAGCTAGACTCTATCTTAAAGACTAACACTTTTCAATTATGCCAATAAATTTTTCTTTGAATCCTTCTAACTCGTAGTAATCCAAATAACGTTTTCGTGCACAACTTCCCATCACTCCTATCACCTCTTTGGAGTTAAAGTATTCTAATTTGGAAATAATCTCTTCAGGTGTATTTTCAGTCAACAAGAAACCGGTATAATTATCAACAATCGTACTCGGGATCGCTGCAATGGAATTAGCTATAACAGGAATACCAAACTCCATAGCCTCAATAATCACACGAGGGAGAGCTTCATGTCTGTATTCCGTCGGAAAAATCAGAAGATCTGACTTCGCCAATATTTCACGTTTTCTATTACCGTCTACAAAACCAATATATGAAACACAATCATTTAGTTGATGACGATTTAAAAACTTATAAAACTCTGTTTCTTCTGAATGTGACGGCCAACTTCCTGCGAATCGAAAATGAAAATCAGCATCCGCATCTTTTAGCAGTTTTGCTACTTTTAGCGCTTTTAACCATCCCTTATCTCTCATCATGTTTGACAAGAATAATAAGTTTAAGGTTTTAAATTTCAATCGCTCAGCTTCAATTTTCCGGTACTCAATATCTGAAACGGATTTAGCAATGGCGTTGGGTAGTATTTTGACTTTTTCACTGGACGTAAAATTTACTAGTGCTGTTTTCAATTCTTGCCCCAACACTATGACAGTTGAGTTTTTAAACGCATTTTTGAAATAAAAAAACCTCACTTTATTTTCTATGTCATCATCGTTAATATGTGTCCTTACGTGATAAACGATCTTTTGCTTCATAAGTTTAAGAACTAAAGCAGAACCAAAATCACGATAAAAGGCAACTCCTGCGGTGGACGGCATCAAATAGACCAGATCGGGTTTGAACTTTCGCACCGTCTTCACTATTTGCCAGGTTAGTCCCAAACTCGCTATAAGCTTTTTTCCTGTCAGTTTTCCAACCTCATCAAACCTTACCGATTTATTTAATTTTATATTTTGGATCTCAAATGTTTTACTTTCTTGAATTACCTCTAAACATGTCTGACATGATAAATTGCTTCCGTAGATGGGTGGAGGTAATGGACTTAGAAACAATATCTTTTTACTCATTAAATCCGGTTGTCCAATTTACGCCCTAGTGTCACAGCGAAAATTCTAATTATTTATTCAATTCCAACGATTCATTCGTACTGCTTTTAGAATTACCAACAACCTTTTCAAACAATTCAGATATTTCATTACTACAATCTTTCCACGAATATTTTTGGAGAAATTTAGGCGACTCCCGATCAAAGTTTTGCCTAAACTGCTTGTCATCCAGCGTTTCTTTGATCGCATTACCAATTGTTTTACAATCGAGTGGATCTACATATTTAACCATCGGCCCCAGAATCTCCCTAAAAACAGGGATATCCGAAACTAAGGAAGGCGTCCCGAACGACATCGCCTCAAATGGAGGAAAACCAAATCCTTCGATCAAGGGAATGAACACAAACAACCTTGCATTCCGATATAAACTCATCAACGTTTTCTCATCAACGAAACCCATGCACTCTATGCCCTGATCCTGATAAGCATCTCCTAACCATTTAGGGTCTAACCCACACAATTTTAAAGGCAATGCTTCAGCATTGTTCTTTCTGTATTCAATATATCCTTTTAATAGGTTTTCACGGTTTTTATGCGGTAAACTACTCGTAATCGAGAAAATATATGGAGCACACTCTGTCTCTCCATTTGAGCCGAAAGAAAATGAGTTTACCCCATTGTAAATTACTTCAATACCATTTTTACGATTACAATGTTGCTTAATCATTTCCTTCGAATAGTTGGAAATGGTAATTACCTCGTTGGCAACTTTAATCGAGTGATAAAGAGATTTTGTAACAAACATATTTTCGAACGCACCAAAATGACCAGGGAAATGACTCTTGTAGTAAAAAGGAATCATATCATGTACAGTTAGAACAATATAAGGTGCCCTTTTTCTTCTAACAAATCCTGGCGCAAACCCCTTTGGAGAGTAATAAATATCGCATTCATATTTAGTTGCCATATTTATGGCATTATATGAACGCCATAAAAGCCTCTTCTGAAAATTCGGATATTCCCTATTTACTTCCAAAACTTCAACTCGCTCAATTTTAGATATTTGATCTGCATTTTCCCCAGAACACGCAACAAGTATTTTCAACTTGTCATTTAAAGCTAAATTTCGCAAAACAGATAAAGCATAATTATAAATCCCGATACTTTTCCCCTTCGTAATTGCGATCTCATAAAAATCAAAAAATATCTTCATAAATTGAGCTCTCTGGTTGAAAGTCTTGTCCCTATAACTTGACACAACGAAGTTATTTTCGTAGCATCAATTATATCTACACTTACTAATTGTTTAATTCAACTTACTTCTCCCGAATATCTTTCGTACTTGTCTCGTTGCTACGTTTATAACCTTTGAATACAACATGTTGTAAAAACTGTAGACATCGTAACTACGATTAACCATGACTACATGAGGTTCCTTGATGATTTGAAAGCCATCTACTGATTTCAATTTTTGGGCCTTTGTGATACCCGAAAAGTGAGTCCCTTCATAGCCAATATTCTCGATTAAATTTTTTGCAGGAACGATACCTAACCCTCCGTGCGCATTGATATTGAAGGTAAATTGATAGTCCCAAACGTGGGAACTTAAATCTTCACTTCTATACAAATTTTTGTACGCGAAATTGAAATACATACCTGCAAGTCTTGAAAACTGGATATTACGAAATCCTCCTTGCTGATAAAATCCCGGCCAAAGACTCATTGTTATGTCATATTTTTCCCAACATCTTTTCCACGTTGCCCATCCCCATGTTTCAGCATGAGTACTAAAAATGTAATCGCTATTTCTGAAGAACTTTGTTTTACTTGAATGCGGTGACCGTCCTGAGATAAGCCATACACGCTGGTCACCTTTGTATTTATTTAGTAAGCTATTACAATAATCAAAAAACTCTGGCTGAGGTATACAATCATCTTCCAAGATTATTCCCTGTTCTTCGTGAGTGAAAAGCCAGCTTATAGCTGATGCAGGGCCAGAACCGCAGCCTTTATTTTCATCACGAAATAATGTTTTAATCTGACAGTCCCAGTCAATTGAATTTAATACCAGCTCTCGTGTCTTTAAAACAATTTCTCTTTCCCCTTCAACATTCGTTCTTGGTCCGTCTGACGCAATGTAAATACGATCTGGTTTATATGACCTAATTGAATCTAAAACTCTCAGCGCAAGATTAGGACGATTAAATGTAATCAACAACACTGGAGATTTTGCTTCCATAAACTATATAAACATTATAATGAAACCTATAAAATAAAATAACCTTAATTTATCAACCAGTCTGTTATAGAAAGAATGCTTTTTTCTAAACTCTTTTAATAACTTCTTATCTGGTTTAACTGATTTATCGAAGTGGAATGATGTTTTTCCAACGTCTTCTAAGCTATTTTCATATCTCTTCTTAATTCTTTTGGTGTGCGTTGCATCTTCACCGGCACCAATATTGATGATTTTATTTTTGGTGGTACATAAAGAATATAAATCTTGTTTATACTGGTGATAAGTCCATCTTATCGCCCAAGAATCAAGACGTCCATTCATTTGCCTCCACAACATCAAGGGAAGATCCGATCCTCCTCTCATAAATTTGACTTGTTTGAAAATGTTGTACTTGAATTTTGGGTAGTCTTCCATACCCCAATCAACTTTCTCCCACCGATCTTTCCAGATAGCCCAGCCCCAAGATGAAGGTCTATGTATCAAATAGTAGTCTTTACTATATTCTGCCAACGAAGGAAGACCTAGAGTGTATCCAGAAATACTGAATATTTGTTGATCATTTTCGTAATACTCTAATGCCTGATTCATAAAATTTAGAAAATTAGGCGCAGAAATAAGATCATCCTCCAATACAATAATTTTCCCGTATTCATCAAGCACTTCTGTTACTCCAGAGATAATTGAATTTGCCAATCCTCTATTTGTTTCGGCTTCTACAACCCGTATTGATTTAAAACCACTCAAACTTTTCACATAATCTCTAACGGCCTCTACTTTATTCTCCTCGCTAGGATATTTTGCACCATCTGAAAATACAATCAGCTCACTTTCAGCTGCTAAATAATTAGAGGCTAAAGATTCTAGTGTTTTTTGAGTTTCATTTAACCTGTTGTAGGTAAACAAGCAAATCGGAGCGTACATAGTTTTTGATTTAGAGGTTTTATAATTTCTGGTCCTTTAAAACTATTAAAGAAATCGGACCATATTTTTTGCTAAACCGGTAACCACAAAACCACATTCCCACAAAACCACCATGCATCTATTACATACATGCGCCTTTGCTTGCTTTTTCTAAGAAAATTTTGGAAATAAATTTGAGATTTTTTTACGGCTTCGCCGCCTCCCCCACAGGAGGCAGAATTTTAATTCGTGTAGCTGAATGATCTGAAACAAAGATCAACACTTCTTTCGAAATACGCAAGACTGTCGCAGATTATTTAGAATTAGTTAAAATAAAATTGCATCAATCTGAGCACAAAAACAAGTCAATACTAACACCTTACAACAACGTTAAGGTTTTGTTAGCCCAAACAAAGAAAATTCATTTAACACCATGTTAACTTTAATTATCGTTTGTTCGTTGCAAATTTACGCTTCACAAAATAAAAACGAGCTCTGCCATCGCTAAATGTTGTAAATTGTAAGAGCAACTTATTCTCATACCCCATGAAAACAACACCCCGAACAAAATATCTGTTCACAGCACTATCTATATTAATAATCCTGCTTGCCGGAGTCATATATATTGGGCCATCCATCCTAATCAAAAAAAGGCTTTCCAAACTGGAAGTGGGGAATTACCTGATCATTGTTGGCAATGCTCACGCGTCGTTAATTAATCAAAGCATTACACTAAAAAACGTAGAAGTAAAAGAGAAATCCAACAAACAGGAAATCAGGATTCATAAAATCTCATTGATAGGCTTGAATATCCCCAGCATACTAAAACGACAAAATATTATTGTCGACAAGATTAAAATTGAAAGCCCCGAAATATTAATGCGCAAAGGCTCCGAAGAAGCTTCTGAAGAAGTCAATAAAAAAGAAACAACAAAGACCCAACTACCTACTTTTCAGGTAAATCAATTTATCGTGGAGAAAGGCTCGTTTCTTTTACAGGACAATCTCCCCGCAAACGACAGTCTTCTTTGGTTGAAATTTGATGCCGCTTTAACTGATATTCATCTGGGAAATGACACTGCCCGTTCAATTCAGGACAACTTAAGCATAAACGATGTCCAAATTGACATTAAAAATCTCAATCAGTATCTCGATGGGAGAAACTACCAGGTGAGTATTGACAAATGCAGCTTTCGTAAACTTCAGCAGCAAATGGAAATTAAAAATACAAAGATTATCCCGCTGGTTTCAAAATATGAAATTGGCCGCCAAAACGGTAGCCAGACGACCTGGTATAATGCCAGTGCAGAGAAGATACTTATTTCCGGTATTGAATTGGAACACTTTATTGCACTCGATACAATAACGATTCAGTCTATTCTTTTCGACAAAATCAATTTCGAAGCATTTAAAGACAAACGACTCCCCTTTCCTGTTAAACCCGACACAAAACTATTCGCAGATTTACTGTTGGCGCCGCCAATTCCGTACAATTGTGATTCCATTATCATTCGTAATTCAAACATCCATTACTCGGAACGCGCTGAGGAATCGCAAAAATCCGGATTCATTGACTTCAACGATCTCAATGCAGAAATCCTTTGCCTGACTAACAGGAGTGAATTCTATGATGAATCACCGACAATGCATGCGGAGGTAAAAATCATGAACAATGCGAAACTCAAGGTAGACTTCAAATTTCCAGCTCCTGCTGAAGACGTACAGACTAGGGTAACAGGTCAGGTTTGGCCGATGCCGTTTCACCATTTAAACAGCATTGTGGAGCCGAGCACGGGAGTACACATCGAAAGTGGAGAAATAAAAAGATTGATGTTTGATTTCTCATACAGCGATAACATTTCGACCGGTAACCTGATCCTGGATTACGAAAATCTAAAAATCAAAGTATTCGACAGATCAACAAAACGCAACAAGGATATCAAATCGTTACTTGCTAACACATTGATTGTTCACGAAAAAAATAAGCCTGAACAAAAACATTACCGAAGTGGAAAAATCTATTTCGAACGAGACAAAAAAAAGTCCTTTGTGAACTACTGGTGGAAATCTGTTTTCAGTGGCATAAAATCAGTTGTTGTAAATTAGAATTCAAAAACTACGAAATCAAGCTCAAACATTCGCCATTATTGAGCGTTTAGAACTCAAACGAATTACGACAATATTTATGACTAGAATAGTTTTCGCCTGTACAATGGTTCTACTTTTCACCCTTATTGCGTGGACGGCGGTAGCCCAGGAAAACTATGAAATCCGCAAAATAAAATTCGAGGGCAACGATACAATTCCCGAGGAAACATTGCTCGAGGGAATGATCTTGCACCCGACGAACTACTTTGAAAAGAAATTTGGACAGAAAGAACCGTCACTCTACAGCTCCGAACTGATCCAAACAGACATAGAGAGGCTAACCAAGTTGTACCAGCGGATGGGTTTTTTAGACGCCCAAGTGAAAATGCTGGAACCTGAAATTGATGACAAAAAGGAAAAGGTAGAATTGACATTTAAAATCAACGAAGGAGAAGCATTTCGGATCGACTCGATCACGTACTCGATTGGCGGCTCAGGGGTTGATTTTAACGCCGACTCGGTGCTCAGCCTGTTACGGGAGCAATTGTACCTCACGAAGGGCAAACGATTTGTTGACGATGAACTGGGCAGTGATGTCAGCACCATAAAAAACGAATTCAAAAATTACGGTTATGCCTATGCCCGGGCCGATTATAAAATAACGCCAAAACCGAAGGAGCGGCTCGCCGACATTGAGTATATTGTGCAGCCCGGCCCAAAAAGCTATTTTGGAGCGACTTCCATAGACGGCAACAAACACGTTTCGGAGAAATATATTCGCAAGCAGTTACAGTACAAAGAGGGCGACGAGTATAATTCGAGCCTGCTCGACGACACCCGCAAGGACATGTACAAACTGCAATTATTCTCCATTCTCTCCTTTCAGCCGCAAACAACCAAAGACCAGACGCCTAACATCCCCGTAAAAATATACGTTGACGAAGCTCCCCGCTTCACATCCAAATTTGGAGTTGGATATGGAACCGAAGACAAGATCAGAGCGTTTACGAATTTGACTTACAAGGGTCTTTGGGGAGGAGCTCGCCGTGTAAATCTTCAATTGAAGCACTCTGCGCTAACCCCTTACGAAATAAATTTCAGCTACATCCAGCCTCAACTTTTTAGCTCTGATGTCTCGTTAACGTTGAACCCGTTTTTCAGTCGAATTAAAGAACCCGGATACGACATTCGAGACATGGGGCTGAATGTGAAATTCTCGCAGGAATTCACGGATGACCTTTCCGGCTACGTAAGTTATTATTTCGAAAAAGTAAAGAACTACGAAATTGATTCGACTTACCTCACGTCGGGCGAAACAGATATCCCCTATAACAAGTCCGGGATCCTTCTAAGTACTTTATTTGATAATTCCGATCCCAAATTTTCGCCAACAAAAGGCCTTAACATCAGTTTGGCATACAAGCTCAACGGGTACATTTTTGGCGGCGATTTCAACTATTCGAGAGTGTGGACGGATATACGCAACTACCAGGATTTGGATAAACTGGTGCTCGCAACCCGGTTGATGATAGGAGCTATCCACTCAGGAGACAGTGATAAATTTATTCCTGTTGAAGACCGATTTTATGCAGGCGGTAGCAACTCCATCCGCGGCTGGCAACGCTCCGAGCTGGGACCTTTACGCGACGACGGAACCCCGCGCGGTGGTAGCAGTGCCATCCAGGCTTCTGTTGAACTGAGGATTCCGCTGGTCTGGAAACTCAGCGTAGTAAGTTTTATGGATTTCGGAAATGTATGGGAACAGGAATTGCATTACCGGCTGAACGACTTGGCCTGGGCTACCGGAGGTGGTATCCGATTGGAAACTCCCATCGGCCCGATTCGTTTTGACGTGGGGGTACCGGTTTGGAACGAAAAACGCAGCGCCGAGTTCTTTCTCAGCGTTGGCCAGGCATTTTAATGAAGTGAAAGCATGAAAAGATTTTTCAAAATACTGATACGAATCGTTAGCTGGTTATTAATCGGAATAATCGGACTCGTTGTGTTGGTACTTGTATTAATCGAAATTCCGCCAGTTAAGCAAAAAATTGCGCGTATCGCCGAAAACCAGGTTGGCAATTTTATCAATGGCGAACTTCACATTGGCCGGCTCGAGGGCAATTTCTGGAACCACCTAAGGGTAGAAGAAATCGCGTTGACCCAAAACAACGACACGCTGGCCAGCATTAAAGCGATCGATTTACGGTATAACCTGAAACCGATTCTCCGTCAGGAATTGTTCATCCAGTCTTTCGACATTGTTCAGCCGCGATTGAATCTGGTTCAGCTGAAAGATTCGACCTGGAACCTCGAGCACATTGCGAAAGAACAGGAGCCCTCAACCGAACCGGAGGATACAACAACATCCTCGAGCTCGTGGCGAATCAACCTAAAAAAAATGGGATTGGAAAATGGCTTCATTTCAATTGCCACTCCCGACAGCATCATCCCGAAACAGATCAAAGAACTGAATATCACACTGGCTGCTTTTTACAGTGAAAAACAGCAAAAACTCTCGCTTGATCAATTCAGCTTTAAAACCCGGGAACCGGACGTCACTTTAAACCAATTTACATTTAAACTGGAGTATACTAATCAAACCCTCAATTTGTCGGATTTCATTCTGAAAACGGCTCTCAACCAGATCAACGGAGAAGCTCTTTATGCGGCTGACTCAACAAATGCGTCTTCGGCCTACCTAAAAACAACACCGATTGAAGCTGACGAATTCTCGTTTGCTTTGCCGGATCTCAAAATAAAAGTGAAGCCTGAAATTGAGTTCGACGCAAAAATGCAAAACGAAGTCCTGACCTCAACGTTGAACCTGATTGCCGAGGAACAAAAAATTGAAGTCAAGCTGAAAGTTGATCAACTCTCAAAATGGATTGCTAACCCGGATTCGGCTGACCTGAACTACGATCTTTCTGCCATCCTCGACCAGATAAAAGTTGATGAATGGAGCGGCATGGAAGATCTGGATTACACCTTGAATGGCGAAATTGCCGTAAAAGGGCACGGAACTGATCCGAAGAAACTACAGGCAGATGTAGATGCCAACTTGTTTGATTCGAACATTGCCGGCTACTTGCTTGATAAACTCGACACCAAAGTCAATTACCTGGCTGGCAATCTGAAGGCGACGCTCGATTTGTACAGCGATTTCGGAACCATGACTGCCAGCGCCGATGCTCGCAACATTTTTGGAACCCCGAATTACAAAGCGGAGCTCACGACCAAGCAACTCAACCTGGCTCCATTGTTGAACAACGACAGCCTGCCCAGCGACATTAATTTACATTTGCTTGTGAATGGATCGGGCTTTGAACCGAAAAAAATAAAGGCCAAAGCACAGCTCGAACTCTCGTCGTCAAATGTGATGGAAGTTCCGCTTGATACAGCGTTTGCCCTCATCCGATACGCCGGCGAAACAGTCGACATCGACAGTTTGACATTTGAAAATCCTTCACTGAAAATAAACGCGCAAGGTACGTACAGTCTTTCGGGGCAAAGTGATTTGACACTGAACGGAAAATTACTGTCGCTCGAGGCCTTCCAAGCGTTCCTGCCCGACGCTATCATTGAAACGTCGGGAGAATTATCGGCCCGTTTGAATGGCACTCCGGATTCGCTTGAAGTCACCAGCCAGATCACCTTAGAAAACACGATTTACGACGAGTACCGGATTGAAAATGCCTCGCTCGCAGCAAACGGAAGTATTGGAAAAACCTTCATTTTCGACGCCAAAATGGTTGCCCGCGATTTCAAAAGCAGTTTTCTGAACCTGGACTCCATCAATGTTGAAAGTAAAATCTTTGCCGATTCGCTGAACCTGACTGCATCCGTTGGCAACAAGGATCTCCAAACTCATCTTCAAACAAATTTGAGCTGGAAAGACCAAATCAGAATCTACCTGGCCAGTTGGGATCTCGCAATCAAAGATCAGCAATGGGAACTTGAGTCACCATCCACCATTCAGATCGATTCGACAAGCTATCAAATTGATCAGTTCAACCTCAGCTCCAACGGCAACCAGCTGTTTAAAATGAATGGTATTGTCAGTACAAATGGCAACGAAGATTTCAACATGACCATTTCCCGCTTTAACCTGGGTGGTTTGTTCGAAACGTTGAAAATAGATCCTCCCCTTAACGGATTTCTGAATCTGAACCTGACGATGGCCGGAACAGCCCAGGCGCCAACCATCGATGGCGATTTTAATATTGAGGAGTCGGGCTACTCGGACTACAATTTCTCGAAAGCAGAAGGTAGCGTAAATTATGCGCAGAATATCTTAAAAACCAATGCAGAACTAGCGCTCGAACAGGATGGTAGCTTCCTGCTAAATGCAGAAGTGCCCTTCAACCTGAACCTGGAAACAATGAGTGGTCAGATTGACAGCTTAAAAGAGATTAATGCATCGACCCAAATCGTCGATTTGCCGCTCGCTCTTATCCAGCAAGCGATCCACGCAAAAGAAGTCACGGGGATGCTGAACGGCGAATTGACTGTGAAGGGAACCATCGATGCGCTCAAGCCAATCGGACAAATCAAGCTGACGGACGGAAACATCAAGATTCCGGAATACGGTATCGACTACCAGGACATGCAGCTGCGTACGAGTTTCGACGACAACATCATCACCCTCGATACGCTGGGCATTCGATCGAACGACGGTAAAATGACCGGCGGTGGAAAAATGTCCTTCGCCTCAGAATTTTACAATGGCGAACTCAACGAGTCGACCATCAATTTGAAGTTCGACGATTTTTATCCCATCAACCACAAACAAGTCAATTTGCAACTTTCGGGTGATATGCATCTCGACGCGCAAAAAGATTCGGTTACTTTTGGCGGAGACCTGGAAATTCCCCGGTCGGAAATTTACCTGCCAACCGTACTGAACATGATGGGCAAAGTTTACACACCGGAAATACCTAAACCGATCCTGGTTGAAGAAATTGAAAAGATGAACCAGGTGAAAGACACGACCACTGCAGCAACAGCGGAGCTCGAGATTCCCGATTCCATCAGTACAGCCTCATTGCCAAACATAACCGGAAAAATAAAAGTTGACATTCCGAAGAATACCTGGATCAAAAATCCGAACCTGAGGCTGGAGCTATCCGGAGATCTTGATATCATCAAACATCCGGAATTTTTGGAAATCTTCGGCTCCGTGGAGGTCGTTCGCGGGCAGTACGAATTACTGGGCAAGACGTTCGTTGTTTCAGAAGGTGTCATCACTTTCGAGGGAGGTGAAGAAATTAATCCCACCATCAGCCTGAAAGCAGATTACACCGTCAAAAACCGCGATACCGATTCGAAAACAATCCAACTCACGGTAGAGGGCGAAGCGGACGATCCAACCATCAGCTTTACACTCGACGGCGAGAGTATTGGTGAAGGCGAAGCGCTTTCGTACATAGTTTTTGGCAAGGGCATGAACGAGCTGAGCACCTCCGAGCAAAGCGATATGAGCGACGCCGGAGCCGGGTCAATGGCCGTGTCAGCCGCAGCATTACTGGTATCTTCCCAACTTTCCAGACTCCTCGGTAAGAGTTTTAACGTCGACTATATCGAGGTGAAAAGCACCGACAGCTTCGACAATGCCAGCCTCGAAGTCGGGAAATACCTGACGAATGATTTATTTGTTAGCTACGAACAACAGATCGGGGCAACGACCGATGATGATTTATCTCGTTATGAAGTTCGGTTAGAATATGAAATTCTTAAGTTTTTGTTTCTTCAGCTAAATAATTCGACAAACGATAGCGGTTTTGACGTAATTTTTAAAGTGGATAAAGACTAGTCAAAAAAACGCGATTGCAAATATCAAACATAAGACCAAAAGAAAGCTAAATAGCAGTTGTTATTGACTCGCATTTCTAAAAGCCGTAATTTGTAAGAACTATTCATTCGATAAACGATGCTAACAAACCCCCAAAAGGAAACCAATTTTTTAATGAATGCGCTGAATAGTGCGTCCATTGGGGTTTATCATATCTATATCTCAAAAGCCAAGATTTTCATCAACGAATCTTTTGCAAGCATACTAGGATACACATCAGACGATCTGAATCCGATTCCAATCGAAAGTTGGTTCGAAATTTATTCCAAACACGACCACCAGTTCCTGAAACAGCTCATCGAGCAATTTACAGAAGAGAGCAAAACCGGATTTTCGCGCAATTGCCGGTTAAAGCACAAAAACGGGACATGGCTCGATGTACAAATGAACGGAAAGGTAACCCACTATAACGACCTTGGAAACCCCGAGCAGATTACCGGCACTATATTCGATATTTCAGAATTGTCAACTTCAAAAAACAACCTAAATTACCGTTATCAGATTGAAAAATTGGTATCCGGCATTTCATCGGATTTTGTTGAAGTGAAACTCCATTCCTTGGACAAGACCATTAACCTGGCGTTAAAAAAGATAGGCGACTTTTGCCAGATAGACCGGAGCTATTTGTTCCTTTTGCATTGGGATAAGCAGAAATTTGATAACACCCATGAATGGTGTGCCAAAGGGATTAAACCGGAAATCGAAAATCTGCAAAACATGCCTTGCTCTTTGTTCCCCTGGTGGATGAGGCAATTATGGGCAAAGAAGTACATTTACATTTACGATGTGGATGATATGCCGGAAGAAGCAGCTGCTGAAAAAGAGATACTGCAAGCACAGGGCATAAAATCGTTATTGGTAGTCCCAATTGTTACCAAGGGCGATTTAATTGGCTTCATGGGTTTCGACTCGGTGGAAAATCACAAAGACTGGCATCGATCTGATATTGAGTTGCTGGAAACAGTTGGTGCTACAATCGGAAATGCACTGGCGGCCAAGCGCGACCATGAACTCTTACTGGTAGCCAAGGAAAAAGCGGAGGAAAGCAACCGGTTAAAATCGGCTTTTATGGCAACCATGAACCACGAGTTGCGAACGCCACTTCACCACATATTAGGATTCAGCGACCTGATCAAAAGCGGAGCTATTTCGCAAGACCAGAATGAGCTTTATGCCAGTAAAATTTACGACAGCGGACGAAACCTGCTGCAGATTGTTGAAGATGTTTTAAGCCTGGCAATCGGCAACAAGGAAGATGTAAAGGTCAGACAGGAAGCGATTCGCGGACTCGATCTTTTTGTGCAGCACAAATCGTATATGATCGAAATATTGGCGACACTGAATCGGGAGAAGGACATTCAGCTGCAGTGCCATCCGGATCCAGAATTCATGACGCAAAGTATCGTCACCGACAAAAACAAAATCAACCAGATTCTGATTAACCTGTTTCGGAATGCGGTCAAATTCACCCAAAAAGGAATTATTGAATATGGTCTTTCGTTGAAAGACGGGCAATTAATTTTATCGGTCAAAGACGATGGGATTGGGGTTCCGCGAGCCCAGCGTGACCTGATTTTCGAATTCTTCCGACAGGGTGAAGATACAACTACCCGTCGTTTCCATGGAATTGGCATTGGTTTAGCTATCTGCAAAAACCTGGTTCAAATTATGGGCGGTCAAATCGAGTTGAAATCACTGAAAGGTAATGGCAGCACCTTCACCGTTACAATACCGGTTGAAGTCGAAACGGTTCGGCACCCGAAAATTAATGCAACTTACCTTTCACCAATCCCCAATTATTCGAATTACCGTTTTTTGCTGGTTGATGATGACCCGAACAGTTCGTTCCTGATTAAAAACCTGCTCGTTAAAACAAACGCCAACGTTTTAACAACCGGCAACGACCTCGAAGCGTTGGCCTACATGGGCGACAGTTGCTTCCTGAATGTCATCCTGTTCAACATCAAAGCTTACACCGATACGAGTTTGAAAATGATCAAGGAAATGACCCAAAGATGTTGCCGCTGCGCCATCATTGGTTTGGTTTCACACTCATTTTTGTCCGAAAAAGAAAAAGCGCTAAAAGCGGGCTGCGTCGAGGTTCTGTCGAAACCAATTGATACGCAGTTGTTATTCGAAGCCATCAACAAAGCCATTCGTTCAAAAGGAAACGGTTCCGGCTCCTGCTCAAATAAAACGACCGCCTGAGCTTTCCACCGATATTAATCGACTAAACAAGGCCGCTACTTTATTCAACCAATCGCTTTGTCTGTTTCTTATTTTCGAAAAGCTGTTTTATCAACCTTATTTTCATTTCCAATATTCCCTTTCCACCTTTGTGTCAGCCTAAAAAATGTTTACTTTTGTCGGACTTTGAAAAGAGCCTGGGCGCTCGATTCAGTTCATTCAAAATAAACTGAAGAACTTCAGCATAAAAACAAGATTATGAATATCTCATACAAGTGGTTAAAAGATTACATCGATATTGACCTTCGCCCGGAAGATCTGGAAAGCATCCTGACGCAAACAGGTCTGGAAGTTGGCAGTATTGAAGAAGTTGAAAGCATCAAAGGTGGTTTACGCGGGCTTGTGATCGGGCACGTGGTGACTTGCGAGAAACATCCGAATTCGGATCATTTGAGCAAAACGACTGTTGATGTTGGCACTGGTGAAATTCTTCCAATCGTTTGCGGTGCACCAAACGTTGCCGCCGGGCAAAAAGTTGTGGTTGCCACCGTTGGAACGACCTTGTATGATGGCGATAACGAATTCACAATCAAAAAATCGAAAATACGCGGTGAGGTTTCTGAGGGTATGATTTGTGCTGAAGACGAAATCGGTTTGGGAACCGGTCACGACGGCATTATGGTTTTACCGGAAGAGGCTGTTGTCGGTACACCGGCTAGCGAATATTTCAATGTCGAATCAGACTATTCCATCGAGGTTGACCTGACTCCAAACCGGGTTGATGGTTCGTCGCATATCGGAGTTGCGCGCGATTTGGCTGCATTCCTGAGCAAAGAACAGGAAATCGCCTACAAAAAGCCTTCGGTTGATGGGTTTCAGGTTGATGATAACTCACTGACGATCCCAATCGAGGTAGTCAATCCCGAAGCTTGCCCGCGATACAGCGGAGTAACCATTAGTGGCGTGGAAATTAAAGAATCTCCGGAATGGCTTCAAAACAGGCTGAAAGCAATTGGCTTGTCTCCGATCAACAACGTAGTTGACATTACGAACTATGTACTGTTTGAATGTGGCCAGCCGTTGCACGCTTTCGACGCCGACGAAATAACTGGTGGCAAAGTACTTGTGAAAACCATGCCGGCCGGAACTAAATTTGTGACATTAGATGAAGTTGAACGCGAATTGCACGAAGATGATTTGATGATCTGCAATACCGAAGAAGCCATGTGTATTGGTGGTGTTTTCGGCGGAATCAAATCGGGCGTAAAAGATTCAACCAAAAATATTTTCCTGGAATCGGCTTGTTTCGATCCGGTTTTCATTCGTAAAACCGCTCGTCGCTTTGGCTTGAGCACTGACGCTTCTTTCCGTTTCGAACGCGGAACAGATCCGAACAATGTGATTTTCGCATTGAAACGTGCGGCAATGTTGATCAAAGAGATCGCCGGCGGAAAGATTTCCAGCGAGATCATCGACATCTACCCCACTCCAATCGAAGATTTTTCGGTGGACGTGACTTTTGCCAACATCAAACGTCTGATTGGCAAAGACCTTGGTGCTGAGTTGATCAAACGCATCCTGGCATCTTTGGAAATCAAAGTGGTGAGTGAAACAGAAACTGGACTTTCATTAGCAGTGCCTCCATACCGCGTTGATGTGAAACGCGAAGCCGATGTTGTGGAAGAAATTCTTCGTATTTACGGCTACAACAATGTTGAAATCCCAACACAAGTAAATGCGTCGTTGCAATATTCAGTAAAACCCGACCCGGTAAAAATCCGGAACATTGCAGCTGACATGTTGACCGCTCTGGGCTTCAACGAAATTTGGTCGAACTCGCTGACCAAAGCTGGTTATTACGAGAACCGCGAAAGCTTATCAGCTGATAGCACCGTTAAGCTGTTCAATCCGTTGAGTGCTGACCTGAATGCGATGCGTCAGAACCTGCTTTTCGGTGGTTTGGAAGCGGTTGCTTACAATGCGAACCGCAAAAATCAAGACTTGCGTTTGTACGAATTCGGTAACTGCTATTTCAAAACAGGTAGCGAGCTGATCGACAATCCATTGAAAAATTACAAAGAAGAAGAACACCTGGCGCTGTTCGTTTCGGGACAAAAAGAACGCGAAAGCTGGGCGTTGGTTCAAAGTCCGAGCACCTTCTTCCAACTGAAATCATATGTTGAAAACCTGCTGCTTAAATTTGGTCTGACAACTGATCGTTTGAAAGTTGATGATTTCAGCAACGACCTGATTGCTGAAGGTTTGATTTATTCAACTTACAGCGGACGAAAAATTGTTGAATTTGGAGTCGTTGCACGTAAACTTCAGAAAGAGTTCGACATTGAAAGCCCAGTTTATTTCGCCGACATTTTGATGGACAACCTGATCCTTGAACAGAAAAACAGCAAGACTACATTTGCTGAACTACCGAAATATCCGGAAGTTCGCCGCGACCTCGCTTTGCTGATCGACAAAACTGTTCGTTTCAAAGAAATCAGCGATTTGGCAAATAAAATGGAACGCAAACTGCTTCGCTCAGTCGACCTGTTCGACGTATACGAAGGCAAGGGTGTTCCGGAGGGCAAGAAGTCTTATGCCGTTAGTTTCATTTTGAGAGACGACGAAAAGACCCTTAACGAAAAACAAATTGAAAAAATAATGGAAAAGCTGATCCAAGCCTTCGACCGGGAGCTTGGAGCAACACTCCGATAAGAACTTCCAAAAGCCATCGGTTAAGCCGGTGGCTTTTTTTGATTCCAGAAAGGGAATCCTTCAAAACAATCAATTCGAAATACCGGCATGACAAACAATCAAAAAGGAATTCTATTTGCGTGCATCACTGCACTATTCTGGGGATTTTTGGCCATTTTCCTGAAAATTGCCGTTCAAAAAGTCGAACCGCAAACCATCGTTTGGTTTCGCTTTACCGTGGCTTTTTCCGTTTTGTTTGCCTGGCATTTAGTCAAGAAGCCGCGCGAATTGAAGATCCTTTACCGTCCGCCACTCTGGCTGATTTTTGCAGCGTTGGGCCTCGCCTGGAACTACATCGGGTTCATGCAGGCTGTGAACTACACCTCGCCCAGTAACGCACAACTCATCGCGCAACTAGGACCGGTTCTGCTGGCTTTTGCGGGCATCATTTTTTTCAAAGAAAAATTGCGCCGAATTCAACTGTTTGGATTTGCATTGGCAACAACCGGATTTTTCGTGTTTTACAGTCAGCAACTACAACAAATGCTTGGACAACAGAGTCGCTACAACATTGGCGTGTTGTTTGCCATCAGTGCTGCGGTTTCGTGGGTGGTCTATGCCGTCATGCAAAAAAAACTCGTCAATAGCTATTCCACCGAAACGCTCAATCTTTTCCTGTTCGGATTCCCGGTGTTGGCCTACCTGCCTTTTGTGAATTTCGATAACTTTTCGGGACTGAGTTTCCAATGGTGGCTCCTGCTTATTTTCCTGGGATTAAACACACTGATTGCCTACGGTTCTCTAGCATTAGCCTTAAAATATGCTCAGGCGAACAAAGTAAGTATTATCCTTCTTTTAAACCCGACAATTACCTTTGCAACAATGGCAATTTTAACCGAGTTGCAAGTTAGTTGGATCGAAGGTGAAAGCTTCTCCTTTTTGTCGATAATCGGAGCATTCATCATACTTACAGGGGCAATCATGGTCATCAAAAAGCCCTCGAAAAGCAAGAAAAATTAAGCCAAATTCTGCCTGTTTTGATATTGGCGTTCTCATTTTGAGAATCAACATTTGGGCAACTGTGGAATAAATGCCACAGTTTTAGCCCTTTTACTGCAATCCAACAAAACAAAAACATCTCACATTCAATGCGTTAACCTTTTTAACATTTCCATCACACCAACTGGCAAGATTATTTCATATTACATAATCGATAAACAGGAGGTAATATGGAACAATTAATTAAGAACCCGAGCACAGATAAATTGGTCGATGAACCAATAGTTACAAAGTATTTACAAGAAAGATGGAGCCCCAGAAGCTTCTCGAAGGAACCGATTGCCCCGACGGATCTCCGCCGGATATTCGAAGCGGGAGCAACTGCCATGTCAAGCTTTAACGAGCAGCCATGGAATATTATTTTAACCCACAAAGGTGATCCGACCTACGAAAAATTATTTCATTGCCTAAGCGAGTATAACCAGGAGTGGGTTCACTTTGCACCGGTCTTGGGCGCAGTAATCGCTAAAAAGTATTTCACAAAAAGCAGGAAGGAAAACAGACATCGGTTTTACGACTCCGGTGCTTTTATGGCCTACGCCAGTCTGCAAGCCAGCGAGCTTGGCTATCAAATCCACCAAATGGCCGGCTTTTCACCGGGCAAATTAATGATGGATCTTAAAATTCCACATGTATATGAAGCGGCAACGATGTTCGTCATCGGAAAGCCGGATTCGCCGGAAAAACTGCCAGTCAATCTACGCAAGCAAGAACAAGAAGAACAAACACGAAAAGAAGTATCATCATTCATTTTTGCCGACAAATGGGGAGACCCCTATCATTTTGATGAATGAAAAGTAAGCGAATAAAGAACTAGAATTAATTGCGATAATACATAAAAACTAGAATGTCATGAGAAAGGCCAATTTGAAAACTGATTTACAACATGTAATCGAAAACTGTAAAGATTCTGCAGACATTTACATTGCTGCAGCCGACAGTACCCAATCAGACGATCTTCAAAATACATTTTTGCTGATTGCGCTGCAACGCAAAAGCTTCGTCGAACTCTTAAACAGAGAATCGTGGAAAGAAGGCTATACGCTGACAATCAGCAATAGCCTCGGACGGATTTTACAGCGTTCAGCGCGTACGGTCGTTCGTGCATTCTCGTCTAAAAGAGACGAGAAAATTATCGAATCGTGTAGAGATTGCGAGGAAAACTTGATTGATCTGTACGATGAAGTATTGACAAACGAAGACTTGCCAATCAACCTGTACAGACTTTTGGCAGAACACCAGCAGGTGATTCGTGCAACAGTTGATCAACGTTTATATTCGTTGGCCAGAGCATAGCCAAAGAAATACGCCGGAAACAATTCTTGATAAATTGAAATTGCGGTTGCTACATCCTGAAAATGATGAAGCAATTGCAATTTCTTTTTTTAGCGTATCCGATAAAAATTTATTTATTGGCATCTTACTTCGGCAAAACCACCGTCAAACTTCGTGGTAGGATTTCCACGCTCACTTCCTCGAATTGTCCGATTACTTCCCCATCTACCTGAACCACATGTTTCCGACTATTCCGAATTTCCGCCTTCCGGCACGAGTACACATCCACGTATTCCTGTTCATGAATATTACCGGTGAAAAAGGAGACCAGCATCCCAAGTAAATGGGCAAACCGATAAGGTCGAAATAGAACAACTTCGAACTTTCCGTCATTTAATTTTCCTTTGGGATTGACAACCGCCCCCGTTCCATACATTGAAGCATTGGCGAAAACCGCCATGTAAGCGCGCTTGCGAATTCGCTGGCCGTCAATATCCATTGTAAATCGAATGGGGCGAGCCTCGAAAAGTGCTTTTGCGTATTGACGGGCATAGCCCCATAAACCGCGAATATTTTCCTTTTCAAATCGTTCAATCACCGCAGCATTAATTCCTATATCGCTCAAATGCAGCGACATGTGCGATTGATTTACCTGCAGTGTATCAATCAAATCAACCCTTCCGCTAACGGCAATCGAAATAGCTTCTTCAGTGTCAGTCGGAATACCCAGCTCGCGGGCCATGCCATTTGCCGAGCCCAACGGAACAATTCCTAACGGAATGTCTTCGTAGAGCAGCACCTTACCAACCATATTACAAGTGCCATCCCCACCAACTGCGACAACCCGATCGGGACTAGTCGCTTCAATTACAGCAGTTAATTTATGCTCATCGTTGTCGCCTGTTGTGAAATAATAGTCGGGCACGAATTGAAGCTCCATGGAAAGGCGCCGGATTTTTAACTCCAGATCATCCTTTTGTACATCTCCCGAAATTGGGTTGATAACGAACAAAATGTGAGGCTGAAGTTTATTTGTATCGTTTGGCATGTCTGTTGCTTTTTTCTTATACGTATAAAAACTCATGCCAAAACAAATCCGAATGGCGAATACTGAAAACACAGAAAGATATCTCGCACTAAAAAAATATAATCCCTGGTTGTGGTTGAAACTAAAAATCAAGAAACAACTCGGCTGGATTGGCACCCCAAAACTAATTCCTTACCGTGGATACGCAAACGAAAATACAATCTATCTAACCGGATACCTGACCGAAGATAAAGGACTGGAAAAACCAACAGCGAAACAAACAACCTGGGAAAACGCGGTCAGCATGCTCAAGCGCTACACAAGTGACAATCTTCCGAAAGTTGATCTGAAAGCTTCCGTCGGAAGTCAACAAATTGAAACGCGAACAGCTGAAAACGGCTTATTCAAATGCGAACTTCCCAACTCAGGCTCGTTCTCCGAATCACAGAACCAATGGAAAAAATACCTGGTAAAATTCCCTGAAGAGATGATCGCGACAACGAAGAATCAATCAACTGAAGGTGAGTTTTTGGTTCCGGGTACAAACCACGAGTTCGCGGTAATTTCCGATATCGACGACACGATCATCGTGAGCCATTCCACGCAATGGTTCCGAAAACTCTGGCTCATGCTTTTCCGAAATTCACGAACCCGAAAACCATTTCCGGGAGTCGACACATTTTACCAGGCCTTGCAGCAAGGCAAAAGCGGGCAAAACGAAAATCCATTCTTTTACGTTTCCAGCAGCGAGTGGAATTTATACGACTTGCTCGACGATTTCTGCACACACAATCAACTGCCAAAGGGCGTGCTTTTACTGCGCGAACTGGAAGCCAGTATTTTTCAACTCCGAAAGTCCGGCGGCGGAAACCACGAACACAAATACGAGAAAATCAAGCATCTTTTTGAGGTCTATCCTACAATGAATTTCATTCTAATTGGCGACAATGGGCAACGGGATCCTGAAATTTACGAACGAATCGCTACGGAATTTCCGAATCGGGTCAAGTCGATTTACATACGCACCGTACGAAAAAGGAAACATGCCGAACGAGATCTCGAAATCAGGTTGAAACTGGAGCAAATGGGAGTGCCCTTCGTAGCTTCAGCGACAAGTATTGAAGCTGCAAAACACGCCGCAAAGTATGGAATTATTTCGCCCGGCAGTGTTCAAAAAATTGAGATTGATGCCCAAAAGGATCAAGAAAATCCTCTAACAAAAAAGGTGTTTGAAAAGGAATAAACTCCCTCGCAAACACCCTTTCGATATGACAGTAAAAGAAATCTACTTGGTTGTCAGTTCTACCAGAATAAATGACTTAGGCTTCAATTCAAGGCTTAATAAATTTCCCTTCACTGCAACCGTCGACGTTTGAGGCACAATCACATCTTGCTTTGCAAGTGTATTGTAGGCCATCAGGTCCGAGTCGTAAAGCTCTGTCAGGCCAGCTTCTTTCGACGCCAACTTTCCGCCTTTCAGGTTTATTTTTACCGACTTGGCAGCAACCGACGAGTTGACTAATTTCAGATAAACTTTTTTAGCCGCTTTGTCCACCGAAGCGCTGGCATACAAACTATCCTGGCCCGCCAGAATATCGCCCTCGGAAACCACCGGTAGAACATGATCGCCGCGATGCGTTGAATACATTTGCTGAACGTAATAGTTTGGTGTCGTGACCGAATTCAGGTTATCAAACCAAATCAGATCCGGACGCCACTGCCAGGCATCAACATGCGCGAAAAGCGGCGCATACGAAGCCATTGAAACAACATCGGCATTGCGCTCCAGCCCAGTCATGAAAGCAGCCTCGGAAAGTGCCGCCAACCAGTTGTTATTCGAAGTCGGATCCTTGCTTTCAACACGCGTATGGCTTGCATATTCGCCGGCAAACACTTTCAACCCGCCGCGTTCGTAGTTATCGTAACGTTTCGCATTGTTGAAAAACCAATTCGGATCTTTGTAGTAGTGCTCGTCGACCAGATTCGCGCTTCTTGTTTTCAGCTCTTTCCAAAGATGCTCAAAACGATCGCCGTCTGACGAAGGCCCGGAACCGGACACCAGCTGAATTTCAGGATATTTCTCGTGCACTTTTTCGGCAATCACATCGTAGCGTTCCAAGTACTGATCGCCCCACTGCTCGTTGCCAATTCCCAAATATTTTAAATTAAAGGGCTCTGGGTGTCCCATTTCAGCACGCAGTTTTCCCCACTTCGTCGCACTATCGCCATTTGCAAATTCAATCAAGTCCAAGGCATCCGAAACGTAGGGTTCCATCTCATCCAGCGGAACCAATTCGCCGGTGTTGTACTGACAAGCCATCCCGCAATTCAAAATCGGCAGCGGTTCAGCTCCCAAATCTTCGGCTAGCTGGAAATATTCAAAAAAACCAAGACCAAAACTTTGGTAATAATCAGGTGTGTAGCGGTGCATAAACTCGGTATTCCAACGGTTGATAATCACCTCGCGTTCTTCTACATCGCCAACCGTTTTTTTCCATTGGTAACGCAAATCCAGTTGATGCCCCTCAACAATGCAACCTCCGGGGAAGCGCACAAAACCGGGCTTCAAATCAGCCAGTTTTTCTGCTAAATCCAAGCGCATTCCATTCGGTCGGTCTTTGAATGTTTTTACAGGAAACAATGAAATGTATTTGAAATCGACTGTTCCGTTTCCTTCCAACGAGATTTTCAGACTTCCCTTGTCAGCGGTTGCACCCGCTTTCAGCACAAGTTCCGCATATCCCCAATCTTCGCCGTCTACCGTCAGTTCGCCTTCGGCAATAGTCATTTTATCATCACCTAAAAGTTCTACTTTCAATTTTTGTGCTCCGCCATTTACAGCACGCATATGCAAAATCAAACGGTACTCCTCCCCTTCATGCAACCCCATGCCCCGAAAACCATCGTTTTGAAGAAAATTTTCCGTGCCGGATTTGAGGGCCGACAGCCGCACAAAACGCTTTTGAGTTCCGGCTGCAACTTCATTAATAATACGGATTGAATCTTTGGAGAAAGTTTTCCAGCCCATCATCGGGTCGTCAAAACTAAACGAGCGGTTTTTCACCAACTCCGCATAAAGTCCGCCATCAGCGGCAAAGTTGATGTCCTCGAAAAAGATTCCCCACATGGTCGGTTGAATAGCCACTCCTGGCTTGTTGAGTTGCAAGTCGATATTGGTTTGCGCCTGCAGAAAAGTTGACGCCAGTAAACCCGCAAAAAGAAGGCTTGATTTCAGTTTTCGAAACATGGTTTGAGTGTTTAATGGTATTTGTAAATTGATTGAATCGTTAGTTTGAACCGTTTCAATCCACGCAAGATATAAAATAAAAGTAGTAATTACTTTTACTGATTTGAAAAACCATAGCAGATAACCGGAAACCTGCAGCTACACCGTTTTATGTTGCATAAATACGAGCAAATGATATTTTCAATCTTTACCTTTGAAGAAAAAAAGATGCGACGCCTCCTACTTGGATTGGCACTGATTTCAATATTGATTTCGTGCCAGCCAGCCAACAATCAAATCATAACCGTTAACGGCCCCATTAAAGCCAGTGAATTGGGTGTTTGCCTCGAGCACGAGCATTTCCTCGTTGACTTCTACCGGAAAGAGGACAAACAACCGGACACCTACAATACTGAAGATGCCATCAAAATTATTCTTCCCGAATTAGAAAAGCTGAAAGCTTACGGCGTGAAATCATTGGCCGAATGCACTCCTGCTTATTTGGGGCGGAATGTGCGCCTGTTGCAAGAACTATCGAAGAAATCCGGCATCCAAATTCTGACAAACACCGGGTTTTACGGAGCCAGAAACAACTTCTTCATTCCAAAAGAAATCTTGCTCATGACGGCTGATTCCATTGCATCAATCTGGATCGACGAGTTCAATAACGGAATTGATGGCACCGACGTCAAACCGGGTTTTATCAAAATTGGTGTTAACCGCAAACCACTTTCCGAGTTTCACTCTTGCCTGACACGAGCTGCAGCAATTGCTCACAAAGCCACCGGAGTGACCATCATGTCGCACAGTGGACCAGCCATTGCCGCCATGCAGCAGCTGGATATTTTGAAAGAAGAAGGCGTTTCACCCGAAGCATTTATCTGGACACACGCTTCCGATGATAAAGATCAGGATCTGCTGATAAAAGCAGCCAAACTGGGATGTTGGATCTCGTTAGATAAATATGGCTGGGACGAAAAATGGATCGAAGGTTATCCGGAACTTTTGCTGAAGTTCAAAAATGAAAAGCTGCTCGATAAAGTTCTGATTTCGCAGGATGCCGGCTTCGTCGACCCTGGAAATCCCGAAGTTGAATTCAAACCTTACACCCCCCTGTTTGAAAACCTGATCCCGGCATTAAAGGCGAAAGGTTTTACGGATGCGGATATCCGCCAATTGCTGGTTGAAAATCCGGCAAAGGCTTTTACAATTAGGAAACGCTTGCTTTAAGAAATTCGATGCCAGCTTATCCTGTCATTCATCTCCCAGTTCGGTAATGAATTAAGTAATGATTAATCTTCAGACAGATTTCAGTTATTTGCGAAATCAATCGTCCGAAAGCTTATAGTTTTGCCCAAAATTCAAGGAACTATGTGGGTAATTCTGGCGTTGATTTCGGCCGTTTTGTTGGGATTGTATGATGTATTCAAAAAGTTGTCGCTAAACCACAACGCTGTGTTGCCGGTACTTTTCCTGTCTACCGTAACAGCTGCGGTTGCCGTTTTTCCGATCGTCGTTGGTTCGGTTTATTTTCCCGACGCTTTCCAATCCATTCACCTTTACGTTCCACAAATAACCGCACGCGAGCACGGATTGATTCTGATAAAATCGGTGATTGTTGTCAGCAGCTGGATCTTCGCGTTCCACGCTATGAAACATTTGCCAATCACCCTGATCTCGCCCATTCGCGCTACCGGCCCAATTTGGACACTCATCGGTGCCATCCTTATTTTTCAGGAACGCCTGAACCTGATGCAGTGGTTAGGTGTCGCGGTTACCTTGGTTTTCTTCTACCTGTTATCGACTGCCGGTAAACTTGAAGGGATCAGCTTTCGACGCAACGTCTGGATTTTCTGCATTATTGCGGCAACTCTTTTGGGGGCAGCAAGTGGCCTTTTCGACAAATTCATCCTGCGAAAAATAGACCGGATCGCCGTGCAAGCCTGGTTCTCATTCTACCAGGTTGTCGTGATGCTGCCTGCAATCGCCTTGTTCCGCTGGCGAAAACCCAAAGAAAACCGTCCTCCGTTTGAGTGGCGCTGGAGCATTCCGCTCATTGCCATCTTCCTGTTGTTTGCCGACTTCGCTTATTTCTATTCGCTGAGCATCCCCGATAGCATGATTTCGATTGTTTCGGCTTTGCGACGTGGTGGAGTTTTGGTTGCATTCGTCACCGGAGCTATTCTTTTCCGCGAGCGCAATATCCGCAAAAAGGGACTTTACCTGTTGGGCATCCTGGCCGGTATCCTCATTATCAGCTTCGGAACTCACTAAAAAACAAGAGAGAAATAGGACGCAGTCGTCTTCAGCTAAGAAATTCATCCTGAAATTTTCGGTATTTCCATTTGACCAACCCTCATTTCCTCTTAATTTTAAAGGAAAAAAATGAAACGTATCCAATTATACCAGGACGACATCACGCAGTTGCATGTTGATGCTATTGTAAATGCTGCAAATAAGAGTTTGCTGGGTGGTGGAGGTGTCGACGGTGCCATTCACCGGGCTGCTGGCCCACGCCTGCTGGAGGAATGCCGAAAACTGAATGGCTGCGAAACCGGAGAAGCTAAAATCACACAGGCCTATAAACTCCCCTGTCGCTTTGTCATTCATACCGTTGGACCAGTTTGGTACGGAGGCAAAATCGGAGAAGATGAACTGCTGGCATCCGCCTATCGCAACAGCCTTCAAATTGCAAAAGCCAAAAAGCTGGATACCATTGCCTTTCCAAATATCAGTACGGGGGTTTACAATTTCCCGAAAGATCGGGCTGCGAAAATTGCGTTTGATACCATTCAACAATTTCTGGCTGAAAATGAGTTTCCGGAAACAGTCGTCTTCTGTGTTTTCGATGACGAAAACTTCCATATTTACGAAAAGCTGATTTTGGAGAAGGAATAGCACAAACGGCACTGTTTTCGATATGCCACCACTAAATGATCAGCTTTTGTAAAATAATTGAACCGCAACATAGGGGCATTTTGTTATTTTAATTACAAAAAACGAGTCATCGACTTTGCATCACCAAAAAGCTGCTAACTTGCAGAAAACAAAAGTCAGCGAACAGGAAAACAAGGAATGAGCGTGAGAATGAATATAACTTTTCCGAAAGAATATTAGTCCATGCCAATTCATCTGGTGTCCTAAAAAACAGAGCATTTTACGGATGAAATTTTTCAAGATTGAAATTCAAATAACACTGTTAACCCTTATTATTGGTGCAGCAGTTGCCGGTTCAGGTTACCTGGTTTACAAGAGTCTTTCGGAAATCATTGACTCGATACACCGGGAAGCCCGTCCCGATTATAAATTGCTTTTAATCAAAGATATTTCTTCCGAACTGAGCGAAGTCGAAAACTCTGTTCGCCTGTTCAGCTTCACGGGAAACGAAAATTACATTTACAAATTCCGAAACCTTAGTAAAAGCGTCCAGGAAAAGCTGACCAACCTCGAAGATTACGCCATTCCGGAGTCGAATGAAATTCAGCAAATCGATTCCATCCAGCTTCTTTCCAACCAAAAACTGGTGATTTGGGCCGAAATTCGAAACCTCCACAAGCAAAAGATCGAGAAACAAACCGAGAAGCCGCTGGCAAAGCTGGCCTCGAAACTCGATACAGCCATCATCCAACCCGACACCATTAAATTTGAAAAACCCGAAAAGGTAGGCTTTTTCAAACGGGTATTCGGGAAACAGGATACCACAACCAAGGCCCCCATCATTATCGACAAAAGTGAAGAAAAGGAACAGCTGAAGCAGGAGATTGTCGAAATAGAGGAGCAAATGAGCACTGAAAACACCGAGCAGCAAGCCAGGGAGAAAAAGCTGCTGGAACGGAATATTCGGGTGACTGACAATATTAACCGGCTGATTGAGCAATTGGAACAAGCCGAGCAGCTGCGCCTGGAAACCAAAACCCAGGAAGCCGATTTTATGGCTGCACAAATCTACCGCCGACTGGTGATGTTTACAGGAGCGTCAATTCTCCTCCTGCTCATTGTTCTCATACTTTTCTACCGTAACCTGAAAAAGAATAAGGACTACCAAAATATTTTGAAAAAAGCCCGTGCCGATGCTGAAAACCTGGCCAAAGCCAAAGAACGGTTTGTTGCGACGGTGAGCCACGAAATGCGCACACCGGTTAATGCAATTTACGGGCTCAGCGAGCAAATGCTGCAACGCGTTACTGACACAGATCTAAAGACCGACCTCAACATTGTCTACAAATCGGCCGATCACCTCATCACGCTGGTCAATGACACGCTCGATTTTTCGAAAATTGAGTCGCAGAAAATGACCTTCGAAAAGATTGACTTTATTCCGGTCGAACTGCTTCAAGAAGTGATAACGCTTCACCAGGTTCCGGCTCGCGCGAAAAAACTGGAACTTGTATTGAAAAATGACATTCCGGAAAACCGGGTTTACCAGGGAGATCCGGTTCGTTTGAAACAAATCCTGATCAACCTTTTCACCAATGCCATAAAATTTACCGAAAAAGGCAAAATTACGCTGGAAGCTACCGAAGAAAAGTTGGCTGGCCATCACTATAAATTAATTGTCGATGTGGTCGACTCCGGCATTGGAATTCCGCAGAAAAATATCGACAAAATTTTTGAAGAGTTTGTGCAGCTTGATGGCGATAACTCGCAAAAGCACCGCGGAGCCGGACTTGGTTTGGCCATCGTAAAAAAACTGGTTGATTTGCAGGAAGGTAAAATAAAGGTGAAAAGCCTCGTCGGAAAAGGGACACGATTCACGGTCGAAATTCCATACGCCGAGGGAGATCAGCGAATTTACCAACCAGCCGAGCAAAAGCAGCAACCAATTCCGGATTGGTTTAAAAACCTCAACCTGCTCCTGGTTGACGACGAAGCCTTCAACCTGTATTTATTAAAGAACATCCTTTCCAAATGGGGCGTTGCCTTTAAAGAAGCGGCCAATGGTCTGGAAGCGGTTGAAATGACACAGAATGAGCACTTCGATTTGATACTGATGGATATGCGCATGCCTGTCATGGACGGATTTGAGGCCAGCACCCAAATTTTGACCCGTGATCCGAATATTGCGATTACCATGCTAACGGCGACCAACCGCGCCGAAGACGAGGAGCGATACAAAAAAATAGGAATCTGGGATTTCCTGCAAAAACCGTTTCCGGAACGTTCGCTGTTTGAGCTTCTTTTAAAACTAAAAGAGAAGATAGACAGCAGGCCTAAGCCGGAAGTGACTCAGGAAAAAGCTACGCCCGAATTCAGTCTTTCCGAATTGAAAAAAATATTGGGTGACGACGAAAGTTTCTTCAAAGAAATGGTTGATCTGTTTGTCATATCTGCTCAAAAATGCCGCGAATCCCTGGCAAAGTCAACTGAATTGAAGGACAAAGAAGGCTTGGTGGATGCCGCACACAAACTGGCTGCACCTGCCAAACACATGCTAGCCAATAAGCTTTACGCCAAACTGAAAGAGCTTGAGAAAAAAGGAGCAGAAAACGAAGAATGGCCGGAACTGGAAAAACTGATCCGCGAAATCGATCTACGCATTCAGGAATTCCTGAACCTGCTAAACAGTGAAATCAGCTAACGAGCTCCCCGAAATGTTAAAATAGGTCAAACGTCTTTCTCATTTTGAGAATTTCTATCAATATAAGCGCATTTCTTAGTATATTGCGGCTCTTTCCTATGAAGAACTGGGAGTAAACTCAAAAATGTATGGCTGAAAAAGCATTTAAAATTTTCGTTGTAGAAGACGACGAATGGTACCGCCGGCTGCTGGTACACAACCTTTCTTTAAATCCGGACTACGAAATCCACGCCTTTGGAACAGGCAAAGAATGTTTGTCGAAGTTAAGCGAACAACCCGACGTTGTTACGTTGGATTACCGTTTGCCCGACATGAAAGGTTTGGAGGTTTTGAAACAAATCAAGGAAGTAAACGACGACATTCAGGTTATCCTGATTTCGGAACAGGACGATATTGCTACAGTCGTTGAATTGTTGAAAGAAGGCGCTTACGACTACATTGTGAAATCGCGCGATATCAAGGAACGTTTGCTGAATACCATCACCAATATCCGCAACCGCAATAACCTGAAAAAGGAAATTGTGAGTCTCCGGAAAGAAGTGAAGCAAAAATACAGCTACCAAAATACGATTATCGGCAACAGCCCGGCTGCTCAGCACATCTTCGAATTAATTGATAAAGCCACGCGCACAAACATTACAGTGACGGTAACCGGAGAAACCGGAACAGGAAAAGAGTTAGTTGCCAAGGCGATTCATTACAATTCAAACCGTTCCAAAAAACCTTTCGTAGCGGTGAATGTGGCAGCGATCCCGAAAGATTTGATTGAGAGCGAATTGTTCGGGCACGAAAAAGGTGCATTTACCGGGGCCAACTTCCGCCGGATCGGGAAGTTTGAAGAAGCCAACGGAGGAACGTTATTCCTGGATGAAATGGCTGAAATGGACATTTCTCTTCAGGCTAAGTTACTGAGAGCATTGCAGGAAAAAGAAGTGATCCGCGTGGGAAGTAACGCGCCGGTAAAAACAGACTGCCGGATTATTATTGCCACCAATAAAAATTTATTGGAAGAAGTCAAAAACGGCAATTTCCGCCAGGATCTTTATTATCGTCTCTATGGACTTCCGATCGAACTCCCCCCATTGCGCGCACGTGGAAACGATGTAGTGATTTTAGCCAAACACTTTATCCAACAATTCTGCAGCGAAAACCAGATGGAAGTCAGAAGCCTTAGTTCCGAAGCGTCTGCAAAATTGTTGTCATACGCTTTTCCCGGCAACATCCGCGAGTTAAAATCGATTATGGAGTTGGCTGTTACACTCTGTGACCAAGCCGAAATCACGGCCGACCATATCGTATTTGGTGGCGGACACGATGCAATGGCCGATATCACAGCGCAGGAAATGACTCTTCGGGAATACGACATTAAAATTGTTAAAACATTTCTGGCGAAATACGATAACAACACCAAACTCGTGGCTGACAAGCTCGACATTGGGGTTGCTACAATTTACAGAATGCTAAAAGAAGACAAAGTTACACCCTAAATAAAATACGACGCCAACTGCGATCAAAAAGCAAGAAGCAATGCAAGTCATTCCTTCTTGCTTTTTTGCTTTATAACCTACTCTCCTTCATCTGCGTTCTCATTTCTTCGTTTCATTTTGATCTTTTTATCAATTTGATAGTAGTTTCGAAATTCAACAAGCATACTAACCACTGTCTTTCAACACCTTAGGACAACTACCTCATTTTGGCACATGGATTGGCATATATATACCGATTGCGAAAGCGAAAGCTTAGTAAGCGGAGTGAAAAAATGAAAAAAGAATAAACCAGTTTATGGAGGATTTATACTATGAACAAAAAACAAATTAGTACAATAATTATTGCGGCCGTAATTGTAGTAGTTGCAGTAATTGGAGGTGTGTATGTTTACACACAGAAAGAAGCTCAACTGAAATCATTGGCAAGTGAAAAGTCTGATCTTTTCCAACAAATGCAGATGAAAGACTCGGTGCTCAACGACATGGAAAACACATTTGCAGAAATTGAAAAGAACCTGACATTCGTGAAAGAGAAAAGAAGTCAACTTTCAATTGAAACCGGCGAAGGTGTTAAAAATCAAAAAGAAGAATTAGTTTCTGACATTGCTCTGATGAACACGATGCTGGACGAAAGCAGCAAAAAAATCGAAGAGCTGGAAGCTAAATTGAAAAAGTCGGGAATAAACTTACACGCGTTCGAACGCCGAATTGCAGCGCTGAATGAAAGCATTAACAGCCAAAACAGCCAAATCGCTGAACTGCAACAACTGGTAGAACAGAAAGATTTCCAAATTGCTGAGTTCGAAACAAAAGTGAATGAACTGAACGCAGCTATGACTGTTCAAAACGACTCGCTGAGCCGTGAATCGGGAAGATTGGTTGAGAGAACCAATGAGTTGAACACCGGCCACGTTGCTTACGGCACATACAAAGAACTGAGAGACAAAGGACTATTAGATAAAGAAGGTGGTTTCCTGGGAATCGGATCAAACAAAGTAGTTAACAACAACCTTGACGAGGACTACTTCACAAGCCTTGACATCCGCGACACGAAAATTATCCCGCTGCATACAAAGAAAGCTGAGGTAATTTCGGAACACCCATCAGACTCTTACTCACTGGTTGAAGAAGAAGGTCAGATTGCTTACCTGCAAATCGACAACCCACAAGAGTTCTGGAAAATTTCAAAATACGCAGTTATAGAAGTAAAATAACCAAAGCCTTCTGAAGACTAATTCGAGTTCGAAAAGAAATTAAAGAAATCCCTTACCTCGAATAATTGCGTTAAACAAGTCAGAAGCCGTCACTGATTCCAGGACGGCTTCTTCTTTTTATCTGTAATTCAACAAAATCGTTGTAAACTATTCTTCGAAAAGCTGATTCAGCGCTAAAAAATAATCTTCATCCCAGCCTTCAGCAATATTGTCAAATGCCTCGTCGGGAATGTTTGTTTGCTTTACTTCCATGCTTGTGCCACCTTTGTGAGCGTGCAGCTTAATCGTTACCAACGAATTTTCATCTTCACCAAAATACCATTCCTGAACGATCTTGTGATCCTTCACAAATTCAATATTTTTCCCGCAGATGCTTCCGTCCCACATCGAAAATTCGGTTCCCGGCACCTCTTCCATTTCGGCATCTTCGCCCGTCCAAATCTCAATCATGACTTTGTTCGTCAGGGCATTGTATACGTCGTGTGGCTCAGCTGCCAGTTGAAAATATTTTTTAAATTCTTTCATAGTTTGAATTACTTGACGCGTTCCCGTTTGTAAATCGGTTTATTCAATTTATAGGTGAAACCCAGGGTGATAAATTCTTTAATCTGCCATTTCGGTTTGTAAATGGTATCACCGTTGACGTCGACCTTATCGGTAGCAAAGGTAACATCATCGTCGTAAACTACGTGAAAGAGCGCCTGCATATTAAAGTAGTTACTTAATTGAAAGGTCAACGTGTTCTGCCAGTCTACGTCAAATTTTGAAAAAGGTGCTTTGTAACTGATGAACATCTTATAAGTCGTTTGCCAGGTAATATCCGATGTAAACTGCTTTTTATAAGTTAAGTCAGCGTTTAAACCGGTCTTCCAGTAGCTTCTTTTATTCTCACTCACACCAAATGTAGTTTGGTCAATATTGGCCGTATCGCGAACAAAGACACTCTTGGCGGTAAGCGGAGAAATCAACAGCGACATATTGCTATTCGGTTTATAATCCATACCGATTTTGTAGGACGTTTTAGCTGGTGCCAAAAATCCGGAGATCGTGGTTTCCCTGTCCGGATAATCGAAACCTTTAAAAAACTGGGTTTCGAAATCGATCTCGGCTGAATAGTACCACTTTTTGTAAGCCTGGATACCGTACCGGGTTATGAATTCAAACTTGTCATCGTTCTTTTCCAAGCCGTCATCTGAGGGTTTCAACCAACCGCTTCGGATTTCAACTGAGTTCTCCCAGCTTGTTTTGCTTGATGAATAGTTGGCCGATCCTTTAAAAACCATTAAGCCCGACATCGAACTTGTTCCCCCCGCCGACCAGTTGGTATAGGATGTTTGGGTGATACCGGCATTAAAAGTTCCGGCAAGAGTCCACGGTGTAATAACATTAAAACGTTTGTCCACTTTCTCCAGCGATGAAGGTATTTTCATCGGCTCAAAAGAAATGTCTTTTTTCTGACGTTGAGAAAAACGCGTGAATGTTACACCATCGTCAATTAGCAAACGAACACTATTCCGATCAACGCCCTGCACTCGGATACCTAAGGAGTCATTTTGCTCATTTTTCACAAAGATTCGCGATTGGCCCGGTTGTGAATTGCTTAAAAATACCTGGATCGAATCTTGGGCCGAGTTGTGAAACCAAAATCCAATTTGCTCTGCATTCACATAATTGGTGAGAATGCGCAGACTACTGCTGACCGAATCATTCACAGCTTGAATAACACTTTCATTGTAAGCTGTCAACACCCGGTAATTTCGATAGCGAATCGAGTCGGAATATTCGCGTTGGGCTTTCAATGAATACTGTTTTATGTATTCGGTTCGGTACGACTCACTCACCGAATCAACAAAATTTTTAATCACTTGGGTATTGTACTGTTGCCGGGCTTCTTCCAGTATAGCACGTTTGGTACTATCCATACGCTGCAACCTCTTAAAGTCATCCGGATTGGTCATCACCGAGTCGGGTAACGCGCCAAAACTAACCAAACTATCCGGAATACTCACGTAAGCAGTACCCAGCAATTGGTAAGCATCATCCTGCGATAAGGTATGCGCCCGTTCATCAATATTTTCCAGTAATTGCTCCGGAACAGGTATTTGCTCCTTCACAATACTACTGCGAACAGATCGGTCGATTCGCTTCAATTGTTCCTGTACCTGCGGATAAGGGGTGTAGCCGGTAACTTTCAAACTATCTTCAACATTATCCGGAGTTCGGTAGAAAAACCGCTCGCCTGAAACCCGGTAATCATCCAGGCGCTTAACCAAGCTATCAAGCTTTTCATCCTGCAAATAATGAATCAGGCCACGCATTCTTTGTTCTGCGTCTCGACTTTGGGGATACCAGTTTCCTCGGCGGTTTAAAAAATAATTGAGGTAATCGATACTTGCTTTTACAGAATCTTGCTTCTCTTCGTTTTCTTCTCGCTTAACTCCGTTAATGGCATAAACATTTTGGACAGCTATTACAACAAGAATTCCAAACAGAATAAATCTGTGTTTCATAATTTTCAATTGTTTATTTGGCTTTTAAATAGTTTCACAGGCTCTATTAATTCTCTGGCTCAACGGATTGATCTTTCCAATTCCGATACGGATCGCGCGCAAGACATGAATTGTGGTAACGCATATCACCGGAGACTTCCTTAGCAGCCCATGCTGGCAAATCTATGTTTTCGTCAGCATCAGAAAGTTCAACTTCAGCAATAATCAAGCCAGCATTTGCCCCTTCAAACACGTCGACCTCCCATTTTTTACCAAACGCGTAGATAATATGTCGTACTTTGTCAATTACCGGATAAACCGCCAGTTTTAACATTTCGTCTGCGTCAGTCGGGGGAATCTCGTATTCAAACTCGGGTCGGCTGATTCCCTTCATTTTCCCTTTCACCGTAAAAAAGGCTTTCTCTCCCGCAATCCGAATCCGTACAGTTCTTTCCGGATCCGCACACAAATAACCTTGTGTCATCCGGATTTGCTTTTCGCCATTAGGTGTAAACCCCTCGCTGACTAAAAACTTGCGTTCAATTTCAGTAGCCATTTTCCCTTTTTTTCAAATTCATCACAAAAATAACAGACTCGCCTGAATAGCAATTTTTTAAAGCAAAGAAAATCGAAGATTAAGCCATCCTTAATTCTTTCAGACCTGTTTGTCCGTTTTTAACAGCATGCTGAATAACAGTGCTAATGCATAACGATATGACAAAAATCGTCATTTTATCAAACTTATGTTCTTTAATTTTATACAACTGATCTGTTGCTCTCTCCCCGAACGGGATCCAACTACTCCGTAAAAGAACCTGACTGCCAAGGTCGTGCTTCAAGACTTCTTCATTAACTTCTTCAGAAAAACGAAATCAACCAAATATGAATCCAGTACAGGATCTGATTAAAAGTCTGGCCGAAACGCACGGCCGAAAGCGCGAAAATCTGTTGCCAATCCTTCAAGGCGTAGTCGAAAAGGAAAAATACCTTTCGGAATACGCCATGATTGAGATTGCCCGTGAACTGGAGCTTCCATCGGCCGAAGTTTACGGAACAGCGACTTTTTACTCTTTCCTCGAACATCGAAAAATGGGTGTTTACACGATCCGTGTTTGCAAGACGATTACCTGCTCCATGAAAGGCAAAAATCAAATTTTAGAAGCCATCGAAGAGATGCTGAAGATCAGCCTGGGGGAATCCACTCCCGATGGCAAATTTTCCCTGTTGCAAACCAACTGTCTTGGATGGTGTCACAAAGCCCCGGCCATGCTCATAAACAACGATGTTTACACCGAGCTGACTCCTGAAAAAGTCCGCGAAATATTGAAACAATACATTCAACCAACCCAAAACTAACGCCATGGCTTTCGATACCTATTTGCTGAAACGGGCCGATTTCATTTTTAAAAATGAAAACGACTGGGAGAAAATACTGGACAGAACCCTCAAACTCCCCCCTAACGAAATCATTAACGAACTGATGAGCTCAGAATTGAAAGGTCGCGGCGGTGCCGGCTTTCCAACCGGTTTGAAATGGAAGCTGACGGCAGAAGCACCGGCGGACGAAAAATTTGTGATTTGCAATGCCGACGAAGGAGAACCGGGAACTTTTAAAGATCGCGAAATTCTCACCCTCGTTCCTTACAAAGTTTTAACCTCAATGGCGGTCTGTGCCTATGTAATTGGAGCAAAGGTCGGTTACATTTACCTGCGCGGCGAATACAAATACCTTGTTCCCGAACTGAGAAAAGCGATTAAAGAGTTCGAATATTTCTGCAACGAAGTAAAGCACGATTTTCGAATCAAGCTTTGCCTGGGAAGTGGCGCTTACATCTGCGGCGAGGAAACAGCCCTTTTTGAATCGATGGAGGGGAAAAGAGGCGAGCCCCGCAACAAGCCGCCCTACCCTACCAGTGTCGGGTTCAAACAAAGCCCCAGTGTTATCAACAACGTAGAAACGCTTGCCCACACTTTCACAATTTTTAAGTACGGCGCTAAAAAATTCTACGACCTTGGCGTGCAATATTCGCGCGGATCGAAGTTATTTTCGGTTTCGGGTGACACTCCAATCCCCGGAATTTACGAGCTCGAGCTGGGAATGAGCCTGCAGGATTTCGTGAACGAATTTGGGGATGGCGATACTAAAGCCGTACAGGTTGGCGGTGCCTCGGGGTTCCTGGTACCTCGCAAAAAATTTCAGGAAACAGCCATAGGCTACAAAGGAAAACTCTCCGGAATTTCGCTGCCCACCGGCGGATCGATGATGCTGTTCAATAGTTCGCGCTCCATGTACAACGTGCTCGACAACTACCTGGAATTCTTCCGTGAGGAAAGTTGCGGCCAGTGCACGCCCTGCCGCGTTGGGTGCCAGCAATTGTACAACGGTATCAAAGCAGTAAAAAGAGGCGAGAAACCCACAAGCTACCTCGATAAACTCCTCAAATTAACGGAAACGATGAAACTGACGGCCAAGTGCGGATTGGGCCAATCCGTGGCCAACTCTTTTTCGTCAATAGTTGAAAATTTCAGAGAAGAAATGATCTACTAAACCCAAGCTTATGAATTCAAAAATAAACATCAGCATAAACGGAATTTCCATGGATGTGCAATCCGGATTGACAATTCTTGAAGCTGCCGACCAAGCCGGGATCATCATCCCAACACTTTGCTACCACAAAGATTTGTGCATCGCAGGGAATTGCAGGGTTTGCGTCGTTGAACTGACTGGGCAAAAGCGACTTGCGGCGGCATGTGCCACACCGTGCGAGGAAGGCATGGAAATCCGAACCAATAGTCTGAATGTCAGAAATTCACGAAAACACATTATCGAGCTACTACTATCGGAACACCGGGCCGAATGCACAACGTGCTACAAAAACGGCAATTGTGAATTGCAGAAGCTGGCTTCGGAATATAAAATTATGACCCAGGATTTTATCCCGCTGGTCAAAAACAACAAGTACACCATCGATCAGTTTTCTCCTTCAATTTTAAAGGATGACAGCAAGTGCATTCGCTGCCAGCGTTGTGTCCGAACCTGCGCCGGGTTGCAAGGCGTGAATGCCCTTACGGTTGCCTACAAAGGTGATAAAATGAAAATCACCACCTTCTTTGAAAAAGCCATCACCGATGTGGTTTGCACCAATTGCGGGCAATGCATCATCCACTGTCCCACCGGCGCCTTGGTCGAGCGCAACTACATTGAAGAAGTTTGGGACGCACTTTCGAATCCCGATCTCCATGTCGTTGTTCAAACAGCACCGGCGGTTCGTGTCGGTCTGGGTGAAGAACTTGGTTTACCAACCGGCACAAGGGTAACCGGCAAAATGGTCGAAGCACTCAAACGACTGGGATTCAATTCTGTTTTGGATACTGATTTCACCGCCGACCTCACCATTATTGAAGAAGGAACCGAACTGTTGCAACGCCTGAAGAAAAAAATCCATGAAAAAGACGAATCTGTTAAATTACCAATGGCGACATCCTGTTCTCCAGGTTGGATTAAATACATCGAACACATGTACCCCGAATGCCTCGGGAATCTCTCGACCTGCAAATCGCCGCAACAAATGTTTGGCGCATTGGTAAAAACCTACTACGCGAAAGCCCGAAACCTGCAGCCCGACAAAATCATCTCGGTTTCAATTATGCCTTGCACCGCGAAAAAATTTGAAGCTGCCCGACCAGAGATGCACGCAAGCGGCTATACCGACGTCGACTATGTTTTAACGACAAGGGAACTCGCGATCATGATCAAACAGGCAGGCATTGACTTCAAAAAACTACCCGACTCCAAATTCGACCGATTGATGGGCGAGTCAACCGGCGCAGCAGTTATTTTCGGCGCAACAGGCGGGGTGATGGAAGCTGCTCTTCGTACGGCTTACGAATTGGTTACCGGGCGCGAAGTTCCTTTCGAACACCTCAACATCAAGCCGGTTAGAGGAATAGAAGGACTGCGCGAAGCCAGCATCAAAATTGAAAACCCGCAACGCGACTGGGCATTTTTGGATGGAGTGGAATTAAAATGCGCCGTTGCACATGGGCTGATCAATGCAAAAACCATCATGGATCAGGTGCAAACGGGAGCAAGCCCCTACCATTTTGTAGAAATCATGGCTTGCCCCGGAGGCTGCTTGGGTGGAGGCGGACAACCGATTCCGACCAATCCCGAAATTAGAAAACGAAGAACGGAAGCCATTTATGCAGAGGATGAAAGCATGGCTATTCGAAAATCGCACGAAAATCCCGAGGTATTGAAAATCTACGAGGACTTTTTGGGCGAGCCTTTAGGCGAATTATCGCATCATTTGCTGCATACGAGCTACGTCGCCCGAAGCCGGTATTGACCCAATGGTATCCTGAAAAGCGAATAATGCTGAAATTTTATTCAGTTTTAATCGATTTTTGACTCATTTTATGGGGATCAAATGTTACGCATTCGTTAATTTTGGATCATCCAAACATTAACACCATGGAAGAACGATTCACATACTACTCCCCAATAGGTCCCCTGTGTATTGAAACCAAGGACGACCAAATCAGTTCTGTCCTGTTTTGTGATAAGGAATACACAACAGATCATTTCAACCCGGACCTTCAAAAAATGATAACTGAACAGCTGGATGATTATTTTGCCGGCACTCGTTTCGAGTTCGAATTACCGTTGCATCCTTCGGGTACCGATTTTCAACAAAAAGTATGGCAGGAACTGGAACACATCCCCTACGGACATTTAACCAGTTACAGCGAACTATCGCTAATATTGGGGGACAAAAATCTGGTTCGGGCCGTTGGCGGAGCAAACTCAAAAAATCCGATCGCGATTATCATACCCTGCCACCGGGTAATTGGCGCCAATAACAAGTTGGTAGGTTACGCCGGCGGTCTGTGGCGTAAAAAATGGTTGCTGCAACACGAGCTTTCCAATAAACCTGATCCTGAAACGCTTTGGTAGAGACCTAAAGGAATGAATTAACCGCATTCGGAACGGGAAGATTAGATCTTTCGGCGTTCAAAGTGTTTTGAGTCGCCCCATTCGCCATAGCCAATCTCACTCCCGGCCAATTCAATCCGGGCTTCCAGGCAATTTCGGCACTGATCGGCATCTTCGTCCAAACAGGGTTTATCCTCGTAAAGTTGATAGTCTTTGCGGAAAGCACTCGGCGTCAGGTTGGGCATAATAATGTTGGCTCCAATTTTCACTGCTTTCTCGCGCCCCGCCGGATCAATTGCCTGCAAAGCTGTAGCGGCGGCAATATTAATATCAGGCATCAAAAGCCGCAGCGTGGCAACCATGCGCAGAGCCAAATCAAAACGCTCTTGTTTACTTTTTATCAGGTGGCGAAACTCGTACAGCGGAGTATCTTCATGCTCAATGTACGGCCCCATCCCAACCATATCAACATCAATGCTTTTCAGAAACAGTAAGTCGTCTGCAAGGTTTTCCGTAGTTTGAAATGGCAGACCAATCATTACACCTGTGCCAACCTGGTAGCCACATTCCTTCAACAAGCGCAGGCATTCCAGTCTTTTTTCAAACGAATGGTGATCGTTGTTCGGGTGAATCTTCTGATACAATTCCCGAGTTGAGCTTTCAATACGGAGCAAATATCGGTGGGCGCCACTTTCGAACCAGCGCTCGTAGGTTTCGCGAGTTTGCTCGCCGCACGACAGCGTAATTCCCAAACCGCCATTCGACAAAGCTTTGATTTGCTTCACCAAATAATCGACGCGGTTAATGAAATTTGTAGAAGACAATTCACCCGATTGCAGCACTACCGATCCGAATTTATTCTCCCAGGCAAAACGGCAGGCTGCCAAAATATCTTCGTCCGCGGCTTCGTAGCGCACTACTTTGCTGTTGCTGTGCCGGATTCCGCAATACAGACAGTCTTTCGAGCACTCATTTGAAAACTCGACCAAGCCGCGAAAATACACTTTCTTCCCTACCACTGCTTCCTTTCGGGCAGCTGCAGCCGAGAACAAAGCCGTTCGTTCTGCACCTTCCGCCTCCAACAGGCGAACCAAATCGTCGCGACTAAAGTCGTTCTGCGCTAAAATGTCTTCAAACTTTTTCACGCTGCGAAGATAATCAATTAGAGATGTTATAGAGAACGTAAACTTGTTCCCATACAGCTTGTTTCAGAAAAGAAAACGAATGGCTGAATTGAAAACCAAAGCAAATGATCAATCGGTGGAAGCATTTTTACAGAAAGTAGAACCTACCAAAAAACGAGACGACAGCTTCAAATTGCTGGAAATGATGAAACGCCTCAGCGGCCTGGAACCGACCATGTGGGGAGAAAGTATTGTTGGCTTTGGAACTTACCATTACAAATATGCCAGCGGTCGCGAAGGCAACTGGTTTCAGATTGGCTTTTCACCGCGCAAACAAAATTTCTCGGTTTACCTCATGAGTTGCGACGCAGCAAATGATCTTTCCGACGAACTGGAACGACTCGGTAAACACAAAACCGGTAAAGCTTGCCTGTATTTCAACAAACTGGCCGACATCGATACAAGTGTTTTGGAAGAGATGATTGTGAAGGCACTGAAGATACTCGAATCAAAACCGAAATAACGGACATATTCATCTGATTTACAGAGCTTAAATTTTCACTCACCTCGCATTTTTCATTAAAAAAATAGCCGCTCCACTCAAAAGAATTGTAATTTTGTCGCGCAACCTGCGGGAAGGTCACCAGACTGACTTCAAGGGAAAGCGTTGAAATTGATTAGTGATTGATACTGAGTTTGTCAAATTTCGGCAGATTTATGCTTTTCCGCTTCCCGCAAAAACCAAAGATCATGAACACCGAAAAAAGGTTGGGTTTTGTGGGAATTATTTTGGAAGACCGCGAGCACTCTGCTCCGAAGGTCAACGAAATCCTGTCTCAAAATGCCGCGATCATCCTGGCCAGAACAGGCATTCCTCACATCAAAGGCGAAAATTCCGTCATCACTTTAGTTGTCGACAGCTCCACCGATGAGCTCGGAAAATTAACCGGCCGCCTGGGGTCTATTCCCGGTGTTCAGGTCAAATCAGCATTATCCAAAAAGTAAATCAATTCACTATGACTGCGTCACAAAATACCTTCATCAACGATCAAATCATAAACGACATTCTCGAGAAATACGCAAAACCGGATGTCGCTCAAATACAGGAAGTGCTGGCAAAAGCACGCGAGATGAAAGGACTCTCACTGGAAGATGTTGCTGTTTTGATGGGAATCAGCGAGCCCAAACAGCTTGCAGAACTGTTCGAAACTGCGAACCACATCAAAGACACCATCTACGGCAAACGTCTGGTGATGTTCGCCCCGCTTTACATCACAAACCTCTGCGCCAACGAATGTACCTACTGTGCCTTCCGGGTAAAGAATAAGGCTATTGTTCGGCGTGCACTGAACCAGCAAGAGATTAAACGCGAAACCGAGGCTTTGATTAAGCAAGGACACAAACGGGTACTGCTGGTAGCCGGAGAAAGTTATCCAAAGCAAGGTTTTCAATATGTGCTCGATTCGGTTCGTTCAGTTTATGAAGCAAACTTCAACGACGACAACATCCGCCGCGTGAATGTGAATGTGGCTCCGCTGACTTTGGACGAATTTAAAGCGTTAAAGGCTGAAAAGATCGGGACCTACCAGCTGTTCCAGGAAACCTACCACCGCGACACTTATAAAACGGTGCATGTTGGCGGTAAAAAAATGGACTACGACTGGCGTGTGAGCGCAATGCACCGGGCCATGGAAGCGGGTATCGACGATGTTGGTATTGGCGTTTTATTCGGATTGAACGACTACCGCTACGAGATGCTGGCGATGATGCAACACATCAAGGAACTGGAAAATGTTTTCGGCGTTGGACCTCACACGATCAGCGTGCCACGAATGGAACCAGCTACCGGTTCTGATATGTCGATCGCTCCGCCTTCACCAGTTTCCGATGATAATTTCCGCCGGATCGTGGCTATTTTACGCTGCGCCGTTCCTTACACCGGCATCATCATGTCCACCCGTGAAAGTGGGCAAATGCGCCGTGACACCTTTGCTTTGGGGGTTTCTCAAATTTCAGCGGGAAGCCGCACCAATCCGGGCGGTTACGAAGAAGAAGACGATATTTCCGGCCAATTCAGCTTAGGCGATCACCGCCCGATGGACGAAGTTATTCGCGATGTGGCCCAAATGGGCTACGTCCCCTCCTTCTGCACCGGCTGTTATCGTTTGGGACGCACCGGCCAGGATTTTATGGACCTGGCCAAACCCGGAGCCATCAAAGCACACTGTGGACCGAACGCATTGAGTAGTTTTATGGAGTACCTCAACCATTACGCATCGCCGGAAACCTATAAAATTGGTGTCGAACTGGTGGAACGTACCATTGCTGAGCTGGAAGGACTTCCGGCAGAACGGGCTCGTAAACTCGTCGACCGTGTGAACAACGGACAATCCGATGTTTATTGCTAGTTCTGGTTGCCGGTTACTGGTTACTGGTTGCCGGAACTTGAAACTCAAAACTAGAAACTTGGAATTTGGAACTTAAAAACATGAAACTTCAAACTCCCCTCACCCGAACCGAACACGATTTTCTGGGCGAACTGGAAATCCCGGCAGATGCTCTTTACGGCATTCACACGGCGCGGGCGCTTGAAAACTTTCAATTAAGCGGACGCTCGTTAAACCCGGCTTTGGTAAAAGCTTACGGTTGGGTGAAACTCGCTTGCACCCAAATCAACCGCGAACTGGGTTACTTTCCGGAATCGGCAAAAGCCGATGCGATCGAACAAGCTTGTCGTGAATTGGCAGAGGGAAGTTTAAACGAATGGATCAAAGTTGACGCGTTACAGGGCGGAGCCGGCACCTCAACCAATATGAATGTCAATGAGGTAATTGCCAACCGGGCGCTCCAAATCCTGGGTAAAGCCTTGGGCAGCTACGAGATTATTTCGCCGCTGGATGATATAAACCTGCACCAGTCGACCAACGACACCTACCCGACTGCCTTGAAACTGGCTGCGATATTGGAACTGCGAAATCTGGAGCAGGCTGTTCTGGAATTGCAGGAAGACTTTCAGCAAAAAGAAAAAGAATTTGCCGATGTCGTCAAAATAGGGCGCACTCAACTACAGGATGCCGTGCTCACAACGCTGGGCCGGGAAATGGCAGCCTACGCAGAAGCCTTTAACCGTGATCGCTGGCGGATTTATAAATGCGAGGAACGACTGCGTGTGGTCAACCTGGGAGGAACTGCCATTGGTAGCGGACTGGGTGCACCGCGTCAATTTATTTTCCGGGCAACCGATCGCCTGCGCGAATTGACGAACACTTCACTGGCTCGGGCCGAAAACCTGATGGAATGCACACAAAACACAGATGTGTTTGTCGAAGTATCCGGGATTTTGAAAGCCTGTGCCTCCAACCTGTTCAAGGTATCGAATGACTTGCGTTTGCTTTCAAGCGGCCCTGACGGCGGTTTGGGTGAAATCAACTTGCCTGCCATGCAAGCGGGATCATCCATTATGCCGGGAAAAATCAACCCGGTTATTCCGGAAAGTGTTGCTCAGGCTGCCATGCAGGTAATCGCAAACGACCAACTGCTCACCCAAGCTTGTATGAATGGCAACCTGGAACTAAACCAGTTTATGCCTGTTGTCGCTGATTCACTGCTCTGCAGTTTACAACTTCTGCTAAAAGCAGCCTCAATGCTTCGCCTTAAATGCGTAACCGGAATAACTGCAAACCGTGAAAAGTGCCGGAAGCAGGTTCTCAATTCAACAGCTGCTATTACTGCTCTCATTCCCAGTTTGGGCTACGAAAAATGCTCTGCTATCGCAGAGCAAGCAACTAAACAAAATTTATCGATACGGGAACTCGTTTTGCAGCAACACCTAATGGATGAGCAAGCCTTTGAGCAATTAATCTGTCCTGAAGCAGTCAATAAATTAGGCTTTTAGAACCATCCTATTTTTACCGAAAATCTCTAAAATTTTGTTAACGCTATTTCTATTTAGAATAATTCTCAATAAATTGTCGAAGTTATAAATCCTAAAATTGAATGAAATGAAAAAATTGGTATTCATGATGGCGATCGTCTTTGCTTGTGGAGTTACTTTCGCTGCCCCTGTTCAAACAACTGACGAAAAACCAAAGACAGAAAAAGCAGAGAAAAAAGAAGGTTGCTGCAGCGAGAAAAAATCATGCTGTGAAAAATCAAAAAGCTGCGACAAAAAAGCAGAGAAAGCTGAAAAAACTGAAAAAACAGAGAAGGAATAATAATTCCTCCGTTCAGATAAAAGAAGCCGGAATTTCCGGCTTTTTTTATGCGCTATTAAAATAACATAAAAATATTTCTTATAACCCTAGACTATTGAATCTTACAAGAAACAGTCAACTATAATTCATTAAAACTCCCTTTTCATCCCTACTTTCACCCTCGATACAACTCCCATATAATACTCAAAATCAACACTTTTTAACAATATTAAGTTATTCCTAATCCCTATTAAAAGACCACCACATCCGGAATAATTTATCAAGATCTCCTATAATTTTGCCGTATTACAAATTTCAAATTTTATACATATGAAAAGGTTGATTTTCATCCTAGCGATTTTTATTATGGCCAGTGGTTCAACATTTGCTGCAACGTTAAGCGGCCAGGATAACACGAAACCAAAAACAGAACAAACGGATAAGAAAGACAAAAAAGAAGAAAAGAAAGAAGCCAAAAAGAAAAAGAAAGAAGACAAAGAGGCTGAAAAAACAAAAACCAAAGCAACTGATGCCAAGAAAGCAGAACAAAAACCAGAAGTAAAAGAAAAAAAATAGCGGAATAACACCGCGACAAAGAAAAGCCGGAAGTCCGGCTTTTTTTTATGCAAATTCCCGAAACACATTAAAGTCCGGAAGACATCCAATCAACAACTCCTCAATACCATGGCCTGTTTAGCCAAATGAAAAACAGTCTGGCTCGAAATCTCCAAATTAAACATCTCTGAAAATTTCGTGTTAGAAAGAGAAATCCGACTTAAAATCAAAAATTTAGCTGGTAGATGAATAAATTTACAGATACAAGCAATCGCAAAATGGCAAAACTGATCAAAAAGAAAAAACACGAAATAGGGCTTTCTCCGGATGAGTTGATTTTTCGGGGTACAAAAAAAACTGAAAAAGTACTGCTACGGATTATTGATTTTGACGCCAATTCGCTGATCGAAGAAGTTGTCAAGAAAGTAAAGGATATTGTTGAATTTCAATACAAAGACACGGTCACCTGGATCAATATTGATGGGCTGCACAATACAGAGATCATGCAAGAGCTTGCAACAACCTTCAATTTTGATTCGATGGTCATGGCAGAAGTGATGAATACGGATGCCCGTCCCCGAGTGATTGAATACGACAATTGCGCACTGATTACCATCAAAATGTTGAGTCAGGAGGGAAACTCGGGCGATACAATTGTGGAAAACCTGAGTTTAATCCTAACAGAATCAGTCCTGATCTCCTTCCAGGAACGCCGCGGAGACATTTTTGAACCTGTTCGCGAACGCATCCGGAAACAGAAAAAACGAATCCGCAATGGTGGCACTGATTACCTGACCTTTGCGCTACTCGACATCGTGATCGACAACTATTTATACGTGCTAAGCCTACTGGGCGAAAAAGTGGAAAAGCTGGAAGAGAACTTGTTAGTCAATCCGGGAAAGGATGTTATCAACCAAATAAACAGTTACAAACGTGAATTAAACTTCTTAAGGAAAAGCATCAAGCCCGCAAAAGAGATGATTTTTTCGCTCGCCAAAATGGATTCCGAATTGATAACTGAAGCCACGGATGTGCACTTTAAAGAATTGCAGGACAATATCAGCCAGGCCAGCGATGTGTCCGATGGTTATCGGGATATCTTGTCTGACCAACTAAATATCTACCATACAACCATCAGTAGCAAACTGAATGACATCATGAAATTCCTGACTGTATTCTCAGTCATTTTCATCCCACTGACTTTTATTGCCGGGATTTATGGAACCAACTTTGAATACGTGCCTGAACTTGGTTACAAATACAGCTACTTCATCATGTGGATTGTGATGATAGCTGTTGCAATCGGGATGTTGATATTTTTCAAAAGGAAAAAGTGGTTTTAAAGCTTGGTCCATCCTTCTAATTTATTTCCACTAAACCTGGCTTTTCATTCTATAATTTGCGATTGACTTAAAAACCGAAAGTTACGATATCGTCAAGCATTCGGGACTGAAAACACATCCACGCGAGAATACATCTAACTTACAGCCCAATCCAATGCAGACATATTTGCATTTGGGATCCAATACTAATTGACAACAGCCGAACGGCAACTTAAACTCATAGAATGAAAAATGAAAGCTTGTGTTCTGTCGAAGAATTCAATGAACCCGGGAAAAAGGTTTTTGAAATTGAAGGCCTGGAGATATTATTGATTCATGCAGATGGTGAATACTTTGCAGTGGACAATATCTGTCCCCATGCGAAAACCCGACTGATTAGCGGGCGAGTAGAAGACGGAACGCTGACCTGTTCGAACCACGGCGCTTGTTTCGACCTGAAAAACGGTTCAATTCGACTCGACCGGGTCGATGAGGATTTGCTGGAGCAAATTGATGTTGACAATCTTCCGTTTGGCCCGCTGAAAACCTATCCCTTACATATTGAAAACGGGATGATCGTTGTCCAACTTTAGATATCGGCCTACTTAAATTGATTCCATGCGAAAAGCTTTGTATTTTCGCAACAAAATTATCCGCATGAAGTCACCCAAATCCTTTCGTCTGCATATTGGTTTATTCGGCCAACGTAATGTCGGAAAGTCGTCCCTGTTGAATGCGTTGACTAACCAGGAAGTTTCAATTGTTTCGGATATTGCCGGAACAACAACCGACCCTGTTGAAAAACCGATGGAACTGCTTCCGCTCGGCCCGGTGCTGTTTATCGATACGGCTGGGGTTGACGACGAAGGCGCTTTGGGCGAGCAACGTATCCGGAAAACCATGGCCGTGATCGACCGCACCGATCTGGCGATTGTGGTTTCAAACGCTGAGGTTTGGGGAAGCTTTGAAGAAAAACTGATTGACCAGTTCCGCGAACGAGAAATTCCGGTTTTGATCGTCTTCAACAAAACCGATCTGTACCCTTCGCGGTCGTGCATGGTCAATAGTTTGGCCGGCGAAAAGCTGAAATGTGTGGAAACATCAGCAGCAACAGGCCAAGGCATTTCCGACCTGCGCGAGGCCATCTTAAAATCCGCGCCCGATGATTTTATCAACCGACCAGCTATTGTCAGCGATTTGGTTGGCCCCGGCGAAATGGCCATCCTGGTTGTTCCAATTGACAAAGAAGCTCCGAAAGGACGCCTGATTCTTCCGCAAGTGCAAAGTATTCGGGATCTTTTGGACGGCGATTCATTTTGCATGGTGGTGAAAGAACGCGAACTGCGGGAGGGCCTCAACCGATTAAACACGCCCCCAAAACTAGTTGTTACCGACAGCCAGGCTTTTTTGAAAGTCGCAGCCGACACACCACCCAATATACCGCTGACCAGCTTTTCCATCCTGTTTGCCCGTCATCAGGGAGATTTGGCAGAAATGGTTCGGGGAGCGACAGCTATTGACAGCCTGAAAGCTGGCGATAAAGTGCTGATTGCCGAAGCATGCTCGCACCACCCAATTGGAGAAGATATTGGCACAGTGAAAATTCCGCGGTGGCTGACTCAATACGTGGGCGGGAAATTGCAATTCGACAATGTGCGGGGACGTGATTTTCCGGAAAACATTGCCGACTACAAACTAATTATCCACTGCGGAGCCTGCATGTGGAACCGCCGCGAGATGCTTTCGCGCATCATGAAAGCCCGCCAGTTGAACATCCCGATTACCAATTACGGATTGACAATTGCCTACTCGCTCGGTATTTTTGAACGTGCCTTGCAGCCATTCCCTGCAGCACTGGAAGTTTACCGAGAAAGCCTGAACCCGGTCCAACGCTAGTTAGCCGCGGCCATTCGTTCTTTTAAAATTTCAAGCTCATTTTCGTAGTAGGACAGGTCAAATTCATCCGACTCCAAGCCTTTTCGGATTTCGAGTGCAGTTTCATAATTAAAGAGAGCCGCATCGAAATTAGGTCGTCGCAACGAACTGTACATCAATCCCAAATTCGCGTAGAAAATAGGTCGGTTGGGTGCCAGTTGAATCGCTTCCTGATAATATGGGATGGCATCAGCTACCCGTAAATCCCGGAACAACAAATTACCCAGCAGGTTGTAAAAAGTTGCCAATTCCTGCGTTTCATTTTGACTGACTTCATTGGCATCAAACTCCAGAAAGAATTCGCTCAGTTTCCCGCACCGTTGGGCACTATCCGCCCAGTAGCCCATGTAATAGGCCAGCGAGTACTCATCCTTATCAATCTGGCGCCTCAACCTGGCAGCTTCACCGTAAAATTTAAACGATTCAGAATAATTTGGCGGATCCAGACTTTGAAATACTAATCCCCGGTTAGCCCAGAAAATAGGTCGAGTCGGGAAAAGGCCGATCGCTTTGTCGTACCAGCGGCCAGCGGTCTCAAAATCGTTGCTCTGGTAGTAAAGATTACCAACCTGATTGCACACACTGGCTTTTTCATCGGCAGTAAACGCGGTTGTTTCTTCATGTTCAAATTGACCCACAAACTCATCCATCCTTCCGCAACGGAATGAACTGTCGGCCAAATATTCGTAAAAGTAATTCAAGCTAAAATCATCCGTTTCCAATTTTTTCCGAACCTCTACCGCTTGCTGATATTGCTGAGCCGCCCGTTCATATTCCGGCGGATTCGAACTCGAATACATCAATCCCAGGTTTGCATAGAAAATAGGACGACTAGGATTGAGCTCAATCGCTCTTCTGTAAAAGTCAATGGCCTCCTGCACCCGGTTTTCGTTATAGTAAAGGTTCCCGATACGGTTATGAATATTGGCCTTTTCCGCGTTCGGCAGCCATCCCGGCGACTCCGCTTCCAACTCGTTTATAAAGGCGTCCATCCGCCCGCACTTAAACATCGACTCGGCCAGAGACTCGTAATAATATGCCAGATCGTAATCATCCTTCTCGATCAGTTTCCTCAACTGAATCGCCTCCCGATAATTTTCAATCGACGATTCGCAATCCGGCGGCGTAAGGCCGGCATACATGAGTCCCAGGTTGGCATGAAAAATCGGCCAATTGGGATAGACAGAGATCGCCAGATCGTAGTATGGTATCGCTCCGTTTGGATCAGACTCGCGGAAAATAAGATTACCGATGCGGTTGAAAAGTTTGGCGACCGCCAGCTCGTCGCTTAAAAAAGGCGAAGCTTCTGCCAAGCCGGGCTCAAGCTGCGCCAGTTTATTCGTGTGAAAAAGCGACTCGGTCCATCCTTCAAAATAAAACTCCATTGAATATTCATCGTCCTGCTCGCTCTTGCGGGTTTCAATTGCCATCTCATAATACTTCAAAGCCATCTTGTGATCTGCTGGCTCCATTTTCGAGTACATGAGCCCCAGGTTATTCTGGTAAATTGGCTTTTGCGGATCCAGCTCAATTGCCTTTTGGTAATATGGAATGGCATCCGTAATCTTGGCTTCATCATACAGAATTATCCCGAGTCGATTGTAAATTTTCGCGATTGCCGGCTTGCGATCGTCACTGTAATTCTCCACCTCAATCGCATTAACAAACCGAATAAGCTCTGCCGATTTCAGCTCTTCATTAGCCAGTAAATCGAGCACTTCCAAACTAACACCGGTACTCAATGCTTGTCTCAAACAATTGATATAGGCATCTTTCGACAAATAATAACGGGCGTAATAATTCAGATACTCGAAATTAATCTTGTCCTGAGCCAAGGAAAACAAGGTAAACGATTTAAGAACAACGTCGCAATGATCGATCACCGACTCGAACAATAAACTCGCTTTTCCTCGCTGCTGAACCATAAAGCGTCGTCGGCTCAGGTCGTAGCGGTTTTTACAATTAATCGTAAATACACAGTCGTCATTCTCCGACTTATCCACGACACAGTCGTGATCTTTTTCTACCGCCATGCCCAAACGCCGCATCATTTTTTCCAGTTCATCCGGAATTTGATTCTGCTTCAGTTCGTCAGCCAACCCCAAAGCAAAGTTCCCATTTGCACTCAATAGTTGGTACAACTCCGCTTCGTGTTTTTTCGAATCCGCAATACTATACAACAAATCGCGTTTCAACAGGAAAATATCAAAATCCTCGGGGTAATAGTAATCCAACAAATGATTGAACAACGAATTGATGGCACCGTATTCCTCCTTCTTAAATTCAGTGTTGAAATACTGGCAGGCCGTGGTGTACAATTTCAACGAGCGGGCATCCATTTCGTTTAGCTTGCCCCATTGAATATCCTTCGCCAGCAGATTCTGAATTGCAGCCGAACTAAAATCCCCCAACCTCAAGCCATCGTAAAGTGCATCGTAGCTGGTGGACTCTATGGTCTTCCATACCACCACTTCAATCTTTTTATCGATAACCTCCATCATTCGGGTACATTGGCTTTCGCGCGAAATCAACTCGTCGTACGAGAGTTCCGGCTTTTGTTTCATCTCCGATTTTCTTTCGGCTGTAACATTTTGTTGCTGCTGTAAATTCGTCTTTTGCGAACCTTTTAATAAGCCGCCCGAAGACTGTAATTTATCAGTACCCGAGGCCTGAAACTGAAACGGTGTCTTGGACTGTACCGATTTATAGCCCTTGATCTTGTCGCGGTATCCCTGTCGCTCAGTGACCAAATCCTGCCTCGTTCGTTTTAAAATCTCGAAATAGGATACGAGTCCTTCCATCCAGTTCGGGTAATTTTCAATTACTTCCGTTGAGATTTCCAGCAACTCCCGAATGTATTCCGAGTCAATATCTTCCTGTTCGATCTGACTAAGCAGAGGCTTCTGGTAAAGCAGAGCCAGCGACTTGTTGTATTTGGCCAAAATATTGTCGGCATGCAGTTGGATCGCCTCTTCAAACAAAATGACCGCCTTATTCAGCTCTGTCCGGTCACCGTACCGCCGGAAATAATTGAGAGCCGCATTGCCAATGTCATTCAATACAAAACTCGACACCAGGGTGAACAGCTTTTCCGAGCCTTGCTGACTAATCACCACATAATCGCCTTTCATTGTCAGCAGGTATTCCTCCTCCTTGGCCAATGGCATCAGATCGTCACTCTTCGATCGAACTTTCCATTGGTCGGATTTCTTCGTTTTCGTAATTTCCACGGGCCCCGAAAACAAGCCCGTATGATGAAGTTGGGCTGTCAGTTCATCGGTTTTCATTTCCTGCAGTGCCTCGTGCCATTGGCCTTTATCATCATGCAGCTGCAGCAAATGGTTGGTCGCCTGTTTTCTGAAAAAGTCAAAGCCATTTTTGTAATCATCAAAGCGCTTCAACAAACCAGGCGTAATATATTCGTAAAAGGAAATGTTGATGACTGAGTTGTCGTACATAAAATAGGCCCCGAGGTTGGGGCTCGACGTGATGGCCTGACTATAGAAATCGTAGCTGCGGGTCATGAAGCCTTTTTCAGCATAAACCCGTGCCAGCCCATACCACAAAATGCCAACGAAAGTTTCGCTGACCAAGGCTTTCACTTCAATGCCTTCCTCAAACTTTCGCCTCGCCTTATTCAAATCCTTGAGCACCCACAAAATATAGCCCTGTGCTGCCAGGGCCGCAATATTTCCGGGATTGATTTTCAACACCTTGTCATACTCATCCAAAACCAACATCGCCCGATCCTTGTCGGTCGCGCCCTCTTTGCGGAACCTCATTTCGCTCCAGAATGCCAGGTCGTATTGCGCAATTTGGAACGCGGGATCCTTTTCGCTGGCCTGACGAAACAGCAGAATCGCTTTATCAATATTGGGCTCAACATAGCCTTCGGCCAGTATAAACAACACACTCTCGTTACTCAAATCGGGCGCTAGCGAACGGGCATTGTCCAGTTTTTCGCGAGCTGCAATAAATGAGTTCAATAAAGTATCGGACAACGCATGTACGACATAGGCGTTGAATAGAATTTCCCGGGTTTCGTCGAACTGCTTCTTCGAAGTTTTAAAGAACAACTTCCGGAACCAATTATCCGCGGGATAAGAAAGGTAAGCCAGGTTGAAAAAGGTTTTCTGATCATCAGAGAAATCGCGGCTGTCCCGATTCTTCGCAACGGTAAAAATGACGAGTTCAAGCAGATTAACTACTCGTTTCATGTTTTGCCGGATCTCGAAAATGGGATTCGACGAGCGTCCGGAAAGCGTCGCAATCCGCTTTTTATAAATCAAACACAAGGAGTGCCCGATGCGAATGCGCGCGTAATGGTGCAGGAAATGAATCAACCAACTTCGCAGGGGAGTAATCTTAAACAGAAGGTTAAAGAAATTAATCCGGAATGACGAAGCGCTTTTCTTCATCGCTTTTTCGTAGAGACCTATCGCGCTGTCGAAAGCGTTGATCGTGTTTGATGCTGCCATATCCTGTGCTTCCTGAAACAAAGCATTTTCCTGTAAAAACGAGGTCGGAAAAAGTTTGATTTTATTGTCGATGTCCTGCTTGATGCGCGCATAAATTTCCGTCGTCACCCGGGAATACACGCGCTCCAGCAGCTGGTTATACTCCCGGGCATCGAGCACGTCGGGCGTTTCGTCGGTTGTTAACGAAAACCGCACCGACTGCGCCAGGGTCGCCGGCGCCTCTAAATTCCCAATCTGGATATAGGGCATGATGTGGATGATCCAATCCCCGTTCTCCCTGTCTTCCCGCACCGAGTAACTTCCGAAGATCCGCACATGCGACGACTTTCGGGTATCGGTCAGTTGCTTTGTTTTGTCGTCGTTTTCCCGATGGTCCTTCAGAATCGAAAACCGTTTAATACGTTTGTTGATCAGTTCGGTGAGGTCATGACTGAGTAACTTCAGCCGATCCAGCTTCTTCAGTTCAAACCCATCGGTGACCGTATCAATTTTCTGAAATTCCTCAACATAAAATGTGTATCGGAAAGGCTCCTTGGTGGCTTTCAACAAAAAACTGGTCCGGCGAAAAATGAAGTAGATAACCAAAAAAAAGACAACGAACAACAGCAAAATGTAGTTGAAAGGGCTGACAAAATACGATCTGAGATCGACCTCTCCACCACCCGCGAGAATTTCTTTTAAAATGGGCCACAACAGAATCAGTGCCTGCCCGATAGCCGTAATCAATGCGAGTGTTCCGGCTATTTTACCGTTCTGCTTCCGGTTCAACAGGTTTTCCTCGATCGATTTAAACTGCTCCACTCCCCCCGCAGAGAAAAGATCAGAAATATTCATACAATGAGATTTAAGTCCGTAATAAAAGGCGAATCACTGATCTCATGTACGCAGGGACACAAAAAAAGATATAAAAGTATTTTTACTTAAGCAGCGAAGAATTGGAATAAACGAAACTACTAATTGACAGAAAGATAGAATGAGAACATCAGAACCAATATCCCAAATTGGCGGAGAAATTCGGTTTACTTTGGAAATCGGAATAGCCCACACCGATGTCCAACGGTCCGACGAAAGTCTTGAGTGAATATTTCACTCCACCTCCATAAACCGCTAAATCAGGAAGAATTTGATCATATTCGACCCCTTGCTGCAGACTATTAAAGATAAAGGACAGGTACTGGCTGGACGAAAGCCGAAAGCGCACGCCAAGCGCACCAATAGCCGTAAAACGCTCGCCAATCATCACCGGAGGCATGCCCATAAAAGGCAAATGGTAGTTAAAATACCGGGAATATGGCTCGCCTCCGATCATTGTCGATTTGATCTCGGGATAGCCTTCGTCCAAGATTCCGCGGCCATACAAATTCACAAGGAAGGCGGTTTTTCGACTGACCGGGAAAACGTTCTCCATTTTCAACAACAGGTAAGGCGACGATTGTCCTCCATTTTTCAAGTCGGTATTGAAGGTGGCCTCGGCATATAAGCGGGTTCCTTTCCGCGGAAAATAAAAATGATCCTGGTTATCAAAAGAGACATAAAAGGAAGCACCACTCAGCAAAAAAGTCGTGTTCTCAGACAAAACGAGGGCCCGTTCGCTGGCAAAGACATCGCCGGAAAAATACTCTTCCTGAAACGAGAACCCCGTACGCACTGTACCAAAACGCTGTTCCAGGTATAACTTCCCCGAAGTATAAAACAGGTCGGCATCGAAAGCTTTGTCACCATTCTCGTAAATGTTGTAATTCTGAAACTTGGCATTCAACGCAAAACCCAAATCAGGAAAGTTGTGCCAGTTGGTCTCGGTCAAAAATTCAAGGCCGGGGTTGGCCGACAATTCTGTACTGATTGAAATCAAACTGAATGTGCCCGAATAGTTTTTCCAGGTAGCATTCAGCAGCAAAGCTGCAGCCTCAGTCGTATTCACGCGGAAACCGATGTTTTGCGATCGCTCGTTCTGCGCATGCAAATGCAGGTTCAGGGTCTTGCCGTTATCATTATCGGTCAGATCAAAGTAAACGTAATCAAAACCTTTGGTGCCATACAGCCGATCGACTGCTTCTTTAATTTCCTGATAGCTGTATCGCTCACCCAAAGGTAGGTTGATGATTTTAGCCAAAAACTCGTCATTCAGTTTCTCCTCACAATCGAGGTTAATTTTTGTAATTCGCCATTTGTTGTCCTCAACATACATCCGCGAAACAGAATCGCGTTGCAAATGATATTTTTCCTTCAAGGCCTTCAACTGATCAAGAATCGCCAAAGTTGCGTCTTCACCTCTTTTTATCAGCGTATCTGTAGCAGCTCGGGTAAAACTCCCTCCCGAGAAGTCGATGACATCCGGTTTAATCACGATATCACACAAATCGTGGTTTTTCTCGTCCTTGTCTTTGGTATAGAAATTTATAAGGTTCAGGAAAATTTCGCTGATCGACTTAATTTGATCCTGTTTGTAGTAATCGTCGCGAATGTCGACACCGATGATAATATCGGCTCCCATTGCCTTGGCAACATCAACCGGAAAATTATTCACCACACCACCATCAACCAACAGTTTACCATCGTGCTTACCCGGCATAAAAACACCGGGAATCGCCATACTCGAATACATCGCTGTTGGTAAAAAGCCGTGATCCAATATTTCCTCGTCACCATTTTCAATGTTGGTCGCAACGCAGGCAAATTCAATCGGGAACTTTCTGAAATCGGCATCGACCGGCACATTGGCTGTCAGCCCGCAAAATACATTCAATACATTTTGCCCCCGAATAACACCTTGTGGCAAACTCAACTTACGCTGGTTATTAAAAGGAAGTGAAAACAGGTAGCGCTGTTTCATGGTTTGATCGCGCGGCGACAGGTAAAGCCTCGAAACATCATCCGAAAGTACCTGGTCCCAATTCTGCGATTGCACAATGTCAATCAATTCTTCTGACGAATACCCAATAGAATAGATTCCGCCAATCAAACTTCCGATACTGGTACCAACAATAATGTCGACCGGAATACCTTCCTCCTCGAGTACTTTTATTACACCTATGTGCGCAAAACCTTTTGCCCCGCCCCCACTCAGCACCAAGCCAACTTTCGGACGTTCCTTTTGGAGCATTTGCTGGCCCTCCGCCGGCTGTAGCCCAATAGCCAAACTGAAATAAAAAAGTAAGATTATGGAAATGGCGCGCATGCTAGTTTTCTTAATTGAGGCTTTTCGACTACAATTTATAACAATTTTATTTTATCCAAACTGCGGCAACATTTCTATTTTGTAATGTTAACAAAAGCGTCCTCGCTCAACACGTTTTTACATTACCTGCCGGTTCGGATACGGACATCCACGACATTGAATTCATCGCCGGATGCCAGAATCGGATTGATGTCCAACTCCTGAATCTCGGGTGCAGCAAGCATCAATTGTCCGACTCTGACGATCAATTCAGCAAAAACAGAGATATTGATTCCTGCGTTGCCGCGATGTCCGATCAAAAGAGGAAATGATTTTAAACGAGTCAGCAAATCCATCACTTCCGGCAGAGTAAGCGGTGCCAGTCCGAACTGCAAATCTTTCATCACTTCCAGCCAAACTCCGCCCATCCCAAAAAGAACAATCGGATCAAAACCTTCCTCGCGTTTAGCCCCGATAAATAATTCCAGACCGCCGGCCATCTGTTGGAGCAAAACACCTGTCGCTCCCGGAATCGCCATCAGATCCTTAAACTTGTTGATCAACTCATTCCGTTCAACATCGAGTTTAACGCCGCCAACATCCGTTTTATGCACCGGACCGATCACTTTCATAGCCAACGGAAATCCAATATCATCAGCAGCCAACAGCGCATCCGGGATGGTTTCAACTACATTTTGCTTAACCCTCGGAATTCCGACCTGATCCAATAACTCGCCGACGGCCTCCGGTTTTAAAAAGCCTTCCGAATTGACATCTGTAATTCTCTGAATTGTATTTCGATCGAAATGAATTTGTTCCCGTGATTCGGGCTCCGGTTTGGCTGTTTGCTGAACTTTGATCAACGCGTTGGCCAAATCAACCTCGCCGGGGAAACAAACCTGCCCGGACGAAATAAACTTGTCAATCGCTTCTCGGGCATTTACAACCGATGGCAAAACCGGAAAAATCGGCTTTCGACCTTGTTTCATTTTGGCGGCAAGCACGCGGTAGACTTCATTCACCGGAATCAAACCCGGGCTACCAAAAATAACGACCATGGCGTCCACTTCCGGTACTTCAGCATCGCAAACGTCAATGATAAAACCCAATTGCTCAGCTGTACCTGTTGCCAAAAAGTCGATCGGATTTTCAACTGAGGAGCCGGGATGCAAATAAGATTTCAGTTTTTCTTTCACAACCGGTTCGACTAAACGGGGGATTAAAAAACCACCTTTCTCCAATGCATCCGTCATCATTACGGCAGGGCCGCCCGCATGGGTAATAATCGCAAGCCGAGAGCCTTTTAATTCCGGGAGCAGCAGGATACCACCAACAGTAGTCAACTCCTCGCGGCTGTGGCACCGGATGATACCGGCCTTTTGAAAGAGTGCCTCAACCGCCAAATCGGAAGAAGCCAACGCCCCCGTATGAGATTGTGCGGCACGAGCTCCCGACTCCCCCACACCCGCTTTCACACCTGCAATCCGACAGCCTTTTAGAACCAGCGAACGCGCATATTTCAGTAATTTCCGGGGGTCTCTAATGCTTTCCAAATAAAGCAGCTTCACCCGCGGACTAACAGCAGCATCAAAATTTTCATCCCAATATTGGAGCACTTCCTCAACGCCAATCTGCGCTGAATTACCCACCGAAAAGACCGAAGCAAACCGCAAACCTTTGCTCATCCCTGCTTCCAGCGTAAAAACAGCAGTGGCACCAGAACCGGACACAAAGTCGATTCCCTGCGGGTCGAGCGCGGGAACCGGGCTGGTGAACACTCCCGCATAGGCGGAATTAATCAATCCAACACAATTAGGGCCTATCAAACAAGCATTATGCTTCAAGACCGTTTCAAGAAGCTGCATTTCCAATCGCTTTCCTTCATCATCCCCTTCGCCGAAACCAGCCGATATGATCACAAATGCCCGGGTTTTCTTCTGGCCCGCCAGAATTTCCACAGCTTCGATACAAAGCGCTGCAGGAATGGCTAAAAAGGCCAGATCTACTTCCGGCAAATCATTAACTGAAGCAAAAGAAGGTACCCCTTGGACCAATGTTTCCCGGGGATTGACGGTATACAAATCGCCATTAAATTGGTGTTGAATGAGATTGCTGAGCAGATGTCCGCCCGGTTTAGCCGCATTGTTCGATGCGCCAACAACCACGATCGATTTCGGTTGTAACAGTGCCTGGTTTAGCATAGTCTGAAGCTTGGTTTCTACCAAAGATAGCATTTCGCCTTGTCCTTGCCGATGACTTTGATCATTCTGAAAAACAAGCTTAAGCCTGAGACTTTGCTTAATTATTATCAGAACAAAAAGTCTTTTTCATAAAAAATAGATAGTTTTGGACTTCTATGAGCAAGACTTCAGAACAGCGGGTGATGGTATGTTGCGATTTTTCCGAGTCGATGAACGATGCAATCGTGCACGGGCTCCGGATTAGTCAGATATTTAAGAAAGAGTTGTGTTTGTTCCATCCTTATGCAAAAGGGAAAAAGGACGAAAAAATGGCGGCGCAAAAGGCCTTGGGAATGATTATCCGGAAACTGAAAGATGATTTTCCGACGGTGACCATTTCGAGCCTCACACTGAAAGGGAAGCTGTCCGACACAATTACCCGGGTTGCCGAAGAATACGACGGGATCATGCTTATCGCCACCGTCGAAAATCTGAAACCCAAGATTCAGGCCTTGCAGGAAAGCCAGATTCCGTTCTTGTTTATCAACGGCAGTTCGGCCGAAAGTTTGCGCTACGACCGGGTGATGCTCCCAATCGATTATCGCAAGGTGATGAAGGACACCTCGCTTTGGGCTTCGTATTTCGGCCGTTTTAACCAATCGGCGATTGAGGTATTGACCGCCCGCGAAAAAAATGCGTCGAACCAAACAATGATCAAAAAGAACAAAAAATTCATCGAGCAATTGCTTTACAAACTGCAAGTAGATGTGGACTTCCGGGAAGCACAGAAAGGAAGCTTCGGCGTGCCTTTCGAAGCACTTGAACGTTGCCGGGTAGATGCGCAAAACCTCATGATCATTCCGGCCAGTCAGCAAGTTAGTCTGCTCGACCTTATTGTTGGCTTGCCCGAGACCAAGCTCATCAAACAAGCCGGGCAAATTCCGGTGATGTGTATCAACCCCAAACGCGATATGTATATTCTTTGCGACTAGCCTTTGCTGGCGCGCATCAAACCGCAATAATCACTTTCAGTATCCGTTTATCAGTCGACACAAAATACAGAACATGACAAAGCAAATCTTAGCCGTACTGATTCTCATCCTGGCCGCAATCAGCGCAAAAGCGCAAAAACCGGAATACCAGGTACAGTTTCAGGGAATTGGTGACAACAGGGAGTTTACACACGAATACAATTACCCGCAAACCATATTGGGCGAGAGTACCAGCGTTGAGCTGGGAACAACCATCGACAGCTTGCACCGCTTTCGCATCGGGATCAGCCATTTGTTCGAGTTTGGCTCGGAAGCCGATGCTGTGAAACCCAAACTGACAGCCTATTACCGTTTCCAGGACGATAAAAATACCTTCTACTTTGGAGCATTCCCGCGCATGGAAGTGATTGATTTTCCGTTGGCCATGCTGACGGATACTTTTCAGTACTATCGCCCGAATATTGAAGGATTGTACGGTAAGCACCAATGGAGCTGGGGACACCAACTTGGGTTTGTTGACTGGACCAGCCGCCAAACGATGACCCAACGCGAAACCTTCATGGCCGGCCTTTCCGGCGAAATGCGCTTTGGCAAGTTCTACGTTCAGAACTATTTGCTGATGTTTCATTATGCGTTGACGGCTGCGGAAAACCCCGATGAACACATTACCGATAATATGGGCTACACCCTATACCTGGGCTACAACTTTGCCGAGTTGACAGGGCTGAAACAGGCTTACCTGAAAGTTGGTTATATGGGCTCATCCATTCGCGAGCGTGGTATCGATGATGGCTTTCAAACCGGCGGTAGTTTCACCGGGCAGCTATATGGCGAAGGGAAACGCTTCGCTCTGCGTTCAACCTTCAGCTTTGGCGATGGCCATCATTTTATGAACGGCGACCGCTATTATGCACAGGATAGTTATGTTCGTACCGATGTGATCTGGAAATTTCTGCAATACAAAAATATCCAGGGACACTTCAACCTCTCGTTCCATTTGGTTGATGGCAGCACCCTCGATCAGCAGCAGCAACTCTCGCTCATTTACAAATTTGGCAATGCCAATTAGCGAACCTTTAAAAACACAAACTCTGGTTTTCCGGTGATTCGAATTGAGGAGATTCCATACCAGCAAACCTGGGAAATCAGGCACCGGGTGATGTGGCCGCACAAGCCGATCGAATACGTCCAACTGGACGAAGATCGTTTTGGGAAGCATTACGGTTTATTTGTCGATGACGAGCTTGTATCAATCGTTTCGCTTTTTGTAGAAAACAAAGAAGCGCAGTTCCGGAAATTTGCGACACTGCAAAGCAGCCAAGGCAAAGGTTACGGAAGCCAATTGCTCAAGTTTGTTTTTGCCGAAGTGGAAGTTCAAAACATCAAGCGGATTTGGTGCAATGCCCGGAAGGAAAAAACAGCTTTTTATCAACGGTTCTGCATGATCGAAACACAGGAGACCTTCTCGAAAGGCGGCATTGAATACGTCATTATGGAGAAATTTTCCCGCTAAGAACTTCGATAATCACCGCCCTCTTGTTTGTTCTTTTTCTGTCGCAACCGCATTCGTCCAAAGCTGTAACCAAGGGCAAACGGAACACCAAACATCACCAATATTAGCAGGATTACATACACAATTACTTTGCGGATAATTTTGACCAGGCCATCGGTTGCCGTCTCAATCATGCTGTTGCCCATCTGCTCCGCCTCCTTCGCCAGAATAGCCCTTTGCACGTCAAAATAAACCTGCAGTTCAGCACGCTGTTGATCCAATTTGACCAAAGAGCTATCGAGAGTTGCATTCATCGAATAAACCAAAGGCGACAATTCCTCCCGGATTCGAACGGCGATAATCCCCATCATCTCGGGTGATTCTTTGGCGATTGTTGCCAGGTTGCTCAACATCAGCGAGAGACTATCAGCGCGAGCCAACAGTTCTTCGTCAAAATTCCCCTCTTCCCACTGGATTAAAAGCTTGTCTTTCTCCCACTCGACGGAATTATTGAACTGCGTCTGGTAACGCCCCATGCGGTCACTAAAGTCGCTCATCACTTCGGCCTGGGTTCCCACAGTGCTGGTATATAGTGAATCGGGAAGCTCGAAATACTCGAGTAACGAACGCAGTGTTTTCGGCGATTGTGGAGAGAAAGCCAACATCGGATGTTCAGCCGAATAGCCCTCCACAAAATCTTTCAGCTTTCGATAGTCAGCCCCGGAGTGTATTTTTTTTGCCAATTGATCAATGTCGCTTGCCAGTTCATCTGTCGTTTCTTTTGCCAGATCACTGTAATCACCCAGAAGCGAATCGCCCCGGCTTTCCATCAATCGTTGCCATTGCAGGGTCAACACCCACACATCCGAAAGCGAACTTTCCGGCACCGTTTGATAGCCTGCCCGGGTGTACGCCGTTCCGGCATTCAGTTTCCAGCGAATCGCGTTGATTTGGTAGAACGGTTCGGTATCGGCCATGGCAATGATAGAATCGGCAGCTTTCACAATCTGATCGCTCGCCCCCTCTACAAAATTCCGGACCATAACCCGGGTCGTCAGCTGCCGGGAGCTCAATGGTTCTGAAGGCGTTTCGATGCTGAATTTCATGAGAGAACAGCTACTGACCAGAAGCAACAGTGCCACAATAGGAAGGAGTTTTACTGGTTTCATCTTTTTTTATATAAAGTTAGGGGATTCAGCTACCCGACTCAATACCAGCCGCTATTGAAAGCACTTCAACTTATCCGAAGCCTGATTTCAGCTATTGCAATACGCGTAAGAAAAAGCAAGATCGCCCTACCACCTAACAATCAGTCCCCCCCAAAGAAACGCCCGGATTCTTCTTTTTCGAACCAATTCGGGAAAATCTGTTTTCGGTCATGCATTGAATAGTTGAATTCGACAATCAAAACAGGGGCTTCATGAAGTCGTGCAGATTTATCCTGTTTTTGAGCCGCTCATTTCGTATCTTTTTTTTGTGAAACAGATCAAAAAGAGGCCCTACAGGCTTTCTGAGGCATATTTTAGAACCGAAACAAACCACTCAACAATACGACAAAACAATAAAACATTGGTTACAGAAAATAGGTTAATTGAGTACAGTAGAGATTAGGTAATAGTGTTATTTTATGTATTAGCGTTGAATTGTTTTGAAAACAGGCGTAAAGGGCATTGAAAAATGTCCTTTACTTTTTTTATATCTTCCAATACTCAGCTTCCTGTTCAGAAGACCTCTTATCAATACAAATCTCCCAAAAAATTGTCCCCTCCGGCAAACATCAATCGTTATAAATGTGAACAAAATTTTATAGTATGAAAGAATTTGCATTGATTTTTAGATTGAAGGACATTTCAGACTTCAAACCCTCTCCCGAACAAATCCAGGAAAGAATGAACTGGCTGGCTGGTATTGCCGCACAAAACAAACTAGTGGATAAAGGCAATACGCTCCTTCCCAGCCATGGGAGTGCCAAAACGGTAAGACCCGAAAAGTTGGTGACCGATGGTCCCTACACCGAAATCAAAGAATTCATCAGTGGCTACATTGTGATCAAAGCCATTGATATTGAAGAGGCCGTTGAAATTGCAAAAGGTAACCCCATTTTCAAAATCGGCGGTAACATTGAAGTGCGGGAAGTTTTAAAACGTGATTAATGACGCAAACTGAGCCCGAACATCCGGAATTACTACCGCATTTATTCCGTCAGGAATACGCTAAGATGACGGCCATTTTGTGTCGTCATTTTGGCTTAATGCATATTGAAATAGCAGAAGATATCGCGAGTGATACCTTCTTGAAAGCTTCGGAGAACTGGGCTATTCATGGCATACCCGAAAACCCGACCGCCTGGCTTTATACTGTAGCGAAAAATAAAGTCAAGGATTATTTCAAGCACCTAAATATTTATGAAACCCGCGTAAAAAACGAATTAAAACAGGATGAACACCTAGTGCAACCCGATATCGAATTCAACGAGCAAAATATCACCGACAGCCAGTTGGCCATGATCTTTGCCGTTTGTAACCCGGTAAATTCCGACGAACAGCAAGTCTGCCTGGCTCTCCAAATTCTCTGTGGTTTTAGCGTGGAAGAAATCGCAAATGCTTTTCTTGTCAATCGCGAGACAATTAAAAAGCGACTGCTCCGGGCCCGTAACAATCTTCGAAACGACCGGTTTCAAATTTCGATTCCGGTAGACGGCGAAATCAAATCCCGTTTAAAAACCGTCTTAAGAACAATCTACCTCTTGTTTAACGAAGGATACTATTCAAAAACCAATGACCATTTAATCCGAAAAGAATTGTGCACCGAGTCGATGCGTCTCTGCCTGTTACTTACTGAATACCCGATATCTAGTTCCGGGCAAACGAATGCCTTACTTGCACTAATGTGCTTCCAAAGTTCCCGATTGGAAGCGCGTTTGGATGAAAACGGTGCAGTGGTTTTATTCGAAGATCAAGACCGAACGTGTTGGGATCAATCGCTGATCGACCAGGGAAACTATTACTTGGTGCAGGCAACAAACGGCTCCGAAATTTCCAAATACCACCTGGAAGCCGGCATCGCATATTGGCACACGACCTTGTCCGACGCAACTAAGTGGCCGCATATTCTAGAGCTTTACAACCAGCTCATACTTTTTGAATATTCCCCGGTAACAGCTCTGAACAGGGCCTTCGCTTTCTCCCATGTTTACGGAAATGAAGAAGCGATTTCCGAAGTGGAAAAACTGGAGTTCACTGACAACAGTTATTACCATGCTCTACTTGGCTATTTGTACTCGACAGCAAATTATGGCAAAGCGATTGATCATTACCAACAAGCCATCAAACTGAGTAAATCAAGAAAAGAGAAAGAAAGTTTGACCGCTCAAATAGATCGCTTAGGTGGAGCAAAAAAGCCTTAGCTATCCTTTGAAGTTTTTCTACACCCCTTTCTGAATTTGGTTACCCAAATGAGTACAATCAAACGATTCCACCTCCGCTTCGATCTGTCTTATGTTTCCCCACAATTCCTATCTTAGTATCAACCCAATTCGCACAAGACCAAAGATGACTATAGCCCGCCAAATCATTTGGAGAAGGCGTAACTAAATAGTTAAAGCTTGTCCAACGCTTTGGTGGAGCCGTAACTAAATAGTTAAACCTCGCCCAACGCGCAGGGAGCCCGTAACTAAATAGTTAAAGCGTGACAAACCGTTTGGTGGAGGCGTGACTAAATAGTTAAAGCCTCCCCAACGTTCAGGGAACCCGTGACTAAATAGTCATAGCATGCCAGATCTTCGGATGGTACTATCAACTCTTCACACCTTCACTTTACCGATCAGACATCTGTTCTGACAAACACCAAAGATTTTGTTAATAAGTTAGCCACCTGCTTAGAATCTATTTCGTTTGGAAATGTTAAATTGACAGACGAAAAATAAAACGATCGACTCAATAACTAACTGGTGTATAACCGAAAGCCTACGACTATGAAAAAACATCTTATTTTACTTCTGATAATTTTGATTTCAAACCAGGCTGAAGCGCAATTTGTAAAAAAGCGGGCAATCAATGCGCAAATCGGATACGGAATGACTTCTCCATACTACAGTGCTGACGATATTGCCAACGGTGGATTTTTTCTGCAAACCGAATATGTTCTATCGCTTGCATCGTGGATTGAGCTGAAACCTTATGCCGGTTTTATTCTAACCAATTCAAACGGGAAAGACATCAATGATGACCCGACCGACGAGCGAGCCGAATGCAAGGCAATGCTCCTAGGTGGAAAAGCAAGGCTCATCGCTCCAATTCCGTATGTTGCACCTTACGTCGAAATCGGAATAGGCGCATCGATCGGCCGATTTGAAACCTTTACAGCATTCACCGATATCGAAAAAAGCGGAATTGTACACCATATCCCCTTTGCTTTTGGATTTGAACTGGGCCGCGACCATGGTGTCGACATCGGCTTTTCCTACTACTTTCAACCGGCTGTGGAACAGTTTGCCGGAGCATTTGCCATTGGGGTATCAATACCGCTGAAACAACGAAAAGAGTAATTAAAAACCCATTCATGCGAAACAGGCCCAAGTTAAATAACCAACGAGATGACATTATCATCGGCTTCTATATTGACGAATTGGGCGAAAAGAAACCATTTTCGGACGTGATCCAAAACAATGATTCTCTCTTTAGCCCAATGAATTCTGATTCTATTTACGTTATCCGGAACGGTAAAAAACGAGGATATAAATTGTTTTTAAACTTTGGGAAATTTTAAGAATACTTTTGTCGATCCGAAGTGGTAGTTCGACAGAGGGAGTGACTTCAAGTCACGCCCTCTGTAAAGACAAAAAATTGGCAAACGTATCCGTCAACAGCTAGAAACGATCCCCTGTTTCCGCCGATAATATCTTACATTTGTAGGACTACTTACAAAACTACTCACTTATGAAGCTAATCGGACTATTCCTTTTGTCCTTTGCGTTGGTATTTTCGGCAAAGGCACAAACGCTCTTATTCCACGACGATTTTAATCAAGGACTTTCGCAATGGGTGATCGAGCAAAACTCGGATGCCACCGTTCTGAACAGCGGTAACGGGCAACTGGAGATCATCGCCCCGCAAGGCCTCACCCTGTGGTTCAAACAAGTTCTTGCCGGTAACATCCGCATCAGCTACGATGCAAAAGTGATCCAGGCTGGTGGCGAATTTGATCGGGCATCAGATCTCAATTGCTTTTGGATGGCTAACGATCCCGAAAATCCGGACGATTTCTTTGCGAGATCCAAATGGCGCAACGGTGTCTTCGGAAACTATTATTCGCTATCGCAATATTATGTGGGCTATGGCGGAAATAACAACTCGACTACCCGTTTCCGAAAATACGACGGCAATTTCAAGCAGTTTAAAAATGAAAAGATACGCCCCGAAATTATTCAGGAATACACCGACTCTGCTCATTTGATAACGCCCAATCAATGGTGCCATATCGATATTGAAATGAAAGGGAACAGCGTGAACTACTATTTCAATCATGAGCTGTTATTCCGTATGGATGATCCCGAGCCCTACCGGTATGGTTATTTCGGTTTCCGTACCGTGAAAAATCATGTTGTGTTGAAGAACTTCAAGGTTTACCGACCTGCAAGTGAAGAAAAAAGTGCGGCATCAATGCGACAAATGGAGAAAATGGATCGCGGCGTAGTGGCTGTTTGCCCGTCGCAGGATTCCGTGTTTGTCAGCTGGCGTTTACTGCAAGCAGATCCACAAAACATTGCCTTCAATATTTACCGGCAAACGAGCGGAGAACAGGCTATCCAACTTAATGAGCATCCACTAAAAGAAGGCACTTACTTTTGGGATACCACCGCTGACCTATCGAAAACAAACAGTTGGTTTGTAACTCCGGAGAATGATGCTGAGCCTGTATGTTCTTCGGCGAACAGCTTTAGCTTGAATTCGGATGCTGTCGGGAAAGCCTATCTTTCCATTCCTTTACAAATTCCGGAATCAGCAAAAGTGGGAGACCAGGAATATTCCTACTCGGCGAACGATGCCAGTGTTGCCGATCTGGATGGAGATGGCAAATATGAAATCATTCTGAAATGGCAACCTTCGTTAGTTCGTAACCCGCCTCAAAAAGGATTGACCGGACTTCAACTGATTGATGCTTATAAACTGGATGGCACCTTGCTTTGGCGAATTAATCTCGGTAAAAATATTCGGTCTGGTGCTGCTTACACCCAATTCCTTGTTTATGATCTGGATGGAGACGGCCGTGCTGAAATGGTCTGCAAAACAGCCGATGGTACTATTGACGGCGAAGGAAATGTGATCGGTGATGCCTCGAAAGACTGGCGAACGATGGATGCGGACTCTGCAACTTACGGCAAAATCGTTGACGGTCCCGAATACCTGACCGTCTTTGACGGACTGACCGGCAAGGCGCTGGCTACCGAAAACTACATTCCGGACCGCTACCCGCTGGATAGCTGGGGAGGCGTAGGCGGAAACGGAAACAACGACAGCACCGGAGGCCGATCCGATCGTTTTTCGGCAGCTATTGCTTATTTGGATGGCGTTCATCCCAGTGCTTTGTTTGTTCGCGGCTGGTATGGCCGCACAGCCGTTGCTGCCTGGGACTACCGCGACGGACAACTATCCCAGCGCTGGTTGTTTGATTCGAAGGACGCTGACAATCCGTATTCAGGACAAGCCAACCACCAGGTCAGTGTCGCAGATGTTGATCAGGATGGCAAAGATGAACTTTGTGTTGGAGCCATGACCGTTGATGACGATGGACAAGGACTTTACACCACAGGCTTGCGTCATGGCGATGCACTTTCCATCTCTGATATGGATCCAGACCGCCCGGGACTGGAAGTATATGGTATTCACGAAAACGAAGGAAAAACACTTGCGCTGCAAACGCCGGGAGTAGCCATGTTTGACGCAAAGACCGGAGAAATTCTATTTAGCATTGGGCCTGGCATTGATATTGGTCGTGGCTTATCGGCTGATATCGATCCGACACATCGCGGATTTGAAAACTGGGGCGGCCCCGGAGGTTTGCGCGACGTGCACGGAAATACAATTAGCGAAAACACGCCTTCATCAACCAATTTTGTGCTTTGGTGGGATGGAGATCTTAGCCGCGAACTACTCGATAAAAACCGCATTGACAAATGGGACTGGACGGCGAACAAAACCGTTAACCTGCTAACTGCAGAAGACTGCGTATCGAACAACGGCACGAAAGCAACACCATGCCTGAGCGCCGATTTGTTGGGCGACTGGCGAGAAGAAGTGATTTGGCGGACAGCAGATAATTCGGAATTGCGAATTTATACGACGACCATCCCAACAGCTTACCGATTTCAAACGTTCATGCAGGATCCACAATACCGCTTAAGCATTGCCTGGCAAAATGTGGCTTATAACCAACCGCCATTTACCAGCTTCTATTTAGGGACAGACTTGGACACCAAGAAGAATTCAACGGACGATTAAAAACAAATTTGACCAAATAAGAAATGGCATCCTTTAACCGGGATGCCATTTCTTTTATGCTATTAAATTTAAAGATCTTCTAGATCGAATCCGTGTTGGTTTCAACAGCTTGTTCTGCCGGGACAAGTTGCATTTCGTCGAGCAAATAACCTGCTCCAGCAAACTTGTCGATAATAAACAACACGTAGCGAATGTCGACCATGATGTTGCGGCACTGGTCCGGGTCGAACATGATGTCGCTCATGGTTCCTTCCCAGCAACGGTCGAAATTGATACCGATCAGCTCACCGTTGGCATTTATCGCGGGGCTTCCCGAGTTACCGCCGGTGGTGTGAATTGAGGCTGTAAAAGCCACATGCATTTGTCTATCTTCCGCGTAGCGTCCGAAATCTTTCGCAGCATACAAATCGCGCAAACGTTGCGGCACATCGTAATCGTAAATATCCGGGTTATCCTTCTCCATAATTCCTTTCACTGTCGTGAAGTAGTTGTACTCCACACCATCGCGAGGTTTGTAGCCTTCCACTTTGCCATAAGCTACGCGGAGTGTCAAATTCGCATCCGGATACAAAGCCTGTCCTTCTTTCATCGCCATAATTCCGGCCATGTAAGTTTTCTGAAGCTTGTCTATTTCATCATTGATCTGACTGTACGGGCGTTCAACATTCGCCTGGTAATAGCCTGCCAGCTGATCATACAACGCAACAATCGGGTCTTTCTGCAAACGCTCAATGGCTTTTTCATCGAGGTTACGAACCAAATCCGTGAATTTTGCCTTGTCGGTTAGAATGGATTTGCGATATACTTTTTTCAGCAGTTTTTCGTCGTCGTATTTTGACAATAGCTCGCTAAATTCTTTCGGCAAAAATGAAGGATCCAGATCGGCTTTGTACATCCGAAGTAATGCAGTAAACACATGCTCGTCGGTAGCCTGGTCGTAATCTTTGAAATGCGCTTCTATCCGTTTCAGAATTTCATCCTTAACTTTTTGTTGCGTCTCCGCATCCGACTTGTTCCAGGCGGAAACATTGCGTGGCGTGTTCTGGGCCAATTGGAAAATATCAGTCCCCCGCTTTACAACTTCGTCATAATAATTCTTGGCACGATCAAAGGGTGTCAACTCCACATACAACCGCTCAAAATCGGGCAATAACGATTCGTACTTCGCGCTCAATTCTTCCGATTGTCCATACCAGTTTTTAAACTCGCCTTCAAATTCGTTTTTAATACCCAAGGCATCCATTCGTTTCAAGCCACGAATTTCGCCTTGCCAGCGTTTCCACGAGTTGCTGGTCGACGCATATTTCGAGGCATATTGAATGCGCACTTTCGGATCAGCTTCCATTTGCCCACGCAAAATGTCCAGCTTCGTTGTGCGGATTTTAATTTTATCCGGGTCGCTTTGTTGCATCAACAGCTCAACGGCAAACGATGGCAAATATTCGTCGGTACTTCCGGGGAAACCAAAAATCATGACAAAATCTTCAGGTTGCACACCTTTCATCGAAATCGGGAAAAACTTCTTCGGCGTGTAAGGTACATTATCCGGTGAATAATCGGCGGGCTCATTATTCTTATCCGCATAAACGCGGAAAATTGAAAAGTCACCGGTATGACGAGGCCACATCCAGTTGTCGGTGTCGCCACCAAACTTTCCAATAGCTGAGGGAGGAGCTCCTACCAAACGCACATCGCGATAAACTTTATAGACGTACAGGAAATACTGATTCCCTTTAAAAATCGGCTTCACATCGGCCGCGTAGCGCTCATCAACCTTCGCCTCCTTTTTAATCTCGTAAATGTTGCGCGTGATTTTCTTCTCCATATCTTCTCCCGTTAGAGAATCTGTTCCTTCCATCACTTTTTCAGTGACGTCTTCCATGCGGTCCAAAAAACGGACCGTCAATCCAGGATTGGTCAATTCTTCCTCACGCGATTTGGCCCAAAAACCATCTGTCAGGTAATCGTGCTCAACCGAACTGTGCGACTGGATCTGACGATAACCACAATGGTGATTGGTTAGCAGCAGACCTTCAGCTGAAACCAACTCCCCGGTGCAACCGCCACCAAACAAAACCACAGCATCCTTCAAACTGTTGTGATTGATACTGTAAATATCGTCAGCAGTCAGGCGAAAGCCCATTTGCTGCATTTCTTCGATATTGTATTTTTTCAGAAGTGTGGGAATCCACATGCCTTCGTTGGCCGACACCAGCAAAGCCAAATGCAGCAGCACACCCAGAAACAGCAACTTAATTTTTACCATTATCTCTCTAAACTTTTATATTGAACTGATTAAAATCGAATCGTCAAAAAAACAAAAATGCCGGCAAGCCAGCATGCAAAAATAAAGCCAGAAACAGAAACTGATCCTGATATCTATCAGTTAATCATCCTGTTTCAGCCTTCAATAGCTCAGAAAATGCCTTCGAAACTAAAATTCTTTCAAATATTGATACAGTTTGTGAATCGGCAGCCCCATGACATTATAGAACGAACCCTCAATTTTATAGATGCCAACGAAACCGATCCATTCCTGGATGCCGTACGCACCGGCTTTGTCAAAAGGTTTGTATTTGTCGATGTAGAAATTGATCTCGTCATCAGTCAATTCATCGAACCAAACTTCAGTAACCGCGTGAAACGATATTTTCTTCGATTTGCTTTGCAAGTGCATCCCGGTAATTACCTGGTGTTGCGAACCCGACAAAGACTTCAGCATGTCAACAGCTTCCTGCTGATTGCTCGGTTTCCCGAGTACTTTATCGTCTTTCCAAACGATGGTGTCAGCCGTAATAATCAAGTCATTCACGCCCATGCTGCCATTCAGTGCATCGGCTTTCAGTTGCGCCAGATATTCCGGAATCGCAGTCATTCCCAGGTTTTCCGGATAAAACTCGTCAACATCGGCTGGCTTTACTTCAAACGTAAGCCCAAGATCTTTCATTAACTGCTGCCGGCGTGGCGAAGCAGAAGCTAATATCAAGTTATATTTTTCGAGATTTTTGAGTACCATTATGTCGATCTCCAATAGTATGATTTATCATTAATCCAGGTGTCCTGCGCGCGCATCACTTGTTCGATCACATCGCGGCCACACCCTTCTCCCCCTTTGATAGCTGAAATATACAAAGAAATTTCCTTGATTTCGTGCACGGCGTCGCTCGGGCAGCAGGGAAATCCAACCAGCGACATAATTTTATAATCGATCAAATCGTCGCCCATGTAGAGCACCTGGTCAGCGGTAACACCAACTTTCTCCATAAAGTCGTTCAGCGGCTGAACTTTATCGCGAACGCCCATGTAAATGTGGGGAACGCCCAATTTTTCGTAACGCAGACGCACCCGTTCTACCGCACCACCGGTAATAATGGCAACATGGTAGCCCATATTCATGGCGTTACGCAAAGCATAGCCGTCCTTCACATTGGCCGTACGCATCGGATCTCCTTCTTCATTCAACGGCGAGGTATCCAACGACAAAACGCCGTCGATATCGAAAACCAATGCTTTAATATTTTTCAGTTTATCTTTTACAAAAGTCATGTTATTCGGATTTGTGCGCATCGAAAATGCTTCGCGAAACAAAACTATAGATTTCCTTCAATTCGGGTTGATCGCTCAAAAATTTTAAATGCTTATTAATAATAGTTTCATCAAAACGTTTGGCCGGGCCAGTTTGCGCTTCGAAGGGGTCAATTTCCATCACTTTCCCTGCAGTTTCCTGAATCAACGGTTTCAGCAATTCAAAATCGACACCGTATTTTTGTACCACCTCGTGCCCCAGGTAGTAAAAGTGATTGACAAAATTACAGACAAAAACAGCCGCCAAATGCAAACTCTGCCGTTGGTCGGAAGTTATTCGCTCAACCTTGCCCGATAGTTTTGCAGCTAATTCAGAAAGTTCATCTTCAATTTCGGCATTTGCACCTTCAATGCAAATGGGAATTTCTTTGAAGTCGACCTCTCGCTGTTTCGAAAACGTCTGCAACGGGTAAAAAACACCATGCTTTTCTGAATGACCTGCTAAGACCGACATGGGCAAACTACCCGCCGTATGGGCAATTAATTTCCCTTGCAAATCCAGTCGAGATAACAAGTTTTCGAGAATATCATCTTTCAACGCAAAAATAGTAAGGTCTGCGCTTAGCGTAATATCATCTACGTTGGCCGTATAGCCTGTTCCAAGGATCTGTGCTAATGTTTTTGCCGACTCTTCGGTGCGGCTGTATACCTGAAGTATTTCTATTCCTGCTTGTTTCAGAGCCGAACCTAACCGTGTTGCCAGGTTTCCGGCTCCGACCAGGGTTACTGATTGGATCATAATTAACAAATTCGTCCTTCAAAGTAACAAAAAATGGCGCAATAAAACGGACGATAAAAGTCAGTATCAAAACCTATCCTTTAGTTTGACTTTCTCCGAAGAGCACCTGGCTTTAGGTATTCGCGATGGGTCAGGAAAAGACAATAGAATAACAGGAAGAAATAGCCGCCAACGTGTGTGTCCAAATTCGAATCACCCATGTTGCTGACAACAAGAATGAATATAAACGCACCGAATAACGGAAATTGACTAAGCTGAACGCGCAATACCGGCCAGAAAAATAAAAACAGAATGATGACAGTGCCGATAAAACCAAAGCGAACCAACCATGCCAGATATTGATTGTGAGCATCGGCATACTGAGATTCATCCATATCCGACCCCATCTGCTGGTAAGTGTTCTTATAGGCTACTTTCCAATTACCTGTCCCGACGCCAAACCAAAAGTGTTTTTGCCAAATCGTCCAAGCAGCCTGAAAATATTCAATCCGCTGTGCTATTGACTTATTATTGGCATTCCCTGTTTTCATATACTGATCCACCTCCCAAACACTCACGTAGAGGCGCGGGTAAAGAGAAGCCTTCCGGGTAGCCAGCAAATAGTTACTTGTACCTTCTTCAATCAGTTTGATTTCTTCATCAGACAACTGTGCCACGCCATCTGCATCTTTCTTCAAATTTCGCGAAGTTAGGTATCGAGTCAAGGTATCTTTCACCCGGTATCCGTTTGCATCGGTTTTATCGTAGTCCAAATCCGAGCGTTTATTCCACGAATCCCGCAATTCAGGTTCACAAACATACAATCCAACCCAATGGCCGTTTTCGGTGAACGGGTTATTAAAATCGTGAATATAGCTGTTTCCCTGAGGAGTCTTCACTGGCAATTCGTTTCTTTTGATTTCATCGACATTATAAAAGTCGCTAACTACCCGGTAAACATAACCGGCGGGCAGAAGGACTAACAAGAACAAAACAAGCGTTCCTGCAATACGGTATTTCGTGCTAGCTTTCTTGTAAAAGAAAATAATAAGAGAGAAACAAAGAAGCGCCCAAAAGGTAACAAGTCCTGTTAACGATTGCTGCCAAAACAAGAAATAGACAAGAAATACCATCGCAGCAACCACAACGAACGACCACCTTTTCAATCTAGTTATACTCGACGGCATCAAGTAAACTTGAATTGCCAATGCCAAAACAATCATGAGACTAAAACGAATATGATGGATATAGCCGGTAAACTGTGCATCCAACAGCAATTGATCGGTTGCTAAATAAAATTTTACGAGCGTAATAAAGGCTGAAAAGACTACCGCCCAAAAGAACACACTCAAGACATTTCGGAACTGTTTGGTTGAAACCACCGGAGCCAAAAGGAAAGCAAGAGGGATTGTTAGAAAGGGTAAAGCTTTATTTAAATCATACAAGCCTGACGCAAAATCCTTACAGAAAACCATTCCCAAGACATGCAGCAGATAGATAGCCACAAAAAATAGGAGATATTTTCGTTCTGGATAACTCGCTTTCAAACGATCGCGCTTGAAGCTGATAAAAGAGAATAACAACAGAAGTATTGCTGATAGCGAGATGAGAGCAACTGAAAAAGGTAACGCAGCTGCAAATAACAGAAGACCGTAATAGAAAAAGTGTTCGCGCTTGAGAGTTGTCATTTGGTGTGGATCAGTCCTGGCACCGAAGATAATGAAATCCCAATAGCCCCGTTGACTAGTGGGCATAAAAAAACCCTGTGCTCTGTCGAACACAGGGTTTGTTAAAGATGGCGACGACCTACTCTCCCACATAAATGCAGTACCATCGGCGCTGGCGGG